>JBPCNK010000353.1:0-11181 GCA_051001345.1 Acidobacteriota bacterium | reverse complement strand
CGATACGGGCGTCGGGATGGACGCGCAAACCTGCGCCCAGATTTTTGAACCCTTCTTTACAACCAAGGAACAAGGGAAAGGATCCGGACTGGGACTGGCGACTTCCTACGGGATCGTTAAGCAAAGCGGCGGCTATATCTGGTGTGTAAGCGAGCTAGGGCGAGGCACGACTTTTGAAATCCTATTGCCCTATTCCGACCAAGCGCCGGCCCTGCAATCCCGCCAGGACCAGCCGCCGGAATCTGCCGGCGGCATTGAAACGATCCTGCTCGTCGAAGACGAGGAAGCCGTCCGGCGGATGTGCTTACGAATCTTGGAAGCGCGCGGCTACCGCGTGCTCGACTGCGCCACGCCCCTGGGGGCCTTGACGCTGGCCCGGGAGTACCGCGAAAGGCTGGACTTGCTGTTGACCGATGTGGTCATGCCGGGACTTAGCGGCCCGCAACTGGCCGAAGAACTTATCGCGCTGCGTCCCGAGATGAAAGTTCTCTTCATGTCCGGCTATTCCGAGGACAACGCCTCGATTCAGAACAGTCTCGACTCGCGTCATGCTTTCTTAGGCAAGCCTTTTTCGGCAAATAGCCTGTCTGGCAAGGTGCGGGAGCTCCTGGACACTGAGCCGCAACCGAGTTCCGGGCCACCGATTGCCCACTCGCACAAAAGCACACAGGACTAGAGCCCAGAGCTGGCCCGGATCATTCACAAAATAAAAAGCTTAGTCACGAATTACGCGAATGATACGAATTACACGAATGAACCCGGAACGTTCGTAGGTCGATCGTACCCGGTTGGCAACGCCCCTTTTGAACCAGAGAGCAAATCCCGATCAGCGGATTTCGGGTTCATTCGTCTAATTCGTGTAATTCGTGACTGTTTTTGCTTTTCTTTTCGATCATTCCGCCATAAACCGTCGTAGCCGGCGATTGCGCGGATTGACACGGATCAAACGGATTACGTGGCTCGAGTGTTTTTCAACCAGACAGCAGCGGTTCGACCTTGCCCGCTGCCTACTGCCGGCTGCCGACTTTGGTTGCGGCTATGCCGCGCTGCGTCTCTGCGGTGAAGCCAGTTTCACATACCTTCCGGCTATCCCAGACTTGCCCGCTGACCCCTGACACCTGACCCCTAGTCCCTGCTTTTATTGAAATTTTTCTCCCCTAAGCCGTATTAGACAGTGAGGTTCATTAATGATGAAGCGAGAAGTCTGCCTTTTTCTATTGCTTGCCGCCGGATTGGTCCTGGCCGGCTCTTTTTCACCGCTTTCGGCCCAGCCTGCCGATGGAGTCACGGCGACATACGCCATGGGTGACGTAATAGCTATCGACTCAGCCGCGCAAACTTTGACGCTCAAGACCGGCGCGGGCGACGTCCTGGTCAGGCTTGAACCTGCGACTGTCTACCTGCGGATCCCTCCGGGCGAAACCAGGCTGGATACGGCTGAGAAGATTACCCTCGCAGACGTTTCGGTAGGAGATAGGGTCTTGGCGCGAGGGAAAGTGTCCGAGGATCGCAAGACAGTGCCGACACGCCAGTTGATCGTCATCAGCAAGACAGCCATCGCGCAAAGGAACGAAAAAGAACGAGAAGAGTGGCGCCAGCGAGGCGTTGCCGGTACGGTCCAGTCGATCAACGCGGAGACGCGCGAGATCACAGTTTCCACACCTTCCCGAGGGGCGCCGCGAGCGGTCATACTGGCCATTACGGATAAGACTGCACTGAAACGCTATCCCCCTGAATCGGTAAAATTTGCCGACGCGAAACCCAGCTCTTTTTCCGAACTGAAGGTCGGCGATCAACTACGCGCTCTCGGCGAGCGAAGCGCCGATGGAAATCGCTTCCAGTCTGAGGTTGTCGTGTCAGGCGCCTTTGTGATGGCCGGCGGTGCAGTGACCAAAGTCAATCCGGAAACCGGCGAGATAACGATTCGAAATCTGGTCAACAACCAACCACTGACGATCGTGGTAAACAAGGATTCCGTTCTGCGAAGATTCCCACCGCAGATGGCGCAGATGCTGGCCATGCGCGCCCAAGCTACTGCGAGCCCGGGCGGGCCGGTCGGCGTCAGGCCTGCCGGCTCGCCCGATCAACCAGCCCGCGCAGCCGGACCTGGCGCGCCGCCGGCGGCCGGCGCAGCCGGTCCTTCCGGACTATCCGCAGGTGGTGAACGCCGCGGGATGGCGGCTGGCGGTGACATGAGCGAGATGCTTGAACGGTTGCCTGCCCTTCTGGTCAAGGATCTTAAACCAGGTGAGATGATTTTGGTTTCGTCCATTGCGGGCGCCAATCCGTCTCGAGTGACGGCCGTCATCCTGGCAGCCGGATTGGATGCCTTGTTTGCAGGACCGGCTATGTCTGGGGGAGGCGGCGCAAGCCTGGGCCTTCCGCCCGGCATGTCCGACTTCGGAATCGGTTTTCCGTAACAGGCTCCAGGGAAAGGACGAAGTACGAAGTACGACGTGCACCGGACTAGTACTTTGTCCTTAGTCCTTCGTCCTTCGTCCTTTCCTTGAAGCGGAGTGATTCGTAAGTAACTTGCAATACTAAAAATGAAAAGGAACTTGCTAATGGAAATGACACGCTTTCTTCGAACCGCTCTGGTGCTGGCCGTCTCAATCGTTTGGCTGGCCGCAACCGCAACTGCTCAATCGTCCGGCACAATTCGGGGCCGTGTTACCGACGCAGGGGGCGGCATCATCATCGGAGCGTCCGTCGTTCTGGTCGATGCAAACAGCACGGAAAAGTTGACCGTTACCAACAGCGAGGGAATCTATTCCTTCGCAAATCTGGCGCCCGGTGTCTACACACTGCGAGCTATTTCCAAGGGCTTTGCCGGATATGAGAATCTGGCCGAAGTGACCGCGGCACGCAAAGAGCCGGTCGAGATCAATATTCAGCTGCAGGTAACCGCTGAAAAACAGGAAGTGACCGTCACGTCCGATTCAGCCGCTTTGAGTCTTTCGAATGAGAACAACGCAGGCGCCCTCGTCCTTAAAGGCACGGACCTGGACGCTCTTCCCGAAGATCCGGAAGACCTGGCAGACGCCTTGCAGGCGCTGGCCGGACCCTCGGCAGGACCCAACGGGGCGCAGTTCTATATCGACGGTTTTACAGGCGGCCGCATGCCGCCGCGGTCCTCCATTCGCGAAATCCGGATCAATCAGAATCCGTTTTCGTCGGAATTCGAGCGGATGGGTTTTGGACGCATCGAAATCCTCACCAAGCCAGGGACCGACAAATTCCAGGGTCAGGCCCACTTCGGATTCAACGATGAGAGTTTGAACTCGCGCCATCCCTACGCACCCAACCGCGCCCCGTACCAGTCGCGCTCCTACGGCGGCAATATCAGCGGCCCGCTGGTTTCCAAGAAGGCTTCGTTTTTTCTCGATTTCGATCGCCGCGAGCTAGATGAAAACGCCATCATCAACGCCCAGATTCTCGACAGCCAGCTCAATCCGACCCGTTTCAGCCAGGTCGTGTTGACGCCGCAACGGCGCCTTTCGGTGTCGCCGCGCTTTGAACTTCAGATTAATCCCAGCCACACTCTGGTGACGCGTTACAGTTATTCGCAGTCGCGCGATCTCAACGAAGGCATCGGCGAATTCTCGCTGCTGTCGCGCGCCTACAGCGCGTCCCGGCATGAGCACAACTTCAGCCTGACGGAAACGGCCGTCCTGGGCCCGCGCCTCATTAACGAAACGCGCCTTCAGTACGAAAGCGCCAGCCGCGGCCGCGACGGCGACAACACGGTTCCGACGCTTCGGGTGTTGGACGCATTTTTCGGCGGCGGAGCGGGTGTCGGCGTGACCTTTAACGATCAAAGCGAGTGGGAACTGCACAACACCACATCGTGGATTTTTAGAAAGCATTCTCTGAAATGGGGCGCCCGGCTGACGCGGGTCGAAGTAACCGACGTCTCGAGTTCGAATTTCGCGGGGACCTTCACCTTCGGCGGCGGCCTAGGCCCGCAGCTAGACGCTACGAATAATCCGGTCTTGGACGCCACCGGCAAACCCGTCGTCATTCCGGTGTCCAGTCTGGAACGTTACCGGCGGACACTGTTGTTCCAGTCGCTCGGCCGATCTTCCCAGGAGATCCGGCAGTTGGGCGGCGGCGCCACGCAGTTTTCAATCAACGGAGGAGATCCGCTCGCAGACGTTCGGCAGGTCGAGCTTGGACTTTTCATCAACGACGACTGGACGGTCCGGCCCGACCTCGTGCTGTCGCTGGGCCTGCGCTACGAGGCGCAGACCAACATCGGCGACCAGTTGGACGTGGCGCCGCGACTGTCCTTTGCCTGGTCGCCGGGATTCAAGGCCGGACAACGCGCCAAGACCATCGTCCGCGGCGGCTACGGAGTTTTCTACGATCGCTTCAGTGAAAGCAATACGCTCGAGGCGGACCGCTACAATGGAGTCAAACAGCAGCAGTTTATCGTCTCCAACCCCGACTTTTTTCCCAACGTTCCATCGGTCCAGTCGTTGATCGCTTCATCGCGCCCGCAGTCGATCCGGCGCGTCTTCTCCGGCCTGGTTTCGCCCTATTCCCTTCAGGGCGCCATCAGCGTGGAACGCCAGTTGCCCAAAAATTTCACGGCAACAGTCAGCTACGTCAACACGCGCCGCGTCCACGATATCCGATCTTTCAATGTCAACGCCCCGCTGCCGGGCACTGGCCAGCGCCCACTCGGTGACGTCGGCAATGTGTTTGAGTATCGTTCCGACGGTCTGTCGCGCATGAATCAGCTGATGGTCGGCCTCAACAACCGTTTCGGCCGCAACCTGACACTGTTCGGTCACTACTCTTTGGGCAAGTGGAGGAACACGGGTGAAAGCGGTTCGGGCTCGCCGCTGGATCCCTATGATTTCAGCAACGAGTATGCCCGGGCCGGTGGCGACGTCCGTCACCGCGTTGTCTTCGGCGGTTCGATGACTCTCCCCTGGGGTGTCCGGCTCAACCCGTTCGTGATGGCCACCTCGGGCCGTCCCTTCAACATCACGACAGGACGCGACACCAACGCCGATACGCTGTTTACCGAACGTCCGACGTTTGCAACCGACTTGAGCAGGCCGGGCGTAGTGGTTTCTTCGTTCGGAGCGTTTGATCCCAACCCAACGGCAGGCCAGCCGGTCATCCCACGCAACTTCGGCGAGAGCCCCGGCTTTATCATGACGCGATTGGGCATTCGCAAGACTTTCGGCATCGGCGCGCGACCCGAGCAGGCCGCCAATGCACAAGCCGGCGGGCCTCCTGCCGGGATGTGGGCCGGCGGCGGCGGTGGCGGCGGTCGAGATGGCGGTCACGGCGGTGGCGGTGGCGGCCGCATGGGCGGTGGCGGCTTTGGAGCTGGCGGCGGCAGTGCGGGCCGCTACAACCTGACCTTGTCGATCGATATTTCCAATGTAATCAATCACACCAATCAGGGTCCCGTTATCGGCAACCTGACTTCTCCGCTGTTCGGTGTGTCCAACTCGGCTACGGCCGGTTTTGGATTCCGCGGAGCAGGCGGCGGTGGCGGCGGCGGTGGAACATCTTCGGCCGGCAACCGCAGAGTCGAGCTCGGCCTGCGCTTCAGTTTCTAGGCGCGCTCAAGTGGCAAGTGGTCAGTAGCAAGTTACCAGGGAAGTTTCTGGTGAGAGAGTGCTCGAATTGTGGCATGGCCTGCGAACGGCGGCCTGCAGTCAGTGAGATCAGATAAGTCTGAGAAGTTCTTCCTTAGCCATCCCGGCCTGGCGAAGGATAGCTCGCAACGTCCCTTTAGCGATCTCTTTGTGATTTGGTATCGTTAGCCGGCGATAAGGGAAAACTTGGTTTCGAACAATGAGATGACTTCCGGTCTGGTGATCAATGAGGTAGCCGATGTTTTCAAGCGCTCTACAAAGTTCCTTGCCTGACAAAACAGGCATCTTGCTCAAATATCGACCTCCACTAGGGCTTCCTCCAAGGGCGGTGGGATCGGTTCGTTACGACGCTTGAGGCTTTCGAGGTATCCTCGGATTGCATCCTGAATATTCTTGATCGCCTCTTCCCGAGTTTTTCCTTGAGAAATACATCCGGGTAGACTCGAACACTCCACAACGAACATTCCATCTTCGTCTTGTTCGACAAGCACTCTATATTTCATTTCGCTCGATGATAGCACAACGGCCCACGGCCGCATAACTGCGGCGGCGCTTCCAATAATCCTCGCTGGCTCAAACCATTTCACCCGGTGCTGGCGACTGGCGACTGGCGACTCTAAAGAGATATGATCACTCCGACCCGCCATGAATCGACGGCAGTTTCACTTCACGATCCTGGGCTCGGCTGCGGCATACTTTCAACCTGCGCCTGCTAATCGCAATGTGCGAGTCAATGGCCGGCGCCTCAACCAGCACCTGACCCGTCTGTCTGAATTCGGCAAGAACCCGCAGGGCGGCGTCAGCCGTCTGGCCTACAGCGAGGCCGACCGCCAAGCGCGCGACTATGTCGCCGGACTGATGCGGTCGGCCGGCCTTGAAACTTCCATCGACGCCGTTGGCAATCTTATCGGCCGGCGCGCCGGCCTTCGACCGGGGTTGGCGCCAATTCTCTTTGGATCGCACATTGATTCGGTTCCCGAAGGCGGCAACTACGACGGCGACGTCGGTTCCATGGGCGCCATCGAAGTTGCCCAGACTCTGGCCGAGCAGCACGTGCAGACTCAGCATCCCCTCGAGGTGATCGTTTTTCAAAACGAAGAGGGTGGCCTGATCGGAAGCCGCGCGATCAGCGGTGAGCTGACCCATAAGGAATTGGATCTGGTCAGCCGAAGTGGCGTCACGATTCGAGAAGGAATTCGCCTCCTCGGCGGCGATCCGGATCGACTGGTTCAAGTGCGCCGCACTCGCGAGCAAGTGGCGGCTTATCTCGAGCTGCACATCGAACAGGGTGGGATTCTGGATGCCGAACAGATCAACATCGGAGTGGTCGAAGGGATCGTCGGGATTCATTGGTGGGACGTCACAATCGGAGGATTCGCCAATCACGCCGGCACGACCCCGATGCCCGGACGCAAGGACGCCCTGCTGGCAGCGGCAAGATTTATCGACGCGGTTCACCGCATCGTAACGTCCGAGCCAGGCCGCCACGTCGGAACAGTCGGGCGAATTCAGGCGCTGCCCGGTGCACCCAACGTAATTCCGGGAAAGGTCGAGCTGACCCTGGAATTGCGCGATCTGGACGCCGCAAAGATCGCGAGTCTGTTCGAACGGATTCAAGCCGAAGCCGCCCAGATCGCCAAGTCCACCGGCGCTACGTTTTCTTACAAGGAAATCAATGTCAACGTGCCCGCGCCGACCGACGAACGGATTCGCCGTCTGATTGAACAATCCGCCGCACAGCTGAATTTGACGACGCGGCGGATGCCGAGCGGCGCCGGCCACGACGCTCAGGATATGGCCCGGATCTGTCCGGTCGGGATGATCTTTATCCCGAGCGTCGCGGGCATCAGCCATTTCCCGAAAGAATTCTCGCGCCCCGAAGATATCGCCAACGGCGCCAACGTCCTGCTGCATACATTGCTGGCATTAGACGCCAGCAACTTGGCTTGATTTGCGCGACAGCAAATTTCAGAACCGCGCGTTTCAGCCAATCTCACCGCTCACTTCGTTCGCGGCTCTGATGTTGCGGCCACAATTCCGGCCCGAGGGTGACGGCTCTGGCTAGTCAGCAACCGCGCCGTTGTTGGCGCCGCAATCAACAGTGCCGCGAGCGACTCGAGCGGGTCCGTTGCTCTGATTGTGATCGGACAATTTACACAAGAATGTTGGCCGGCAAGTAGGAGACAACTGTCGAGGGTCAGGCCGGTGGCGCCGAAGCGCTCGCGTCGCTCGCGGCACTGTGAATTGTGGCCTGGTTCACACGCACGGAGATTTTGATCAGGTCCTGCTTCTATTTTCTTAGTTTCCGGTCGAATCTTCCCGGGCGCGTAAAACTTGCGGCGGCGGCGCGGGCGGGCGTAGTATGGACCTGTTGTGGGCAGCCAAAAAGGGGAAATCCAGGCCAGAATTGCTGGCGATTGAGCCATGTTACCACCACAGGGGTCAGCCTTCTCCCGCTACACGTTCGGCCGCGAACTCGGCCGAGGCGGTATGGGAATCGTCTACGAAGCCGTGGACGCTCGGCTCGGTCGGACGGTGGCGCTCAAGATCCTGCGCGAGGGCCACGGCTCCTCTGAGGGAAAGCGCCGCTTCCTTCAAGAGGCCCAAGCGGCCTCAGCCCTGAACCATCCCGGCATCGTCACGATCCACGACATGGAGTCGGCCGACAACGTGGACTTCATTGTCATGGAGTACGTGGACGGCACGCCCCTGAGCCGTCTCATCGGGCCGGACGGCCTCCCGCTCGTCCAGGTGCTCGACTACGCAGATCAAACCGCTGGTGCGCTGGCGGCGGCCCACGCCGCAGGCATCGTGCATCGTGACCTGAAGCCGGCCAACATCATGGTGACTCGGGATGGCCGCATCAAAGTGCTGGATTTCGGCCTGTCCAAGCTGCCGCGGCCAGAACCGCTCGGCAACTCGGAAATGACCAGAAGCTTGGCGCCCGAGACGATGCCGGGTGTGGTCATGGGTACCGGGGGGTATATGTCCCCCGAACAAGCGAGCGGTGAAGCGGTCGATGCCCGCACCGATGTCTTCTCGTTTGGCATCGTGCTCTACGAGATGTTGACCGGAGCTCGCCCGTTCGCGGGAGACTCCCATCGGTCCATGTTGCGAGCCGTGCTGCAGGACCAGCCGAGAACACTGCACGACGTCAGGTCCGACGTGCCGCCGGAGGTCGAGCGCATCGTCGCGCGATGCCTGGAGAAGGAGCCGGCGAACCGGTACTCGTCGGCGGTCGAGATCCACCGCGACCTCGGCAACCTCGCGTTGTCCGGCTCGACGGCATCCGAACGATCGCTGGTCACGCGTCGACACTTCCGGATCGCAGGCGCCGCGGCGCTGGTCGTTCTCACGATCGCGGTTCTTGGTGTCTGGACGTTCGTGCGGCGCGCACAAGCCGAGACTGAGCGCAAAGCGGCGGTCGCCGAGGTGGAGCATCTTGTGGACGTAGGTCGATTTGTCGAAGTATGGCGTGTCGTAAAAGCCGCAGCGTATCGATGGCCCGACGATCCTCAGTTCGCACAGGCGCTGCGCGCCACGACCGACATCGTCACCATTGCCACCGATCCGCCAGGCGCCGAGGTCGCGTTCAAGGCGTATGAAGATGTCGACGGTGAGTGGCTCTCACTTGGCACGTCACCGTTGGAAGAGGTCCGCGCCCCCTTGGGCCAGCTTCGCTGGAGGATTACGAAAGACGGCTTCGAGCCGCTTGAGGCGAGGCTGGAGGTCGGGGCGCCTGCGGCCGCGGCGGGACGGACGGACGTGGCTGCGCGGCCGATCCCGCTACGGCCGGTCGGCAGCGACGTCGCGCGCATGGTCTTCGTCCCCGGCGGCCGCCGGGGTGGGGTGCAACTCACGGACTACTGGATCGATCAGACCGAAGTCACCAATCGCGAGTTCAAGGAGTTCATCGATCAGGGCGGATACCAGGATCAACAGTACTGGACGCATCTCAGACGAGAGTCGCCCCAGTTGCTCGCCCGTGATCGGGCCGCTGTCGCGCTTCGGGATCGAACGGGGCGACCTGGACCATCGACCTGGGAGCTGGGGACCTACCCCGAAGGGCAGGGTGACTATCCAGTCAGTGGGGTGAGCTGGTTCGAGGCCGGCGCCTATTGTCAGTCCGCTGGAAAGAGCCTCCCGACTGTCTTCCACTGGAGGAACGCGTTTGGCGCGAGCTTCTTCTCGGAAGTCGTGATGCTCGGCAATTTCAACGGCCGAGGGCCCGAAGCCTTGGGGCGGCTGAAAGAAGTTGGACCGTACGGCACATACGGCATGGCGGGCAACGTCAAGGAGTGGGTGTGGAACGAGTTGGAGGGCAGGCGGCACATCCTCGGCGGCGCCTGGAACGAGCCGGTCTACATGGCTATACACGACGATGTGCGGCCTTCACTCGATCGGGCGGAGACGCACGGTTTCCGGTGCGTCAAGGAGAGCGCGCCGTCCGAGGCCGCCGCGTATGCCGCCGTGGGGGCCGGATCGCGGGCTCGTGACGTCACAAAAGAGAAACCTGTCGACGCAGCGGCGTTCGAGATTTTTCGTAGGTTCTATTCCTACGATCGGACTCCACTTAATCCCATAGTCGAGCGTACTGAGGAAGCCGAACATTGGCGAAGAGAACGCGTGTCCTTTGCCGCTGCGTATGGTGGGGAGCGCGTGCTGGCCAATATCCTGCTCCCCAGGAACGCTGCGCCGCCATACCAGGCGGTAATCTGGTTTCCAGGTTCCTACGCCCGCGGCCTCAAGTTCAGCGATCGGGACCTGGTATTTTCCTATTACTTCGACTTCTTACCGCGCAGTGGCCGCGCGCTCGTCTACCCGGTTTACAAAGGCACCTACGAGCGCCCAGCACCACCGGGAGCCGGCACGAGTCAGCAGCGAGACCTTGTCGTCCAGTGGTCCAAGGACCTGGGTCGAACGATTGACTATCTGGAAAGCCGGAGTGATTTCGACCGTGACAAGCTCGCGTACTACGGTTTCAGCATGGGGGCTGATGAAGCCGTCCCGATTGTCGCTCTCGAGCCGCGTCTCAAAACGGCGATTTTCCTTGCCGGCGGGCTGAACAGCCGGGTTCGACCCCCCGAAGTTGAACCACTCCATTTCCTCCCGCGGATAGAAGTGCCGGTCCTCCTGCTGGGAGGGGGAAACGATTTCATCCGCCCGGTCGAGACGTCGCAGGCGCCACTGTTCAAGCTGCTCGGTACGCCGCCCGAACACAAAAGACACGTGGTCTTCCAGGGCGCCGGGCACGTGCCACCCCGGATCGAGTTGATTCGCGTGATCCTCGACTGGCTGGACCGCTACCTTGGACCGGTGCGACGATAGGCGGTACTTGTGATTCACGCGTTCCACAAGCGCCGCAATCAACAGTGCCGCGAGCGAACGCGAAGCGGGTCCGTTGCTCTGATTGTGATCGGACAATTTACATAAGAATGTTGGACGGTAAGCATAAGACAACTGTCGAGGGTCAGGCCGGTGGCACGGACCAGCTCGCGGTTGCTCGCGGAGCTTTTGACTGCGGACCGGGTGGCACACACAGAAAATTTTATCAAACCCTTCC
>JBPCNK010000352.1:0-7284 GCA_051001345.1 Acidobacteriota bacterium | reverse complement strand
GTTCGCCCGCCGGATTGCTCCGACTCACGCTATCCTTGGTTACATGTCGAACAGGCAATTACATGATGTGGTCCTTTCACCACACTAGATCAGCCAGGCTTTTCCTGGCGTACCGAACAAAGAGAGCGGTCATATTAAGACACGCGGCAAAACCGGATGATCACCGCTCTCTTCGTTCGCGGCACTGAACGTTCCTCCAACCCGCTACGGCAACACCTGTTTGGCGGTCGGCGCCACTCCTGCTTCGGTCATCTGGAGACTGGCGACCGGCGACTGGCGACCAACTCGCGACACGCGACTCGCGACTCATTGAGGAGGCAGATCATGACTAGTGGACCCAACCCGGGCGGGCGGCGCGGTTTTCTCAAACGATTCATGGCTTATTCGGGCATCTCGGCCGGGGTATCCGCCGCCGGCCTGCCCGCCGTCCAGGCGCAGAGCCGTCCAGGGGGCGTCGAAGTTCTGCCCGGCTACACAAACACACCCAGCGCGCCCGGGACTACCCCCGTCGGCTCGGGCGAGCGTATTTCTTCGGTCGACATGATTCGCGGGTTCGCGCTACTGGGGATCCTGCTGATGAACATCGTCGCCTTTGCCTGGCCACACCAAGCCTACAGCGATCCGACCATCGCCGGAGGCGACACGGGTAGAAACCTGGCGGCATGGTTTCTCAACTATGTTCTGTTCGACGGAAAAATGAGGGCGCTGTTTTCCATGTTGTTTGGCGCAAGCGTTGTCCTCATGACTTCGCGTGCCGAGCGGCGCGGCGACGCGGCTCAGATTGCCGACATTTACTACCGCCGCAACCTGTGGCTGTTGCTGTTCGGAATTATTGACGCCTACGTGATCCTTTGGCCGGGAGACATTCTGTACTCCTATGCCGTGTGCGGTCTACTGCTGTTCCCGCTGCGCAAGTTGTCCGCCCGGCGGCTGTTGCTGGTTGGCGCTCTTGTGCTGGCCGTGACGATTCCCAAGCTGCTGCTGGAGGCCAACAACATACAAAGTCTTCGCACCCAGGCAGGCGAAGCCAGCCGTCTGGCGGCTGCAGGTCAAGGCTTGAGTGACGAACAAAAGGAGGCTCAGAAGGAATGGGAAGCCAAGCTGAAGGAGATGAAGCCCGGGCCGGCTGAGATTCAGAAGGAGATCGACCGGCGCCTGGCAGCCGGCTATCCTGCCCTGTTTGTGACTTTCGTCGACATCAATTCCATGCTGCAATCCACCAAATTCTACCGCTGGTTTGTATGGGACATCACCGGAATGATGCTGCTCGGAATGGGCTTGCTCAAGCTCGGGGTATTTTCTGCGACGCGATCCAATCGTTTCTATGCGCTGCTGGTGCTGTTCGGCTATGGAATCGGCATTCCCTTAAACGCCTGGATAGCTTCCAGGAACGTCGCCAGTCATTTTGATCTGGCGAACATTTTTCAGAACGCCTGCGCCTATGATGCGGGGCGCTTCTCGGTGGCGCTTGGACATGTCGGTCTGATGATGCTCATCTATAAGGCCGGCCTGTTCCGTTTTCTGACCTCGGCCCTTGCGGCTGTGGGACAAATGGCGTTGTCGAATTATTTGTTTCAGAACATCGTTTGTACTCTGTTATTCAACGGTTACGGCTTCGGTTTGTTTGGGCGGCTCGAGCGCTTTCAGTTGTACGGGGTCGTTCTGGCGGTCTGGATCGTGCAATTGGTCGCCAGTCCGATCTGGCTGCGCCATTTCCGCTTTGGCCCGATGGAGTGGCTGTGGCGGTCGCTGACCTACTGGAAGCGACAGCCGATCGTTAATGGACAATTGGCTGTACATTAGAAAATTGGGGATTGGGGATTGGGGATTGGGGATTGAATTTCGGATTGCGGATTTTGGATTGCGGAGTTGATTGATGATTGCGGATTGGAGAATTGAGGATTGTATTGTGGATTTCGTATCTTTTAGTCAGCGACGGCTTCGCAATCTCCCAATCTGCAATACAATCCCCAATTCCCCAATCCGCAATCGCAAATCAACTCCGCAATCCGAAATCCGCAATCCGAAATTCAATCCCCAATCCCCAATCCCCAATCCCCAATTTTTGGGCATCAGCTTGCTCTTGTTCCTGCTGTGCCTTCCCTGCCTGGGTTACTCGGGTGCCACTTCGGAAGGTATTGAGTTTTTCGAAACGAAGATCCGGCCCGTTTTGGTTGAACGCTGCTTTTCCTGCCACAGCTCGAAGCTGGAGACTCCCATGTCCGGACTCGCGCTGGACAGCCGTTTGGGCTTACTGAAGGGCGGCTCGCGCGGTACTGCCATCGTGGCTGGGGCGCCCGACCAGAGCCTGTTGATCCGCGCCCTGCGCTACGGCGATTCTGCTCTGCAGATGCCCCCCGGGGAGAAACTTCAGCCCGAGCAGGTCGCCGATTTTGAAGCTTGGGTCAAAGCGGGCGCTCCTTACGGCGGCGACGACGCGCCCGCCCTGCCGCGGCGCAGTCCTGCCGAGACGCACTGGGCCTTCGAGCCCCCGCGCGACGCACCGCTGCCCCGAGTGCGTCTGAAAAAGTGGCCGCGCAATCCGATCGATTTCTTCATTCTGTCCCGGCTGGAACAAAAAGGCCTTCGGCCCGCAGCGCCAGCCGATGCAAGGACGCTGTTGCGGAGAGTCACGTTTGATCTGACCGGTCTGGCGCCCACACCAGAGGAAGTCGAAGCTTTTGCGGCCGACCGTTCGCCCGACGCCTTCGCAAAAGTTGTCGATCGATTGCTGGCGTCGCCGCGCTACGGCGAACGCTGGGGCCGCTTCTGGCTGGACGTGGCTCGTTACGCCGACACAAAAGGCTATGTCTTTGTTCAGGAACCACGCTTTCCTTATTCGTATACATACCGCGACTGGGTCATCGACGCCTTTAACCGCGACCTTCCCTACGATCAGTTTCTGATCCAGCAGATCGCCGCCGATCGCTTGCCGGGTCTGGACAAAAGTTCGCTTGCGGCCATGGGCTTTCTGACCATCGGCCGCCGCTTTCTGAACAACACGCAGGATGTCATCGACGACCGGATCGACGTGGTCACGCGCGGAACGATGGCGCTAACCGTATCGTGCGCGCGTTGTCACGACCACAAATACGATCCGATTCCGACGCAGGATTACTATTCCCTGTATGGCGTCTTCGCCAGTTCGCGCGAGCCCGTTGATTTGCCCCCAATCGGCGCCGCGGCCGATCCAGTCCTGGGCGCCGAATTCGCCGAGGAACTCAGGAAGCTCGAGCAGGACATCGCGCAGTACCTGGAAGAGAAGTATCAAGAGCTTCTTCCGGCGTTGCGAATTCCCGGTGTCATCGCCGACTATTTGATGGCGGCCCTCGCAGGTCGAGGCGGATCGGACGAAGAGATCCGGGCGCTGGCCGACAAGAAAGGGCTCAACACCTATGTCCTGCAGCGATGGATAGGCGCTCTTGAGCGTGCGCGCCAAAAAGAAGATCCGGTCTTTGCAGCCTGGCACGCCGTCGCCATTTTGTCGGAGGAACAATTCAAGGTCAGGGGCGCCACGGCAATTGCCGAGTTGGCCGCTCAGGGCAAACTTCACCAGCTGGTTGCGCAGGCCCTGGGCGAGACCCCGGTCGCGTCGCTGCGCCAGACTGCCGAGCGGTACGCGGCTTTGCTTGCGCGCTTCGATCAGGCCGAAGCGGCAACGGATATGTCTCACGAGGCGCTTCGTTTGGCGTTGCGGGCACCCGACGCCCCTCCCAATGTGCCGCGCTCGGAAGTTGAAAAGATTTTCAACCGAGCCGACCGCGACAAGCTCACGCGACTCCGGAAAAAGGTTGATCAGTTGGCCGTCTTTCATCCAGGCGCCCCGCCGCGGGCCATGGCGCTCGAGGATATCCCCACGCCCGAGACGGCCCGCGTGTTTGTGCGCGGCAATCCGAAAAATCCCGGCCCGGAAGTACCGCGTCAGTTTCTGGCATTGTTGTCAGGGCACGACCGGCGGCCCTTCCAGGACGGCAGCGGACGCCTCGAGTTGGCCCGGGCCATTGCCAGTCCTGACAATCCGCTGACGGCGCGCGTTGCGGTCAATCGTGTCTGGCTGCATCATTTCGGCGCCGGGCTGGTGCGCACACCGAGCGACTTCGGCACGCGCAGCGATCCGCCCAGCCATCCTGAGCTGCTTGACTATCTGGCCCGGCAATTCGTCGCGGAAGGCTGGTCGATCAAAACACTGCACCGTTCCATCCTGCTCTCGAGCACCTACCAACAGAGCAGCCAGGTATCTGCCGAAGCGTTGCGGCTGGATCCGGAAAACGTACTGCTGTCGCGAATGAACCGCCGCCGGCTGGACTTTGAAGCGATGCGCGATTCGTTGCTGTTTGTCTCCGGACAACTCGATGCGACCACAGGCGGGCGCGCCGTGGATCTGTTTGCGCAGCCCTACACGGGTCGGCGCACTATCTACGGCTTTATCGATCGACTGAATCTTCCGGGGTTGTTCCGGATTTTCGATTTCGCCAATCCCGATCTGCATAGCCCGCAGCGCCACTCCACGACAGTCCCCCAGCAGGCGTTGTTCCAGATGAACAGCCCTTTCTTTATCGAACAGGCTGCGCATCTGGTTGCGAAGCTGCCCGCCGCGGGCGACGTAACGGCTCGCATTCAACGCCTGTATCAACTCCTGTACGGCCGTGCGGCCACGGCCAAGGAAGCCGAACTGGGAACCCGCTTTCTTGAAGCGGAACAGTCGTTGCCGCCCGAGCCTGCCGCGCAGCCGCCGGCTTGGCAGTATGGTCTCGGCCGCTATGACGCGGCCGGCCAGCGCGTCGAAGGCTTTGCCGCGCTGCGGCACTTCACCGGGGAAGCTTGGCAGGACGGCCGGCAGCTGCCCGATAAGAGAACAGGGTTGGCGGCGCTACGAGCCGACGGCGGGCACCCCGGCAGTGCAGACCACTCTGCCGTCGTCAGACGCTGGGTCGCTCCAAGTGAGGGAGTCGTCAGTGTTCGCGGCACGCTGGCCCATCGGCAGAACGAAGGCGATGGAATCCGTGCGTGGATTGTCTTGAGCGGCTCGGGCGAACTGGCCGCCTGGAATCTGCGCAAGATGGAAGCGGAAACCAAAATCGACGGGCTCGAAGTCAAGGCCGGCGACAGTTTGGATTTTGTGGTTGATTGCCGCGGCAACCCCGAAGCGGATAGCTTTCGTTGGGCGCCGATCATTCGCCTGGTAACGCCGCCTGCTGCCGACGGGCAGCCCGCGCCGCAAGCAAGAGAATGGAACGCGGCCAGCGATTTCCGCGGACCGCCCGGGCGCCCTTTGAGCGCCTGGGAGAAATACGCGCAGGTTCTGCTGGAGGCCAACGAATTCTTTTTTATCGACTGAAAGGCACGGTATGTCCCATCACCCGTTCGACCCGAGAGATTCCCTGCTGACACGGCGCGAATTGTTGTGCCGTTGCGGCATGGGACTGGGCACGCTGGCCCTGACCAACCTGCTTGGCCAAATTGGACTGCTCGAGGCGGCTCAAGTTTCGGGCGCCTCGGTCAATCCCCTGACCCCCAAAGCGCCCCACTTTGCGCCTAAGGCCAAACGAGTGCTGCATCTGTTTATGAATGGCGGTCCTTCGCACATCGACACGTTTGACCCGAAGCCGGCGCTGCATCGTTACGCAGGAAAACCGCTGCCGATCGAGAACCTGAAAACCGAACGAAAAACCGGGGCAGCCTTCCCGTCGCCCTTCGAGTTCAAGAACTATGGCCAGAGCGGCATCGAAGTCAGCGAACTGTTCCCACACATCGGATCCTGCATCGACGATATCTGCGTCATTCGTTCCATGCACGCCGACGTTCCCAATCACGAACCGTCGCTGCTGTTGATGAACTGTGGAGATGCGCGCTTGAGCCGGCCCAGTGTTGGATCATGGATCACGTATGGCCTCGGGTCCGACAACCAGAATCTTCCTGGTTTCATCGTGATGTGTCCGGGCGGCTATCCCATCCAGGAATCGCAAAACTGGCAGGCCGGATTTCTGCCGGGCGCCCACCAGGGGACGTTCATCGACACCAAGCACACCGACCTCGAGAAACTAATCGAGCATATCCGCAACAATTACGTGTCGTTGAAGGAACAGCGCCGGCAACTGGACTTGCTGATGCAGCTCAACGAAGACCATCGCAGGCGGCGCTCCGAGGACGCCCATCTGGAAGCCCGCATTCAGTCGTTCGAGCTGGCTTACCGCATGCAAATGGAGGCCGACGATGCCTTCGACATCACGCGCGAGCCCGAGCACGTTCGAGCGATGTACGGCGAGGGGGTGCAGGCCCGTCAAATGCTGATCGCGCGCCGGCTGCTGGAGAAAGGCGTCCGTTTTGTGCAGGTCTGGCATGGAGCCGGACAACCCTGGGACCACCACGACGACATCGAAGTCGGCCACCGCAAACTGGCGCTGGAAAGCGACCAGGCCATCGCCGCGCTGCTCAAGGATCTCAAGCAACGAGGGATGCTCGAAGATACGCTGGTGGTTTGGGGCGGCGAATTTGGCCGCACTCCTACCGTTGAATTGCCCTCACCCGGAAACAACGCCGGCAAAGTCAACGGCCGCGACCATAATCATCATGGATTTACGATGTGGATCGCCGGCGGCGGCGTCAAGGGAGGATCCATCCACGGCGCCACCGATGAGTTTGGGTTTCAGGCGGTCGACAAAAAGGTCCACGTGCACGATCTACACGCAACGCTGCTGCACTTACTCGGATTCGATCACGAGAAGTTTACCTACCGCTACGCCGGCCGGGATTTCCGGCTGACCGACGTGCACGGACGAGTGGTTCGCGAGATTCTCAGTTAGTGAGACTGACTTACAATTTGGGATTGGGGGGTGGGGGGGGGGGGGGGGGGGTGGTGGGGGGGGGGGGGGGGGGGGGGGGGGGGGGTGGTGGTGCGGGGGTGGGCGCTGTGCAGGCCCAGGTTGAACTAGGAGTCGTCCAGCGTCTTGGCCGTACAATGCCCCTAGTCCGCCGGGGGCTTGCAGCCGCGGGCGCGGGCGCTGCGTGTGTCGCCGCACACGGGGAGAGGGAGCGTGTCGATTACCTGCACGGGATCAGCAGCGTGGCCGCTGACCACCCTCAAGCGGTGCGGCAGGCGCGCTTTGCCCGGCCCCAGGGTGGCGGCAGCAGCGCACGACCAGGCTGCGCTCGCGCACGTGCGGGAAGGCGGCGGTGTCATGCGCGATGACGTAGGCCACGATGCCCTTGTCCGTGCCGCAGGTGCAGAACTCGCCGCAGATCGCGCGGGTGATCACCGCCGCGTCACTCAGCGCGGGAGCGACC
>JBPCNK010000351.1:0-5912 GCA_051001345.1 Acidobacteriota bacterium | reverse complement strand
GACGTGGACCGGTTGGTAGCGGCCGCCCTGGAACTCGACCCCACCAACCGATGGCAACGTCTCAGGAACGTGCTCGACCTGGAGCGGTTTCTCAGTTTCATGGCCATGGAAATCATGACTTGCCACTGGGATGGTTACGCCCTGAATCGAAACAACTATAGGTTGTTCCACGACCTCGAGACGGAGCGGATGGTGTTCATGCCTCATGGTCTGGACCAAATGTTCGGAGTGGCCCGGTCGTCACCCGACAGTCCCATCCAAGCCCCGATGCAAGGGATGGTTGCGCAGGCCCTCATGAGCACGACAGAAGGCCGACAGTTGTATCTCGAACGTATCGCCACGCTGCGCAGCCGTGTCTTCATCGAGGAAAAGCTGACCAATCGCGTCCATGAATTGTCCCGTCGAATCCGGCCGACGCTGGCCGCCTACGCCCCGGACCTGGCGGAGGAACACCAGGAGCACGTCGCCTATCTCTGCCAGCGAATCGTCGAGCGGGCGCGCAGCATCTCGGAGCAGCTGTCCTGGCCTCAGAAGCCGGTCCCGTTTGACGCCGATGGTGTCGCCCGACTCAGCGGGTGGAGGCCCCGCCTTTCGCGGCGGCGTGGCGCACTGCGGTTTGATGCGGTCGAGCGGGACGGAAAAACTGTGCTCCAGATCAAAGCGGACGCTGGAGGTGGCTGGGGGGCCTGGGGCACACGGGTCTTGCTCGAGGCGGGAGGATACCGTTTCGAAGGAAACGTGCAAACGCGTGAAGTCGATAATTCGGGCGAGATCTGCTTGCGGAGTTCGGGCTCACGTGAGGGCTGGGTGCAAGCCCGCGACAATAAATGGGAGCGACTCTCCTACAACTTCGTTGTCCACCAACCACTGGCTGAGGTGGAGCTCATCTGCGAAGTGCGAACCGCAAAGGGTGAAGCCTGGTTCGAGCAAGATTCGCTGGTCTTGACCCGGGAATGACTACGCAGTTGTTTTGGTGGCGGCCGACGGGGTTAGAGGAGTGGTTGGCAACATCAACCTGAATTGGAAGCCGTCACTTCGCACCGCCATTCTCCGAGAGCGCCTGGTCATTTCCCCGGAGGAGTTCGTCGTCACCCGGCGCGATATCTTCGGCACGAAGACGACCCGACTGACTTCCGGTGAGATCGAGGAAGTGGAAGTAATCCAGGCAAGGTACGGAATGTACGGCGGCTACGCGGCCTACGGCGGCGGCACGGGCCGCGTCGTCATCCGTAACGATCGCGGATCAATCGATGCTGGGTGCAGCGCTCTCGAATCCAGAGGAAGTCAAGTGGCTAAGCGATGTCCTTGTTCATGTCCTCACCTCGGTTTCCCCTGATGCCTGAGGTGAACGCACACGCTGGTCGGATTCAGTGAATCCAGCGCAAGAATCGGAGGGAGCCTCACTGCGCGAATGTCTTGACTAACTCTATTTTACGGTAGGAGGAAACGTTTTTGCCATACCCTTCTGTAGGAACATCCTGAACGCTGATTGGGCGCAGTATCGTTCGTTGAGCTTCCACCACCCGCGCAATGGATGGTTGCGCGCATCACAGACTCTCTGGTAGGATGCGGTGCGTTACAGTTGGATTGGCGTTGCCGGCCTTCGGGGGCGCGCCATTAATATTGGCTTACCCTGCTAAGCGTAAGCCGTTATTTATCAGGCAGCCGATGTGGCGGAATTGGCAGACGCGCTAGACTCAAAATCCGGTTTTGACCCCTTTTTTGCGGTTTCTCCCCGTTGCTTAAATCACCACGAAACCCTTGCAAAAATTGGGTGAAATGCGTTTTTTGCCATTACTCCGCGGATTTTCAAACGGAGAGCAAATGTAGCACAAAAAGTAGCACAGGCACCTGTTGACCCTTTAAAAATGTCTGGCGGTACCGATTAGATGTTTTCTAACTGGCGCCGTTAGCATGGGCTTCGCGTTGCGCCAGCTATCGTGTGTAGCGCGGCCGTCCCGGCTGCGAGTTTTGGCGGCGTCTCGCCGCCAGGGGATCGGGGGAACGCCGGGGGGGACACTGATGCTGGCACCGGGACAGTGCTGCAAACTCGCAGGCAGGACGCCTGCGTTCGGATGCGCGCTAAAAAATTTCGTAAACTGGCTTCGAGTTGGCCTTTACCTGGAGCCAGGCGGGACCCAGGGCCGCTCTAAAATCGGGCGCGCTTTTATTTGTAAGCGCCGGAACGGCGGCTTTGTCGCCAGCACCTAACTGAGATGAATGATCTTACGAAGAACGGCAACCTTGTGGAAGCTGTTCTTTGGTTCATCGTTTCATTTATTCTCCTGGCGAAGACTTTGAGGTCGCAAGGTCCCCTCCGCCGGGTTTACGGCACCTTGACGATCGGATTTTTCACCTTCGCCATTTCCGACATTATCGAATCACGGACTGGCGCCTGGTGGCGGCCGTGGTGGCTGTTTGTCATCAAGGCTGGATGTGCCCTGAGTTTCATTCTCGGATTTCGGGAGTATTACAGGATCAAAAAACGTCCCAAGACCTAGCCACTCAGGCGGTCTGAACCCTGGTGGGACGATCTCGATCCGAAGGCTTCCTTCAGGCTCAAGGGAGAACAGATTGATGGCGCATTTTCGCTCGACGGCACCGATTACCTGTTCGCTTCGGTTACAACCGTTTGACCCGAATATTTTTGTAGCGGATGACACTCTTGGGATCGTGCGCCTGGAGAGCAAAAGTCCCTTCGTCCAATTTCCGGGTGTAATCCCTGCCCGGCTGCCCGCCGGCCGGCTCGTTATATTCGAGGACCGTCTTGCCGTCGATTTTTACGGTTACCTGGTTGCCTTTGACGATGATGTGTTGCGTCCACGACTTGTTGTCTACAACCGGAGTCAGCGCCATATTGACCAGACCGTAAAGACTTCCCGTCTTGATCCAGTCGCCTTGGGTGACGTTGACCTGGCTTTCGAAACCGTATTTGGGCCATCCAGTCTCCTGGTAGCGAGTGTGAAAATAAATCCCGCCATTCGCTCCCGGCTCAGTCATGACCTCGACTTTTAATTCAAAATCCTTGAACGGCTTTTCATCGGCCACATAAAAGAGGTGCGATCGCGCTCCCTTGGCGACGAAGGCGCCATCCTCGATCTTCCACGATTGAGCGGCGGCATCCCCGATCTTCCAGCCGTTAAAGGTTTTGCCATCCATGATCCGGACAAAACCGTCATCGGAATCGGCGGCGTAGGTCAGTCAAGCGGCGAAAAACAGGGGCAGACAATGGAGTCGTTTCATGGCCTGAACCATTAACAGCAAGCGAACTCTTTAACAAGCCCCTGCCCGCGGCGCCGGGTAGCCGTGAGCTCCGCCACGGGTCCAAAATAAGGGCGGACTGCGAGCGGTCCCGGCTCGCAGGTGGCACGGAGAACTTGATCGATTGGGACGAACGGGTCCTGCCCTGGCTCGTCGCGGGAATGCTTGCGATCACCTCTCTTGTGCTTGGCGCTCCGTGTGAAGGCGGCAGGTCTTCTCCTGGGAGTTGCCTTCCCAGCGGTTGCTGGTACTGTGGTCCCCTTAAACATGACGCTCCATAATGAGAAGTTGCCGTTTCAGACCGCCGTCGCGTCCCTGGCGACAGAAACTGAGGCGACCGAAAAGTAAAACGAAAGAGCCGGTGGAGGGTGGCTCGGAGGGACGGGCAGGGCCGTTTTGACCTACTATTGCCCTAAATCGTAGCTGCAGCGCGGGATCGGTTGGAACCGTGCCTGAGTCGGCAAAGGCCGCGGCATCTGGCCGCCCGGAACATTATGCGTTATTTAATGAAACAGAAGATTCTCGCCTGGGGCGACGACTTCATCGTCAGGAACGAGGCCGGCAAGGAAGTATTTTTCATCGATGGCCGCGCGTTCAGCATCGGCAAGAAACTCTCGTTTCAAGACATGTCGGGCAACGAGCTCGCTTTCATCCGGCAAAAACTCTTGTCGTGGGGGCCGACCTACGAAATCACCCGTAACGGAGAACATGTCGCGACGGTAAAAAAGAAGCATTTCACCCTCTTCCGATGCAAATTCAGCGTCGATGTCCCCGGGCCCGACGATCTTGAAGCGCAGGGCAGCTTCCTCGACTATGACTACAAATTCACGCGTGGCAACCGACTCGCGGCAGAGGTCTCGAAGCGCTGGTTTTCCGTGCGAGACACCTATGGCATCGACATCCCCGATGGCGAAGATGATCTGCTGATTCTCGCCAGCGCCGTGGTCATCGACATGGTGTGTCATGATGATCAGGACCGTTCAAAGTGAAGAGTTTCACACCGGTGCTTTTGGATATCCGATACGCTTAGCTGCTCCTATCGCATTGCGCGCGATTTGCGATTTTCTACGGTCAGAAAAGCACACTCTGGAGTTGGTGCGGATGGTTCTTTTTCCGTACGACAATGCGGGAGCATGGTCTATTTATGAAGCAGCACTCAGACAGTTATTGGGCGCCTAACCAGTCACTCGATCTGACGCTGAAGAGCGTGCGGGTTGCACTTTCGTGTAGTAAATTGTGCATTATGAGAATTAGTTCGACCGGCCTCCTCCCTCGCCGGAGCTCACGCTTTCATTCGTCCACTTTCCTAAAAACCATCCCTGTTCCCGCACTACTCGTACTGCTGATGGCCTGCGCATCAGGGCCAATCGGCAGAGATGAGTCAACGCCTTCCGGGACCAACGCATCAGAGCGATTAGCCGCGCAGGGTACGTACGTTCATCCTGCTTCAAGAATCAGATTCCCTAAAAATATCGGCGGTTTCCAACGAGAGCGGGTCATTCGCTACGATGCCAAGGGTTTGGACGTCAGTGCCGCTTACAACTGCCTCAACGCCTTGCATCCGATGGCGGCGACCGTTTACGTTTATCCAGCACCTTCTTTGGTTTCCATCGGCTCATCGCCGGAGGTGGTTGCAAGCGCACGGGCACGCTTGACTGAGAACGAATTTGAACACCGAAAGCAGGAGATTCTTCATGCTCACCCCGGCGGAAGGTTGGTCGAGCAACGGGATACGGTGCGTGTCGAGACTGGGCAGTCCTATTCAGGGAAGCTAGCGATTTTCGAGTATGAAGGCGTCTTCGCGGGTTCTAGAGTTCCCATCCGCTCTCACCTGTATTTATTTTGCTACGTTGGCGGTAAGTGGACGGTCAAGTATCGGTTCACGCATCCCAAAGCCGTCGACGCCTCCAAAGAGACTGAGGAATTTATTCAGAGCTTGAGTTGGGATGGAGCTGGCGTCCCCCGATGAACCACGAAGTCGAACAACACGGATTTTCGGTCGTCTCTTGTATTATCGACGCCACAGCCCAGCAGGAGTTGCTTTCCACACTCGGCCCCGTCGCCCGTGCGGGGCGTCGTGGTGTTCTCGCTCTGCCGGCTGTGGCCGCGTTGGCTCGCTCGGCGCGACTGCTCAACCTTGTTCGTCCGCATCTTCCGTCCGAGCCGTTTGCAGTCCGGGCCATCTACTTTGACAAGTCCCCAGAAGCGAACTGGCTGGTTTCCTGGCACCAGGATTTGACGCTCGCGCTTCGCGCCCGCGTCGAGGTGACCGGCTTCGGACCATGGAGCACGAAGGCCGGGATTCCTCACGTCCAGCCTCCCGTCGAGCTTCTCCAGCAGATGCTCACCGTTCGACTCCACCTGGACGACGCCGACGAAACCAACGGCGCTTTGCGCGTATTGCCCGCCTCGCATCGCTTGGGCCGCCTCTCATCCGAGCGCACCCAGGAGTTGCGCGCCGTGCTGCCCGATTTTCTCTGCGCCGTGTCCGCTGGCGGCGCATTGCTCATGCGTCCACTGCTTCTGCACGCTTCCAGCCGCTCCACGAGCAGCCGGCATCGGCGTGTCTTGCACATTGAGTATGCCGGGTTCGCGCTCCCAACCGAACTGCACTGGCATGAAGCGGTTTAGCAATCGACCAACCCTAACCA
>JBPCNK010000350.1:0-3381 GCA_051001345.1 Acidobacteriota bacterium | reverse complement strand
AATACCTTCGGCATAGTAGAAGTTTTTTGAAATGTGAAACGATTCTCGCCGTATAGATAGAATGGTGAAAGAAGGGAGGTCCATGAGAAAATTCATCCTAATTGCGTTGGTACTACTGAATACGCTGGTTGTCGTTGCCCAGCCCAAACCGCACGTCGTCGACCGCGCTCACAGTGAGATCAACTTTGTCGGAGAAGCCCGTTTTCTGTCGGCCCATGGCTTTTTCGGCCAGTGGGAGGCGGACGTTCAATTGGATTCCGCCAAGATCGAGAACTCCACGCTTTCGATCACCATCGACGCAGCGAGCCTGAACACGCGCGTCGAGCGCCGCGATACGCACTTGCGCAGCGCGGATTTCCTTTCCGTCGAGCAATTTCCGAAAATCACGTTCGCTTCGAAGAAGATCGAGCGCCTTGGGGAAAAGAAGCTGAACGTTACTGGGGACTTCACATTTCGCGGCGTCACCAAGGAACTGGCCGTACCCTTGACGATGCTTTTCTATGAAAACGGACGGGGCCGGTTTCGTGGAAGCTTTGAGCTCAACCGCAAGGATTTTGGGATGACTTACAACTCCAGAATGAATCCGGTCGAGGACGTCGTTACGGTGCAGGTGGATATCAACGTTATCGACAGGGAAATAGCGCAACGACCGAGACCTCCTGCTCCGCCAACCGCGCCTCCTCCCCCGCGGTGACGGGTATGCGCATAGCTGCTTTGCTGCTCACATCGGTTTTGCTCGCAGGCGATGACGACTGGTTTCGGTGGCGCGGGCCGGCCAACGACGGCATGGCCCGTACCGATGTGCCGGTGGAATGGAGCGACAGCAAAAACATTGCGTGGCGTGTGCCCATCGCAGGCCGCGGGTTTTCTTCGCCAGTCATCTGGGGCGAAAAGATTTTCCTGACTACCGCGGTTCCTACCGACAAACCGGTTGATCCTGCGGTGTCGCAACGCCCGCAGCGCAACCCACGGGGCGGCGCCGGCGCCGGCCGCGAACACAATTTTGTCGTGCTCTGCCTCGATCGCCGCACCGGCAAGGTTCTGTGGGAGCGCGTCGCCAAGGTCGCCACACCAAACGAGGGATACCATCACCAGTACGGAAGTTTTGCTTCCAATAGTCCCGTAACCGACGGCAAGCACCTCTTTGCGTCTTTTGGTTCGCGTGGCTTGTTTTGCTATGACCTGAATGGGAAGCTGATCTGGAAGAAAGAATTTCCCGAGATGCGCATGCGCCTCGACTTCGGCGAGGGCGTCGCTCCCACTCTCGACGGTGACAGCCTGTATCTGAAGTTTGACCAGGAAGAAGGCTCCTACATGCTGGCGCTCGACCAGCGCACCGGCAAGGAGATCTGGCGTGTCGAGCGCGCCGAAGTCAGCTCGTGGTCGGCGCCTCTGGTCGTAACGCACAACGGGCGCAAGGAGGTTGTCGTCACCGCCACAACCAAGGTGCGCTCTTATGATCCGGCCACCGGCAAACTCCTTTGGGAGTGCGCGGGCCTGGGCACCAACGCGATCCCCGCTCCGGTCAGCGCGGGCGGCCTCGTCTACGTTATGACCGGCCACCGCGACCCCAACCTGCTCGCCATTCGGCTTGGTCGCGACGGCGATCTTACGGGGACGGACGCCATTGTTTGGACCAACAACCGTGGCAACTCCTACACGGCTTCTCCCGTGCTGCACGACAACAAGCTCTATTTTGTCACCGACAGCGGCATGCTGAGCTGCCTCGACGCGCGCACCGGCGTGGCTCATTATCTTCAGCAGCGCCTGCCCAAACCCTACAACTTCAAGGCCTCCCCAGTAGGGGTCAATGGCAAACTCTACCTGGCCACTGAAGATGGCGATGTGGTGGTGGTCAAGATGGGCGAAACGTACGAAGTTGTGGCCACCAACACTCTGGCCGACCAGGTGTTCATCGCAACGCCCGCCATCGCCGACGGCAGCCTCTATCTGCGGAGCCAGGGCACGCTGTTCTGTATCAGGTAACGATTGCCGGGCCACGAGCGTAAGCGAGTGGGCAATTGCGGGCAGCATTTTGGATAACTGTTGCCCCTGATTGCCCGCTCCCTTACGGTCGCGGCCCTGACATCTCTTGGCCCGATCGGGCTGCTATTTCGACAGGGCCCAGGCTTCGTTGAAATGCGCGACTTTGATCGTCTTGCGAAGAGCGCGGCCTTGGGGGTCACGAGCCAGGTCGAGGCGATTGAGGTGGTAGCTGTAACTGACGTGAATCATGCCGTTGCGCGATTGAACAATGCTGGGGTAGTGATATTGCCCCGCCTCGGGTCCTTCCGGCTCCCGCTCGAGATGGCGCGTCCATTTCCAGCTTTTTCCCTCGTCAGCGGAAATCGAGATGGCCAGGCTGTAGCGGCCGCGCTCCAGATCGTTGTAGACAAGCGCCCAGCGGCCGCTGTGCAGCCGGATCACTTCGGCGCCCGAGCCCGGATTGGGAAGCGCGCTGTCTGTGACGGGACTCCAAGTCTCGCCCCGGTCGCGTGACTCGGCCTGGTGCAGGCGCTTAGGCGCCGGTCCGTTGTCGCGCATCAGCGCATAGAGGGAGCCGTCGGAGCGCTGGACCAGCGACGGTTGAATGTTTCCGCCAGCCACTAGAGGTCGGCTCGCCTTCCACGTTTTTCCCCAGTCATCGGTAAACACCACGAGTGAAAACGAGAAGCCGTCGGAGTAGAGCGGAACCAGCAGCCGGTTTCCGACCAGCAGTGGGTGCGCCCGCGTCATCCAACCGAGCCTCCGGAAAAGCTTGTCGGAAGCGTTGCGGCGCGTCCGCTCGATGTAGCCGGCCACTGCATCGCCGCGTTCGGGCGGAAGAGACGGCCGCAGTGCTTCCACTTCGCGCAGCACACGCTCGACTTCCGCCTCGAACGACGGACCGGGCGTGACATGCAGGATCTCGTTCGTCTGCCATTGCGGCGCGCCGGCGCTGAGGTAGGCCGAAGAAACTTTGTACTTCATCAGCGCCGTATGCCACTCGTTGGCCAGGATGGTCGGCCAAAGCAGCCAGAGCCGCCGCTGCGGGTCGATCCACATCGTGCAGTTAGTGTCTGGATAATCCGGCGTGTCGGCCATCACGAAGCGCGCGCTCCACGAATTCGAACCGCTCCTCAGGCGAGATCCTTCGATCAAGACGTCGTCAGCCTGCCGCTCCCCGGAGCCATGGAACCAGCACACCAGCAAATCGCCGTTGGGCGCCTCGACGATCGAAGACGCGTGATTGTGCCAATGTTCAAGAGGAAAAACGAACTCGGATCGGTAGATCGCCTGCTCGGGCGCGTGCAAAAAACCTGAAAGAAGAAGACCCAGTGTGAAGAGGTGGCGAATCATAATAGTCAGGGGTCAGGATTCAGGGGTCAGGGGTCAGGGAAT
>JBPCNK010000349.1:0-7075 GCA_051001345.1 Acidobacteriota bacterium | reverse complement strand
GGTCAGGGAATTGCGGATTGTGAATTTCGGATTGGGGATCTATTGCTGATTGCGAATCCATTCCTAATCCGCGATTCCCTGACCCCTGACTCATGAAGCCTGACCCCTGAACCCTGAAGCCTGTGTTAAAATCAACTGATTCACATGAAAGAAAACCTTCTGGGCAAGACAGTGACTGAATTGGAAGCGCTCGCAACTTCCATGGGCGAGTTCCGCTTCCGCGGCCGCCAGCTTTATGTCGCGATGTACCGCAAAAGGGTCTTCGATCTGGATCAAATGACCGACCAGTCCAAGAATTTCCGCCGCCGGCTGGCCGAGTCAAACGAAGTGCGGCCGCCGCAATTGGATCGCAAATTTGTCTCCAGCGACGGAACCATTCGAATGCTGTTTCGTCTCGACGATGGAAAATTCGCTGAGGCTGTTTCCATTCCGGAGCGGCGGCGACACACGATTTGTATTTCGAGCCAGGTGGGCTGCGGCGTCGACTGTAAATTCTGCATGACGGCGCGCCTTGGGTTTGTTCGTAATCTGACGCCCGATGAAATCATCGGCCAGATCCTGACTGCACAGCACGAGGGCATGCTTCCGGAACGCGGCGTCAACGTCGTACTGATGGGAATGGGCGAGCCGCTCCACAACTATCGCAACGTGGTGACCGCTATCGAATTGATGTCCGATCCCGACGGAATGGCCATCCCGCTGCGAAAGATCACGCTGTCGACGGCCGGTGTCGTGCCGCTGATGAAACGCCTCTTTACCGAAAAGGCGATTCCCAACCTGGCGGTTTCCCTCAACGCTCCCAACGAAGAACTCCGTTCGGAACTGATGCCTATCAACGAACGCTGGAGCCTGCAGGAACTGCTCGACACGTGCCGCCAACTCCCGTTGCGACACCGCCAGCGTATTACCTTCGAGTACGTCCTGATCGGCAACTTGAACGACGCTCCTTCTCAAGCCGCGCAGTTGGCGCGCCATCTGGAAGGCCTGCGCTGCCGGGTCAACCTGATTCCCTGGAACCCAGCGCCCGAAATCCCCTACAGCGCGCCCACTCCGGAAGCGGTGGACCTTTTTCAACGCGTGCTGCGCGAAAACGGAGTGATGGCCTTCCTGCGCAAACCACGCGGCCAGGATATTTCGGCAGCCTGCGGACAACTGGCCACGCGGGCCGCGGGCGGCAACGACGCGCCGCCGCTTGAGCACTTGAGAACCGCCTGAGGGAGGCGGTTTGTCGCCATGCCCGACCGCTTCCACATCGTGACGTTTGGATGCCGGGTCAACCAGGCCGACACGGCCGCCATCCGCAGCGATCTTGCGCGCCGCGGGCTGGTTGAGTCAGACGAGATCGACGACTGCGCGATGATCGTCGTCAACTCCTGCACGGTGACGCACCGCTCCGACCAGCAGGTTCGCCAGACGGTTCGCCGGCTGCGACGCGCCAACCGGGAAGCCCGGCTGGTGATCACTGGTTGCTATGCGCAGCGTGATCCCCAAACTCTGGCACGCATCCCGGGCGTCGATGCAGTCGTCGGCAACGCCGACAAGGAAGCATTCTTTGCGCAGCACGATTGGCCGCAGAATCGTTCGGAAGAGCCGCTCGTTTTGATCTCCGATCTGAACCGTTCGACCTTGCGCGCAACCCCTGCTTTGCTCGCCGGCGGCAAGACAAGGCCGCACGTGAAAATCCAGGATGGCTGCGACTCGCGCTGTTGCTACTGCATCATCCCGTCGGTGCGTGGGCCCGCCCGCAGCGTCGAGCCCGGCCAGATCGTCGAACAAATTCGCGGGCTGGCGCGAGCGGGCCATACTGAGATTGTTCTGACCGGCGTCCACATGGGGACCTACGGCCGCAAGCTGGAACAGCCGGCCACCCTGGCGCAGCTCGTCGAGCAACTCGTCGCGATTCCGGAGTTGCAGCGACTACGCCTGAGTTCGATCGAACCCATGCGATTCTCGCGGCGGCTGGTCGATCTTGCGTCGACCCATGCAAACATCGCGCGGCATTTTCATCTGCCGCTGCAAAGCGGTTCGGCGGCCGTGCTGCGCGCCATGCGGCGGCCGTATCGGCCGGCTGATTTTGAGCGGATTGTCGAAGAGATCGCCCGGCGTATCCCCGGAGTTTGCATCGGAACCGACGTGATTTGCGGTTTCCCCGGCGAGACGGATCAAGAATTTGAGAAAACGTTGTCGTTTCTCAAGCGCCTACCGCTGGCGTATATCCACACATTCCCATACTCGGAGCGCTCCGGGACAGATTCCGAGCGTTTGCCCGGCAAGGTTCCTCCGGGAGTGAAGAAACAACGCTGCCGTCAGGTGCTGCATCTGTCCCGGAGCAAACGCGCCGCCTTCAACCACTCTTTTCTGGGATGCGAGTTGTCGGCTGTGACACTTTCAGAGCCGACACCGGACGGATATCGCGAGGCCCTTTCGGATAATTACATTGCGCTAAAGGTGGATCCGCAGCTGACGGCCAATCGGTTGATCCGAGTGCGCCCCGTCCGCGCCGAGGGCGATTACCTAGTCGCTCTGTCCGAGCCGCGACCGTAATAACCGAGCCGCGACCGTAAGGGAGCGGGCAATCAGATGCAACCATGCGTTGTGCGCCGTGACTCAAAGTTATCCGGTTCACCCGATGGAGCGCACAGCAACCAGATCGGTGTCGGAGATGGCGCGAACGTCGGTAGTTTTCAGCGTGACGAGAGCCGTCGTGCGTCCTGACGCCGTGACAAACTCGAGCTCAAGTCCGTCGGGAGGATAAACCTCCACGACGACGCCGAGATCCCCCGGACACAGGCCATGCTCCGGGATCTCTCTGTTCAGCACGATGGTGTCAAGGGCCTTAAACGTCATCGCTACCTCGGGTACACAGTTACAAGTCGGGGCGTATCGCTACCCGCCGGAACAATCCAGACACTCGTCACTTCTATGCGAACTCCGTCCGGTCCCGTCAGTGTACCGGAAACCAGGTACTTCTAGCCATACTCATTCGATTCACCCGGCTCGGACATGGCGCTACTTCTCCAGAATCACAACCGCGATTGCCAGATCGGCGGTGTGGCTGAGACTGAGGTGGGCGCGCGTGGCGCCGAGACGCTCGAAATGGCTGCGCGCCCGCCCTGAAAATTCTACTTCCGGCGCAGCTCCGGGTTTGCGCACGACGCCAACGTCCTTCCAGGAAACGCCGCGCCAACCCGTGCCTAGCGCTTTCATGGCCGCCTCCTTGGCGGCAAATCTCGCAGCCCAGCTGGTCCAGGGGATTTTCTTTCGACCGCAGTAGCGCTTTTCTTCTGCCGTGTAGATGCGGTCGACAAACCGATCTCCGTGCGTCTCGATGGCGCGCCGCACACGTTCGACTTCGGCCATGTCAACGCCGACAGACAGAATCACTCTGCTATCATAATCGAGATGTTCGCCGAGCACCAACGCGACGGCCTGCTGTTTTTGACTCTCGAGCCGCTCGATCGATTCGATTTTCTCCGCCACGCATTCAGCACCCGTCACGGCGATGTCGCTTCGTACCTGGCTGCAGCAGGGCCCGCCGAGTGGCCGTTGCAGAGGCTCCAACAAGCCCATTCGGCGGAGGTCTGGCGCATCGCGGATCTTCAGGCAGAGAAGCCCTGCGGCGATGGGATGCTGACCGATCGCTCCGGAATATGGCTCGGAGTTCAGACCGCCGATTGTGTGCCCGTCATGCTGGTCGATGCGGACCACCGCGCCGTTGGGATTTTTCATGCTGGTTGGAAGGGAACCGCTGCGGGAATTCTCCAGCAGGGAGTCGCGCGGATGCGCCGGGAATTTGGGACGGATGCCGGCCGCCTTCACTGCGGAATCGGTCCCGCCATCGGCGTCTGTTGCTACCAGGTGGGCGGCGAGGTCTTTGAGAGTTTTCACTCGTGGTCAAATCGCGGCGAGTACTTCAATCCGGACGTCCCCGGCAAGTACCGCCTGGACTTGTGGAAGGCCAACCGAGCGCAGGTTCTCGAAGCCGGCGTTCCTTCCGCCCAGATCTACGGGGAACCGCTGTGTACGGCCTGCCGCGTCGATCGATTCTTTTCTCACCGCGGCGAACACGGCCGAGCCGGTCGCATGCTGGCTGTCATTGGTATGAAACAGGGGTCAGGCTTCAGGGGTCAGGGGTCAGGGAATTGCGGATTGTGAATTTCGGATTGGGGATCTATGGATGATCGCGAATCAATTCCTAATCCGCGATTCCCTGACCCCTGAAGCCTGACCCCTGAAGCCTAGAGGCCTGACCCACCCTGCAGTTGTTTCGAACTCCTTTCGACATCGTCGGCCAGTTTCTTTCTGTAATCGACGAGCTTGCGTTGCAGCGATGCGTCGCCGAGCGCAAGGATCTCGACGGCCAGCACTCCGGCGTTGCGGGCTCCGGCGCTGCCGATGGCCATCGTCGCCACGGGAATTCCTGCGGGCATCTGGACGGTCGCCAGCAGTGCGTCGAGACCTTTCAGAGCCGACGAGTCGATCGGGACGCCGATGACCGGCAGTGTGGTTTCGGCCGCAACCACTCCTCCCAAGTGCGCTGCGCCGCCGGCGCCGACAATCAGGATCTTCAATCCTCGCTCGACGACCTTTTCCACATACTCGCGTGTTCGCCGCGGCGACCGATGGGCCGACGTGACAAGCATCTCGTAAGCAACTCCGAACTCGGAGAGGATCTTGGACGCTTCCTGCATGACAGGCAGATCGCTGGCGCTTCCCATCAGAATTCCTACCACCGGTTTATCGCTCATCGTATAGAACTCCTGGTATTTACTAATTGGTGAATTCCTGTAATTTCAGCAAAATTCTTGATTCCGCTTCCTATGTACCGGATGTCGCAACATTCATCTGGCCACTGACCACTGACCACTGCCGACTATGCTTCTTTCAAACCGATGTCCCGGCGATAATGCATTCCTTCAAACTGAATCCGATTGACTGCCTCATAGGCCGTCACGACAGCTTCCTGAAGTGTGGCGCTGCGCGCGCTGACTGACAGAACCCGCCCTCCGGCCGTTACCAGTTTTCCGTCTTTCCGCTGCGTTCCGGCGTGAAACACCTGAGCACCAGTCTCGCGGGCCATGTCCAGCCCTGAGATCACCTTTCCGACATCATACTTTGCCGGATATCCGCCTGACGCCAGAACCACACAAACGCTGGCCTGGTCGGACCAGCGCGGCTCAATTCCCTGCAGATCTCCCCGGGCTATTCCCTCCAGGACCGGCACCAGGTCGCTGTCCAGGCGCGGCAAAATCACCTGTGTTTCCGGATCGCCAAGACGGGCGTTGAACTCCAGCACTTTGGGTCCTTCGCTCGTCATCATCAGTCCTGCGTAGAGAAACCCTCGAAAAGGATTCCCTTCCTCAGCCATCCCCTTTACGGTTGGCAACAGGACATACTCGATGATTCGGTCGCGGTCCAACGGGGACAGAATCGTGTCGGTCGAATAGGCGCCCATCCCTCCGGTATTCGGACCGCGATCGTCTTCAAACACCCGTTTGTGGTCGCGCGCGGCCACCATCGGCAGGATACGCCGGCCGTCGCTGCACGCAATCAAGGAGACCTCTTCTCCCTGCAGGCCTTCCTCGATGACGACCGAATCGGCCGCCGACCCAAACATGCGCTGGTCAAACAGCGCAGCCAGGGCTGCGTCCGCTTCGGTGCGGCTGGCCGCAACAAAAACGCCCTTACCTGCCGCCAGGCCGTCGGCCTTCAGCACAACGGGATATCCGAAATCCCCGCGATCGAGGACTTTTTCAGCGCTGGTCCGATCGCGTACCAAAACAAACTGCGCCGTAGGGATCCCGTGGCGCGCCATGAATTCCTTGGCAAATCCCTTGCTGCCCTCCAGGAATGCCGCCTTCTGTGTGGGGCCCACGGCGGGCAGTCCCGCCGAAGACAAATCGTCGACAAGGCCCAGGGTCAAAGGCGTCTCAGGTCCGACAACGGTCAGATCGATCTTCTCGCGCCGAGCCAACTCGATCAGTCCTCTGGAATCCTCTACGGCGATCGGCACGCATTCGGCGTCGGCCGCAATTCCTCCGTTGCCCGGGGCGCAATAGATTTTCGAGACGCGCGGGCTCTGCGCGATCTTCCAGACAAGCGCATGCTCGCGTCCCCCTGACCCCACAACCAGGATTTTCATTTCGCCCACTTGTATGAAAAGACTGTCATTCTATCCGGCCCGTGCAACCAGTCAAACCAAGGCTGTCCAAGTTTTGATCTGACAAAGACTTAGCGTCTAGCCCTCTTGACGCTCCATGTGCCCGGCGATAGAATTGATCGGATTGTTGGTTGTTTGTCAGGAGTACTCTGCCTATGCCCCTTTACGAATATGCCTGCAAAGGATGTGACAGGCGCTTTGAAGTCGTGCAGAAGTTCAGCGACGCGGAGCTCAGCAAGTGTTCGGAGTGCGGCGGCGAACTGGAAAAACTGATCTCCTCCTCCTCCATCCAGTTCAAGGGAAGCGGCTGGTACGTCACCGACTACGCTCGGAAAGGCTCAAAGGAAGGCGGCGCCAGTTCGGAGGCGAAGGACACAAAGGGTTCCAGCGAGTCGAGCGCGACAAAGGAATCGAAGGAGTCGAAAGATTCGAAGGAATCGTCATCCTCGAAAGAATCATCCTCGAAAGAATCTTCTTCGTCAAAAGAATCTTCTTCTAAAGAATCCTCCTCGAAGGAATCCTCCTCGAAGGAATCCTCCTCGAAGGAATCGCCCTCGAAAGAATCGTCCTCGAAAGATTCCGGCAGGAAATGAAACTAGTCGAAACTGTCTAATCCGCTTCACCGCAGAGACGCAGCGCGGCATAGCCGCAACCGTATGCCGTATGCCGCAGGCCGGCAACGGAGCGCCAACAGAGCCGCGGCCGGAAGACTGCGGGCCGGTAAAAAGGAAGCGGGATCGAAAATCTTGCTGAAATAAACAAGATTTCGCCAACTGGTAATGCAGAGGGGCATAGCCGCAACCAAAGTCGGCAGCCGGCAGCGGGCAGGAGACAGCGTCGGGCTAGCGCCGGCCCTCGACACACGGCATACGGCATACGGTTGCGGCTGTGCCGTGCTGGGTCTCTGAGGTGAAG
>JBPCNK010000348.1:0-4164 GCA_051001345.1 Acidobacteriota bacterium | reverse complement strand
TCGGTGCCGCAATTAACGGTGCCGCGAGCGACGCGAGCGGGTCCGTTGTACAGTTTCGATCCGAAGGCTTGCCACCGACCCGCTCGCGGTCGCTCGCGGCATCGTTGACGTTGCTCCGTTCGCGGCGCGGCGGCCCGATCAATCGCCAGGCGGCTGGGAAGCTAGAAAAGCGACCTAGTTCATCGACGGGTTTTCGGGCGCCAGATGCCGGAAGGCCTTGGCCAGATGTTGCTCCTGCAGCTTTGCTTCCAAAAAGCGCGCCATACGGAGGCCGCGCTCGCGCAGATCGTCCAATTCCAAGAGTTCCTGTTTCTGCGTGGGAGTAAACGCCAGGTTTCCGGCCAGCCAGTTGACCAATTCTTCGAATCCAAACTGGCCCAGAACCTTGGCCACGGGAGTCTCTGGAACTCGCAGGTTAAAATGCTCTATGGCCATTTCCTGAATTCTGAAGCGCTCCGCCTTTGTCTCAAAGGCGTTTTCCGCCGGCGTCCGCTCCTGGAGCGCGGCCGCTTCCACCAAGCGGTAGGGGTGATCTTCCAGGACCCTCTGGATGCGGATTTTGCGCTCCCCATGCAGGACGAGGTTGAACGTGCCGTCCTGCAATTCTTCAAAGCTGTCGATGAGACCCACGCAGCAGATGTCAAAGACCGGAGGATTGCCGTAGTAGTTGCTCTCCCAGCCCGGCTGCAGCAGTCCGATGGCGATGCGATGGTCCGACCCGAGGGCGTCGCGCATCATCTGCCGGTAACGAGGCTCGAAGATATGCAGTGGAAGCCGGGTCTTTGGAAACAGCACAACGTTGGGAAGCGGGAAAAGGCGCGCCGTGATGGATTGCATCGGATTCAGTTTACTAGGGGCTGGGGCTTAGGGCTAGGTGACAAGTTCCAAGACATCGAGGACACCGAGAGGCGCCACTGTAATCGATGACGTGGAAGTGGTCGACACGGGGCCTCTCGTGGCGCTGTTCGATCCGTGAGAACACGGATTCAGTCCAACGCAAAATCCGGTGCCCCGATCCATGCTACCGTTGGCATTGAGGCATCGAAGGTTGGAAAACAAAACGGATCTGATATCAAATGGTTTCAGCACGACGCCGGAAGACGAGGGCGAAGCCTCAGTCCGGCGCGCACTCTCCTACCACGAACGCACCAAGCACCATCCGCAGCGTTATGCGCGATCGCTCGGCTATCTGGATTGGGCAACGCAACCGGACCCTTTTCGGACCTTCGCCAGCGCCCCGGTCATCGATTTGCCGATCTCAGCCGACGGCCTTGACACATCGTACGCGAAACTCTACATTCCCGGCGCGGTGGCTCCACGGCCGCTGGATCTGGCTGCGATCGGCATCCTTTTTGAGCTTGCACTGGGACTTTCCGCCTGGAAACAGTTCAACAACACGCGCTGGGCGCTGCGCTGCAACCCGTCCAGTGGAAATCTTCACCCGACCGAAGGCTACGCAATTCTTCCCGCGCTTCCTCAAATCGCAGCAGGTGTTTATCATTACGTCAGTCGCGATCATTGCTTGGAACAGCGTTGCGCGCTGGACGACGCGGACAGTGTCCACTTTGCCGAGGCTCTACCCCCCGGTGGGTTCATCGTCTGCCTTTCCTCGATCCACTGGCGCGAGGCCTGGAAGTACGGCGAGCGCGCGTTTCGCTATTGTCAACATGATCTGGGCCACGCCATCGCGACGGTTCGCTACGCAGCCGCATCCCTGGGATGGACGGCAAGATTGATGGGAGAACTCTCCGACTCCAATCTGGCGGCGCTACTGGGGCTGGATCGCGACTCGGATTTTGCGGCTGCCAAAGAAGACCGCGAACACCCCGGGGCGGCCCTTATCGTGGCGCCGCACGGCGTCGATCAACTGGACACGCAGACAATCCTGGCTCAGATCGCGCGTGGAAAGTGGAACGGCCTGGGCAACGCACTCAGCCCCGACCATGTCGACTGGGAGGTGATCGACGATGTGGCCCAGGCGACCTGGAAGCCGACAACCGGGCATCACGCCGTGGAGTTACCCGCGTTGCCTGCCCTCCTCCCGACGAGCAGCGCGCCAGCCTCGACACTGATCCGCCAGCGTCGGAGTTGCCTTGCGCTTGACGGGCAAACAGCGATTGCGGCCGAGACTTTTTACACCATGCTGGATGCTCTGCTGCCGCGCCCCGGTGTTGCGCCCTGGGATGCTCTGCCCTGGGAACCCCAGCTTCACGCCGGTCTGTTTGTACACCGGATCTCGGGCCTCCCGGCTGGCTTGTATTTCCTGGAGCGCAGTCAGCACGTGCACCCACGGTTGCGGGCGGCGATGCAGTCGCAATTCCACTGGGCGCGGCCGCCACACTGCCCGGATCATCTGCGTCTCTTCTGCCTGGCAGAAGGAGACTTTCGTGATGTCTCCCGCGCGGTCAGTTGCGGTCAGGACATTGCATCCGACGGCGTCTTCAGCCTCGGCATGATCGCAGATTTCGGTGACGCCGTCCGTAGGCGCGGCGCCTGGTGGTATCGACGGCTGTTTTGGGAGTCAGGCGTATTAGGACAGGTACTCTATCTGCAAGCCGAAGCAGCGGGCATCCGATCCACTGGCATCGGCTGCTATTTTGATGATCCCTTCCACACCTTGCTCGGCCTTGCCGGCGACCAATTTCAAAGTCTCTATCACTTCACAGTTGGAGGCCCGGTAGAAGATCCACGACTGATTACGCTGGCGCCCTATGCTCACGTCAGGGGTCGGGGGTCAGGGGTTAGGGATCAGGGGTCAGTCAGACAAAATTCGAGCAGCAAGAACGTATCGTCGGCACTGGATTAACACTCAGTTAGCTCGGATGAATCGGACTAAAACGGATTAATCGGATTCACAGCCCGGAATCGACGTGCGGCCATGTCAGTGCCGTACCCGGAAGGGTACGGGTAATCGGTGCCGCCATGTCAGTGCCGTACCCGGAAACGCGGGGCAAAGCTTTCGTACCGTTCAGAGGCGCGCAGCGCCGGCACATTCCCAATTCCAAATTTCCAAAGGGGCCGGCCTCACGGCGTGACGGCTCGACACTCGTCGCCCGCACCACGATCTGTTGACCGTCGTACGGTTATACCGTACACAGAATCGTGAATATCGGCAATATCAGGCGCAAGGGGCTGAAGCGCCTCTACGAGAGGGACGACGACAGTGTATGAAAAACCCGCCACCACCCCGGCGAAATCATTAGGGAAGACGTCCTCGCGCCGCTCGGCCTGTCTGTGGCGAGGGCCGCGACGCTCCTTGGCGTCCGCAGAGCCACCCTTTCTGATGTACTCAACGGCCATGCCTCTCTGTCCGCTGAAATGGCTCTCCGCCTTGAGAAGGCATTTGGCGTCAGCATGGATCTCCTGCTCAAGATGCAGGCCGGCTACGACGCGGCGCAGGCGCGTCTGACAGAGAACAAAATCAAGGTGAAGCGCTACGTTTCCGCGGAGGGCGACAGCCCGCGCACCTGCTGGTTTGGTGTCCGCAACCAAAATCCTCGCCGGCGCCGGCAGTAGGCAGCATGGCTCCCATGCAAATTTGCCTGTGGTTGCAGCAAGAATCGACGTGCGGCCCGAAGGGCCGACCGTTAATAGCCCAATCGGCGTATCGAGCCGTTCTAGGTCATGACTGGCGGCCTCGACGATTCTGGGTGTGAACGCGGCGCTCTTTGCACCGCCGGACTCCTTTCGGCATTGCCGCGTCGGGCAGTTGATCGTAGTCGAAGTGATACGTTCGCAACGCAAGGTCCAGAACCAAACAATTTCTTCACCCTCGAGAACGCCCACAGCTCGATGTCCTCGCCCCACACGGGCTGAATGAATGGGCATCGTGGGATGGACTTTCTTGAAGTGAAGACCCGGATGGTTCGGATCGGCTTGAAAATGTCGGTAGGCTTCACGGGCCTGCTTCTGTAGCGGTTTCGAAAGCTGGCCGAAGCTGCGACGGAAGCTCGCCGTTATGTGAGACTTCACAGTTGGTCAGGATCAAGCGGTTTCGTCCGGCCTTTTCGATGTTCCTTAAGTGCAGCCTCCGCTAACTGTGCCAGTTGATCGCTCGACCGACCAAATGCTTCGTCCCATCGCCGCTCCGACACCATCTCAGCCAGTAGCCATTTAGCAATCTTGTCTTGTTCTTTCTTCGGGAGTTTCACTGCTTCTGCAAAG
>JBPCNK010000347.1:0-5991 GCA_051001345.1 Acidobacteriota bacterium | reverse complement strand
GTTGGCGACACAAGGGTGCCGCGAGCGACGCGAGTGGGTCCGGGCCGCCACCGGCGACTGTCGAAACCCTGTCGTGGTCGCTCGCGACACGGTTAATGGCGGCGCCGTTCCACACACGCGCGACGCCAGCGCGCCCGCGCCGTTACACACGTCTCACGTGTTAGACTTGGGCATCCTGCGCCCGAGTGGTGGAATGGCAGACACACAGGACTTAAAATCCTGAGCTTCCGAAAGGGGCGTGCCGGTTCGACTCCGGCCTCGGGCATTTTAGCCACACACATCGCCACGCATTGCGCGAATCTTGGCCGCGGATTCGCACAATCTGCGGCTAAGCGCTTCTAAAGTTCGGCCGAGTACCCGTAATAACCTGCGCCGTGTGCAGGCGCTCCGCCACAAACCGGCAATGCGTGAACCGCAATCGGTGGATTATGATCGGCCCGTGACCGGCCAGACTCTTGGGCACTATCAGATTCTGGAGAAGCGGGAGCGCTCTGTGGGCCATGCCGGTAGCCGGCGGCTCTCCCAGGCAGGTTCTGTCCGACCTGCGATCTGGTTGGGAGCTGGCCGGACGATCCATCTATTACCTGAACGGCGACCGGGCAATCTGGGTTTACCGTCTCGACACGGGCCGCAAGTTCGAATACGTGCGCTTGCCTCCAGGCTCGTCCCCAATATTCACCCTCGGCAATCTCACAGTTTCGGCCGATGAGCGCGTCATCATGTATCCGGCCGTGGATCGCCGCGAGAGCGATTTGATGCTGGTGGAGAATTTCAAGTAATGGCTCGATCGTTCCGGGTATGCGTCGCTGATGCGCTGGAAGCATCCCGAACTCTTTCAATTCGGGCATGAGGGGAGCGGATGAGAGCGATTCTGATTTGCTTCGATAGCCAGGCAGCGCTGTGACATCTGGCAAGATTTTGCGGCTCCTGCTCATGGCGGCGCTTACCCCACCGCTTCTTTATCACGTCCGCAACTTAGCCTTCGGTTGGGGCATGTGGCCGGTGTGGCATTGGATGCTGACCGCGGCTGCAATCTTGGCGGCTGGTCTTGCCGGCGCCGCGGCGTTTTGGTGGCCGGCGCAGCGCGTAAACAAACTATTACAAGGCTTGGAAGTCCTCGCCCGGTATTGCGTCGCGTTCCTTCTGATATTCTTTGCGATTAATAAGGTCATTCCGGGCCAGTTCTTGTTGTACAACCGCGACTTCGACCTGCCGCTTCGCGACCTGCCGCCGCGCCGCCTCGCGTGGCACTTCCTGGGGCATTCGCCGCTCTACTACGGGTTCATTGCAGCGTCGGAGTTCATCGCTGGGGTCCTTCTGTGTTGGTCTCGTACAGCGCTCGGCGGTCTTCTTCTGGCTGCGGGCGTGATGTTGAACGTCGTCGCAGTCGACGTCGCTTTTGGGATTCGCGCCCTCCCGATAGCTGCCACGATGGCGTTGGCCGCCCTGGTGATGCTCGCCGGTCAGCTCCACATGTTGCGACCTCTCGTTTGGCGGGCGCGGAGTGACACCAAGGAGGCGTCCTGGTTGACGCGCAACGATCTTCTTTCGCTGGGCGTTCTGGTGGTCATCCTTGGTTTTTCGCTTAATGAGGGGGTCAGAACGCGACGGGGCTTAATGAGACAGCTTCCGCCAGCGGGACGGTGGGAGGTAGTGGAATGCAGCCCTAATCCGGGCCTCGCGTTGTGCCAGCCGCGTAAGGATGGGACGCGAAGCGTTCTGTACCTGGAGGTCGGTCTGTGGGGACAGCTAGTCACAGACTCGGAGCGCCGCGGTCTGGCCTTCACATATGATCACGCCAGCAAGAACCTCGAGATCACGGTTCAGCCGCGCGACTCCACAGCTGAGCCGAACTTGATTCTCCGAGGGACCGTCGCAGCAACGGACACTACGGTCGTTCTTCAGGCAAGCAGCCAGGGCATGGCCCCTTTCGACGTCCGGCTGCGCCGGACCCACCATGCGCCCTGGTAGCGGCGGGTTCATTGCGTGACCTCAGACGGCATCGGGCATTGTACCGGATGAAAATCGCGGCGGAGTCAACGTCGACGACGACGACAACGTCATTGGATCGCCGCAAGTGCGATTTGATGCTGGTGGAGAATTTCAAGTAATGGCTCGATCGGTTGCACGGACCCGCTCGCTTGGTCCAGCCACTGGGTTCCCTGAAGCCTGAAGCGGCTGCGCCTACTGCCTTGGTGGCCGCGGTGGATGGTAATTCGGATAGGCCGGGCGCTTGGGACGAGCAACCGGGTTCTTTTCCAGCTCCTGCATTACCACCTTGACTGCTTCCTCAAGTTGCGGATCGTGACCCTGGCGCACCAGTTCGGGATCCTGCTCGACCTCGATGTCGGGCGCGACACCATGGTTTTCGACTTCCCATTGTCCGTTCGGATTCCACACTCCTGAACTCGGAGCCGTGACGAAGCCGTCATCCATCAGCTGCGGAGATGCCGCCCGTCCGACCAGACCGCCCCAAGTCCGCTTGCCGATCAGTTTGCCGACGCCGGCCCGCCTGAAATACCAAGGCATGGCATCGCCGCCCGATCCAGCGAATTCGTTGATGATCATCACCTTCGGCCCGAATATCGCTCCCTGCGGTTGGACCTCATCGGCTCCGTCTCGCGACGCCACCAGACTGAGCAGGGGCCGCTTCAGGTGCTCGATGATGTCGGTGGCCAGTGCGCCGCCGCCATTGAAGCGTTCATCGATGATGGCGGCTTCCTTTCCGACCTGCGCAAAAAAGTATCGATTGAAATTGGTATATCCGCCCACGGACGTATCGGGCATATAGATGTAGGCGACGCGCCCGCCTGTCATCTGGTCGACCTTGCGGCGGTTGTCTTCAATCCATGCGAGATTTCGCAATCCGATCTCGCTGGCCACCGGAACGACAGTCACCTCGCGTGAATTGGCGCCCGCCGGATCGGGCCCGACACGCAGCACAACGGACTTGCCTGCCTTGCCTTCAAAAAAACTATAGACATTGTCCGCATCGCGCAGCTGCTGGCCGTTGACCGCAATCAAATACTCGCCGGCCGAAACATTGACGCCCGGCTGCGTCAGCGGGGCCTTCAACTGCGGGTTCCAGTTCTCGCCGTTGAACACGCGCGCAAACCGGTAGCGTCCGTTCTCCAGCTTGTAGTCGGCGCCGAGCAATCCGGTTTCAACGCGCTTTACGTCGGGCAAGTCGCCGCCGCCAACGGAAAGGTGCCCGACAGTCAACTCGCCGAGCATCTCGCTAAACAGATAATTCAAATCGCGTCGCGAGCCGAGGAAATCCAGGTAGGGTGCGTACCGTTTCTCGGCAGCTGCAAGATCGAGTCCGTGGTATCCGGGATCGTAGAAGAAGTCACGCTCGATGCGCCATGCCTCCCGGTACATCTGCTTCCATTCGGCGCGCGGATCCACTCTGACCTCAATACCCGTGGTTTTCAGGGCGGTGCTTGGCGGACCGGGCGAAGGGGATGGGGCGGGAGGTCCCGCCGCTGCAGCCAGCGGCCGCGGCGCTGCGATAAACCACTGTTCGCCCTGGCGGTAGAGCATCTTTTCGCCGTTGTGCGAAAGCTGAAAACTGTTGATGCCGGACAATGCCACGTCGGATTTTTTGGTTTTCAGATCGTAGCGATGCACGGTCAGTCCAGGCGCTCCACTGGCGCCAAAGCCTGGAGTTTCGAGCGCGTAGAGCTGGCCTGCCTTTGCGATGTGCAGGGAAGTATATCGCCGCGCCGGCAAGGGCAGCGCCAGGATGCGCTGTCCGATGTTCTGAAAATCGACCTTGACGGTAACGGATTTCGCCGGAACCGAAGGCGGAGTTCCCTCTGGTTTCTTCTCCTCGCTTTGCGCGGGATCCGATTTGCTTTCCTCCGGTTTCTGGACGCCGTCTTCCGTTTTCAGCGCGGACCCGTCGGGCTTGGGAGGACCTGGAGGTTCTGGCTTCTTCTCGTCCGTCTTTTCTTCGTCACTATCGGGAGCCAGCGGAGAACTTTCGTCCTTGGAGAGCACCAGCAGATACACGCTGCGTGAAACCGGGCGGCTGAAACTGTGGATATCGGGCTGCAACGACGGCCCCGCATCGGTACTGGCGGTGAAATAGAGATACTTTCCGTCTTTGTCGAATACCGGATAACGCGCGTCGCTTAGTCCGTCAGTGGCTTGAGTGCTTTTGCCGTCCGCCAGCGAATAAAGATACACGGCGTTCATGTAATTTCCGAGCCGGCGCGCGTAAGCGAGCCACTTGCTGTCGGGAGACCAAACCGGATTGAGTTCGCCCGCGCCGGCCCACGTCCAGTAGGGGTCTTTGTCGACGCGCAGCGCCTTTGCCTGTTCGAGGTTCACATACCAGATGGTCAGGTGGTTATCGACAAACGCAATGTTCTTGCTGTCGGGTGACCAGCGAGGTCCAAAATAGAATCCGGGCTGTTCGCCCAACTTCACTTTTTTCACTTCTCCCAGGCCACTCTGCGGGCGGATATGCAGCTCGTACGCCCCCGATTCATCGGAAAAATAAGCGATCGTTTTTCCGTCCGGAGACCAGACCGGCTCACGTTCCATCACGCCCGGCGAATTGGTCATGTTGCGCGGGTCGCCCTTTTCGGCCGGCACCGTGATGATTTCGCCGCGCCCCTCGAAAACGGCGCGCGCGCCGCTGGGAGAGATATGCGCGTTTCGCAAGCGCCGGCTGATATCGACCATGCGCGGACGCAACTCGAGCAGGTCAGCCATCAGGCGAACGGCCACTGGTTTGCTCTTGCCGCTGTTCAAATCGTACGTGTGCAGCGCGCCGAACTGCTCGTAGACGATACCTTCGGGTCCCGCTCCGGCTGATTTCAAGTCCAATCCCCGGTTGTCGAGGAGTTGTTTTGCCTGCTTTGTCTGCGGATCGTACGAAAACAGAGTCGCCGGACCGTTGCGGTCGGAGAGGAAATAAATTTTCTGTCCAATCCACATCGGATTGAAATCGTTTGAATCCGTGCGCGGGACCTTCACAATTCGGCCGGTCGCCAGATTGGCGATCCACACGGGTGTGGCCAAGCCCCCGCGATACCGCTTCCAGGCGTTGAACGCGCGGCTGACCGGCACATACGCCAGCTGCGCGCCGTCGGGCGAGTAGGCGCCCTCAAAGCCCATCGGAAGATCAACCTTGTTTGGAAAATGCCCTTCCAGATCGACCGTGAACAATTCGGCGAAACGCGAATACGCCGTTCGCGTCGACACGAAGAGGATGCGCTTGCCGTCGGGGGTCCAGCCGAGCACGTTATCGGCAGCGGGGTGCCACGTCAGGCGTTTCGGAGTTCCTCCGGCCGCGGGCATCACGAACACATCAACGCTGCCGTCGTATTCGCCGCTAAACGCGATCTGTGATCCATCGGGCGAAAAGAACGGATTGGTTTCGATACCCGAGCCCACCGTCAGTCGCGTCGCGTCGCCTCCGTCGCGCGGGACGCTCCACAGATCGCTGGCGTGAGCAAACACGATGTGCGTGCGGCTCATCGTCGGCTTCTGCAAGAGCAGCAGCGAGCCGTTGGAGAGCGCATCGGGTGCGAGCGATGATTCTGGTTGCACCAGAACACCACTGAACGCAGCGAGAAGGAATAAGACGGAAATCAAACGCACACGGCCAGAGCCTAAACGAGTCATGCCAGCCTCCCGGGAGATAGCTGCAAGTATATCGAACAGCAGCACGGCTAGCCAATCAGTGGGAACATGTCCGGGCCATGTCCGGGCCAAGACAGTGGGCACAAGGCTCTAGCGCAGTGTTTTTGTCAGCGAGTGGGCACCAGTGGCGGCAGACGGAACAGTACCGGGCCACGAGCGTAAGCGAGTGGGCAATCAGTTCCGGCCCGCCCCTTATGGTCGCGGCTCTGTTGGCGCTCCGTGGCCAGCGTGCCACTACACAATGCCCGCTCCCGCCTGCAGACCTTTGGTTGCGGCATAATTCGTAACTCGTACTTCAAGATGCTGCCAGTGATTGCCCACTCGCTTACGCTCGTG
>JBPCNK010000346.1:0-9281 GCA_051001345.1 Acidobacteriota bacterium | reverse complement strand
CTCCCCCCCCCCCCCCCCTCCCCCCTGACCCCTGAATCCCGACCCCTGCTATAATGGCCACGCCATGGATGTCCGCGACTATACGTCCTACCGAAATCTTCCCGCGCTGGCGGGTGTCTGCTCGATGGAGCGCGCCGCCGCCGGCGGGCTGACCGTCGCAGAAGTTGTCGGCCGGCTGAAGCGCCATCGCTACGCGTTCAAAAGACTGCAGGAAATCTTCGTGGCGCGCATCACGGCCGAACCGATCTACGAGTTGAAAATGGGATTCAGCCTGCACGCGCACCTGTGCGCCGAGCATGCAACCGCGCTGGGCGCCCGCGTGGCGGAAATGCGCGAGCCGCCGCTGGGGCTCGACGACATTTCCGACGCGCCTCTGGCCGTCTTCTTCGACGAGATCCTGGCGGCGCCTTCCACGGCTGAACTTGTCGCCGGCCTCTACGAAAAGGCTGTACCGAATTTGCAAGCCGCGCTCCGGCAGCACCTGCAGGAAACTCACCCGTTGATTGATTTTCCGTCGGTCCGCCTGATTCGCTTTGCCTTGCTCGAGTTGGAACAGATGGCCGACTTCGGCAAACAGGCCCTCGAGTCTTTGGTGGACCGGCCCACGCGCGACCGGATGTCTGGATGGCTGGGGCTGCTTGACGAGTGCCTGACGCCAGGGCAAAACGTCCAGCCGCGCCGCATGCACTCAGCCAGGCCTTACGTCTACGATCCCATTCCACAGCGTGACGAGCGATTCGGCGACGTCTACAACCAGGGCGTCAATCCTGAATCGTTTCTCTACAACGAAAGCTTCCCGGCCGATGCCAAAGTGCTGATGTTGTTTTTCAAACGCTTCCGCGAAGTTGACGTGCCCGAGATGATGGCCAGCATCCTGACCCAACTGCGCAACAAACCCTGGGAGTTTTACCGCGATATGACCCGGCAGCTCTGGGACGAAGCCCGCCACGCCATGATGGGCGAGATCGGATTTGTGGCCGCGGGCCTTGACTGGCGGCAGATCGGCATCAACATTACCTGGTCGCTGAATCTCAACACGCAGTTGACGGCCCAGGAACGCCATGCCGTGCTGTACTTCATTGAACAGGGTCTGATGCCGAAGACTGGAAAGCGCTACGAATGGGAAGTCGCTTGTGCTTCGCACAATCGCCTGAGCGCGTTGTTCCAGGATTACGACTGGGCCGACGAAGTTCTGCACGCGCGGATCGGTCGCGACTGGTACCTGAGCCAGTTCAAGAACGCCGCCGAGGGGATCCGCTACGGCGACGAGTGCTGGTCGAAGATCCTGATGGACTGGCAGAGTTACCGCGAGCGCGGCCTTACACAACATCACAACTGGTGGCCGGATTTGTACCGGACCTATTGCCGGCTGCGCGGCGTCCCGCCCGATCCAGCGGCGTTGGAGTTTGCCGAAACCTACGAGCACATCCGACCGGATCTGAAAACCATTTCGACCTCGGGGTAAAAGCCAATGATTCAAGTAGCCGCCGTTCAATTCAACCCGCAACTGGCGCGAATGCGCGAAAATCTCGACCGCGTCCTGGACCTGCTCGGCCAGGCGGCGCGCCAGGGCGTGACGCTGGCCGTTTTTCCCGAAGCAGCGCTCTCCGGTTACGTTTTCGAAAACGTCGAGGAGGCGCGCGCAGCGGCAGAGCCGATCCCCGGCACGGCCAGCCAGGCTCTGGAAAAGCGCTGCGCGGAACTGCGAGTCTCGGCCATCGTCGGGTTGCTCGAGCGCTCGGGCTCAAAGGTGTACAACGCGGCCATGCTGGTGGGACCTTCCGGGCTGATCGGAATCTATCGCAAAGCCCACCTGCCGTATCTGGGAGTCGACCGCTTCGCCACGCCCGGCGACACGCCCCTGGGCGTTTTTGAAACGCCGGTCGGACGCGTCGGAATGATGATCTGCTACGACCAGCGCTTTCCGGAAGTCGCGCGCTGTCTGGCGCTCGAAGGCGCCGACATCATTGCGCTTCCCACCAACTGGCCGCGCGGCGCCGACAGTGCGCCGAGCTTTATCCTGCCGACCCGCGCGCTGGAGAATCGAGTGTTTGTCATCGGCGCCAACCGCGTCGGTCGCGAGCGCGACGCGGAATTCATCGGACGCAGCTGCATCTTCGATCCGGCCGGCCGCAGGCTGGCCGAGGCCGGCGCGGATTCCGAAGAAATTCTCACAGCCACGATCGATCCGGCCGAAGCGCGCCAGAAGCGGCTGGTGATCGTGCCCGGGCGATTTGAAATGAATACGGTCGACGATCGGAGGCCGGAGTTGTATGGCAGGCTTCTAAGGAAAGTGGAGAAAAAAGTTGTTGCGGAAGTGTAGCGATGCTATCGGTTGAAGGTTGAATTTTGATTTTGATAATGGGTTGTAGCATCTGAATTGGCGCCACAACTTTGGTCCGTCTCCGCGGGCGGCTATGGAAAAGCTGGGGCCAATTTTTAACCGGCTTCACCACAGAGACACGGAGGGCACAGAGGCACGCAGAGACAAGCTGGCTTATGACTGAAACGAAAAGCAAAAGCAGTCACGAATTACACGAATTAGACGAATTAACCCGAAGTCCGCTGACAGGGATTTGCTCTCTGGTTCAAAGCGTTGCCAACCGGGTACGATGGACCTAGCAGCGTTCGGGCCATTCGGGTTCATTCGTGTAATTCGTGACTGCTTTTGCTTTTTCCTTGGAATAGGCGCTGCGTCGTCTGCATTACGATGCCTACTGCCTACTTTTGGGTCGCGGCCATGCCGCGCTGGGTCTCTATGGTGAAGCCGCTTTTCAATGTACCGCAGAGCGTATTGGAACAACGTTCGCATGAGTAAAGAAGCGCTATGGAGCCATCTGGTCGATGAGTACCAGAAAGTTCGGCCGCGCAGCCGAGCCCAATTTGAGCGTGCCACCGCCGTTCAGATTCGCGGTGGAAGCCACACGCTGCGCCTGTTCGAGCCGTTTCCGTTTTATGACGCGCGCTCGTCGGGATCGACCGTCGAAGATCTGGACGGTTTTGGCTACATCGATTTCTGGCAGGGGCACTACACCAACATCCTCGGGCACAATCCGGAAGTCGTCCTGTCGAGCCTGCGCGACCTGTTTGCCGCCGGCCAGGGGCTGCAGACGGGCTTCCCTTCGAGCCTCCAGGTAGAACTGGCCGAAGAAGTGTGCCGCCGAACCGGCGCCGAACGGGTTCGCTTTACGACCACGGGCGCGCTGGGCACCTTGTATTCGGTCATGCTGAGCCGCGCGTTTACCGGCCGTACCAAGGTGCTCAAGGCCGGAGGCGGGTGGCACGGCGCTCAGCCCTATCTGATGAAGGGCGTGACACGCTTTCTCGAACAGGAAGGACTCAACGCAGCCGAATCGGAAGGGCTTCATGATGGTTTTTCGGCCGGAACAATTACGACCCGCTATAACGATGCAGCTCACCTGGAAGAGATGTTTCGCCGCAGCGGCGACAGCCTCGCGTGTTTTATCGTCGAGCCCTTCATCGGCGAAGGCGGATTTCTGTTTGCTGATCCAGAGTACCTAAGCCTGGCCCGGCGATTGACCGAGCAACACGGCGCTTTGCTGGTCTTCGATGAAGTCATTTCGGGATTTCGATTTTGCCCGAATAGTCTCGCGTCGTTGTACCAGGTTCGTCCCGACCTTTCGATCTTCGGAAAGCTGCTTGGGGGCGGGATGCCGATTGCCGCGGTGGCCGGCCGCGCAGACGTCCTGGCGCTGTGCGATCCGGCCGCCGGAGCCCGCCGCGTGAAATTCGAAGGAGGCACTTTTTCGGCCCATCCTTCATCGCTTGTGGCCGGCCGCGTCATGCTGCGCCATATCAAGGACAACAGCGAGAAGATTTATCCGCACATCGGAAGATTGGCTGAAAAAGGACGGCAGGGAATTGAGGAGATTTTCAGCCGGCACGGCATCCCTGCCCACTGCACCGGTTATCCCAACAGGGTCGCGACGTCCAGTTCGATGTCGATGGTGCACTTTCTGCGGACCGAGCGCCGCTGCACCAGCCCGGAAGAGGTCTGGAATCCTGGCTTCTGCGACCCCGAAATGCGCGAGAAGGTTTTCAAGCTGGCCCTGATCAACCGCGGCTATTTTCCGGCGCACGGTTTTGGGTCGGTGTCCTTTGCGCATACGGAGGCGGAGATCGACGGGTTGCTGGCGGCGGTCGAGGATGTGGCGAAGTTGATGAAGAGGTTTTCGTAGCGACGAGTCAGTGGTCAGTGGCCAGTGGTCAGTGGTCAGTAGGCAATTCCGGCTGGCCACCGGCCACTGACCACTGTCAGCCGCCGACCGCGTGGATGAAATCTTCGATGGATAAGTCGTAGCGCAGCAGGTGCGCATCGGACCGCAACAGCGCGGCCAGACCGGTCATCAGGACCTCGTCGTCGCTGCTCCAGGGAGGCGCCGCTTCGCGATAGCTCTTCCAGAACGCCGCAAACAGCGCGGGATAACCGGACAGAAACGCGGCGACGTCCAGGGTCATTCCTCCAAAGTGCGCGTGCTGCCACCCTCCGACAGTCAGCGGTTCCGTTTGCGCCAGCGTCTGACCCATATTGCCGTGAACCAGGCAGTCGCGGCGCAGCAGTTGCAGCGCGATGATCTGGCGCGCGCGCTGCTGCGGCCGACCGGATGGCAGCCGCGTCGCCAGTGGGTGCAACAGCAGCGGGGCGACATCAGGGCGCGCGAAAAGAAAACTGGCCTCGACATTAAAGGAACGCGCGTGAAGTTTTCCTGCGAACGCGCCGAGAACTCCGGCCTGTTGAAGATTGATGGGATGCGGCGTGGAGGTCCGGTCGGATGCGACGCCAAGCGGCCACGAGTAACGCTGCAACCAGGCGCGCAAATGACTGTCCCAATCCAATACCGTTCGGTCTGATTTCGAATCGAGTCCGTTGTTTAGAGACACCGTTCCCCTACAATCTATCGCCCCTGCGGGGCTCGTTTTGATGGCGAACCCCTGATCCCAGGGCTTAACGCCCTGGGCTTTATTCTATCGCCCTTGCGGGGCGCCTTTCGGTTCGACTCCCGCGACGGCCCAACGGTTCTAACCGCTCCGATGCGGAGGGCGAATGACGTGCCCCCCGAAGGGGGCAAATAATAGAGCCCAGGGCGTAAGCCCTGGGTTTCTGATTCGTCATTAAAACGAGCCCCGCAGGGGCGAAAGACTACGACCCCGGGTTGCACTTGCCACTTAAATGCAACGGCTATCGAGTGGATGGTTTGCCGGCCGGCGTTCTGGCCAAATTGGTCCGCGGCGAGAATAGGTCAATTTCACCGACGGTCAGCGGCCCAACCTTCTGCAAGTCGGTTACGTGCCGGGACTCCATATGGCCGTCGCCATCCAGGTCCTCTTCGGTGATGCGGCTGCGCCACTGCAGGACCGACGGCGAAAATTCAGTCAGGACTGACGAAGACTTCCACCGGCGCAACTGCGGATCCCAAACTTCCTGAACGCAGCGTTCCTGCCGCTCCGATTCCTGAGCGCGCAACGGCGTCGTTTCGCGCACCATTCGGCGGTCGGCGTTGCCGTCGCCGTCCAGGTCCAAGTACTGCACGGCGTGGCAGTGGTCAATCTGACCGTCTCCGTCCCGATCAGCAAACTCTGACAATGACCAGCACAGGTCGTTTTGTGATCCGGAGCGCGACATGCACTGGCCGCCAGCAGGACGATCCCACGGAGGCACGGGCAGGGCGCAGCGATAACGAACCTGACACTCGAACGGAATGGGTCCCGAGTGAGTGGCGAGCCTGCCCGACCACAGGCCGTCAAGCGTGAATGGATGAGAGGTGAGGCTGGAGTGGTAGCGATACTCGGTCAGTGCCAACGGCGTGCCCAAGCCGGTTGCGGCGCGTAGCGGGCCGAAAGGTGTTTGCGCCACCAAGAGGCGTTTGGATTCTTTCAACGGTCCGAGAGCGTCCCAATCGCCGGAGAAAAACAGCGGAAATGTCTCCGGCCAGTCCAGCGGGTCTTGATCCCAGGTCAACAGCGGTCGGAGTCCGCTTTTGGCGCCGAACGTACGAAAGGCCTTCAGGCTGATCTGCTGCGGAGTCCGGCCGAGGATCGAGTGCGCGGGGATGCGTAAAGTTCGCAACGGTTGGCGCAACGAGCGCGGAAGCTCGACTCCGAGAAGGACCAGTTCTTTGGGTTCCAACTGCTCGATCCATGACATCGTGCCCGGCGCCGGTTCGGCGTCGAGCAGTAGGACCGGTTCGCATAACGCCTGAGAGAGCTTGGCTCCCAGCAGGATCATGCAGTAGTCATGCGGAACGAGAAACAGCAGCCGGCAGCGCGTGCGTGGACGAACCATTTTTCCTCGGGTTGAGATTTCGTCAGGGAGTGAAGGTCACTCTAGTATGGCGATGGGAGCCAGGTCAAGCTATTGGGGATTGGGGATTGGGGAGTGGGGATTGAATTGCGGATTTCGGATTTCGGATTGCGGATTTATTGCGGATTGGGGGGGGAATTTCAGTGTCGCGGAAGTTTCAGTGCCGCGAACGCCGGCACTGAAGGCCGTCGTTCTTATGACATCAGGACCCTGCCCTGTGGCCTTTCTGAAAAACCAACTGGATTTTTGAGAAAAACCACAGGGCAGAGCCCTGTGCCACACGAAATTTGCCGCGGTTGACGAAGGCGGCATACGGTTGCGGCTTGTCACGCTGTGTCTCTGCGGTGAAACTTTTGTGATTAATTCGGGCTAATTCTCAAAACGGTAGCCGACGCCGCGCACCGTGATCAGGTGCGCAGGCTTGGCGGGATCGGGTTCGATCTTTTCTCGCAGGTGACGAATGTGAACTTCGATATTTCCTAGTTCAACAAAGACGTTGTCTCCCCATACATCCCGCAACAACTCTTCCCTTCGGACGACTTGCCCAGTTCGTTCCAGCAAGTGGCGCAGGATGCAGGATTCTTTTGGGGTGAGCCTGAGCTGGCTGCCCCCTTTGGAGAAGGAGTGGCGTGAAAAATCCAGAACGATCTCCTCTCCGATTCGAAATACTTTTTTGCCGTTCGATCCTTCGGATGCCTCCACGCGCCTCAGCAGAGCTTTGACACGCAGGACGGCTTCGCGGAATGAAAAGGGTTTACAGAGATAGTCTTCGGCTCCAACGCTGAAGCCTTTCAAGCGGTCATTCAACCCGGTACGGGCCGTCAGTATCAGGACTGGCGTGTCGCGGATCTGCCTGTGTCGCTTGATCAACCGGCATACCTCCCAACCCGACAGGCCGGGCAGCATGATGTCCAAAATGATCAGGTCCGGTCGGTCCTGGCTGGCTACGGCAAGCGCTTGTTCGCCGTCGGGCGATCCAATCACGTCAAAGCCGGCCATTCGTAGGTGGAAGGCGAGCAGGTTCTGAATATCCGGCTCGTCCTCAACCACCAGGATCTTTTTTTTCAATGTGCCCGTTACCTCCGAAACCCTTGGAGAATACCGAAGAATTGTTGCAGCGGTGTCACCGCCCTGTTACGTTTTCGCTCTGCCATTCAGCGGTTCCGTGTCAGCTGATCAAGGTCAGCGCTGGGGATCCGCTCGAGGTCGCTCGCGGCACTGTTAACTAAATCGTCAACCAGGGTGCGGTGACTGACTCGCTCCAAATATCGCGAGTTAAAAAACAAGTTTCAGACCCAACTGCATTGTTCTGGGCCCGTCCACTGTGTTCTGTACCGTCGTCAAGTCGGAGCCGTCCTGGAGGTCGTTGGCGGGAAGGGCGAAGTTGACCTGGTTGAGCGCGTTGAAGACTTCCCATCGCAACTCCACGCTGACGCCCTCGGCGACGGCTGTCGTTTTGGAAAGACTCAGATCCACGTGCCGTTGAACTGCAGGCTCGTGCTGGTAGTTGTTCCCGACTGCGCCGGCGAATTTGAAAACGTCGCTGCGGCCAGTAGAAGAATGCAAATCCAGAGCCCCAATTTCCGTCTGCCATTCATGCGAATACCTCTTTGATTAATTTTGATGAACTTCGCAATGCTATCGGCGCAACGCTACTTGGGTGACGGTGTCAGGTACCTTAAGGTGAGGTTAAGATAGGGTCGAGGCCGCCGACGGCCGCTACCATTGCGGATTGGAGTTGGAGAATTGGGGATTGTAGTGTCGATTTTGGGAATAAGGGCTTCACAGCAGGGAGGAAGTCTCAGTGCCGCGCCGGAGGGAGGAAGTGTCAGTGCCGCGAACGAAGAGAGCGGTGACCATCGAGTTCTTGCCACGGGCGTCAATATCACCACTCTCTGCGTTCGTGGCACTGACGCACTGACACCCTCCGCGTGCCCTACTCTTTTCTCTCGTCGGCCTCTCTGCGGTGCTGCTCAAGTTTTTTGTGGTGGCGGACATCGCGCGCTTCGACCAGAAAGATCACCATCTCGGCGACATTGGAGGCATGGTCGCCAAGCCGCTCCAGGTGCTTGGCCACAAACATCAAATTGGACGCGCGCGAAATATTGGCGGGGTCGTCGGCCATGTGAACTATCAGGTCACGAAACAGCTTTTCATTGAGCAGGTCGACATAGTCATCCGCGTACAGAACCTTCTGGGCCAACTCGACGTCCCGGTTGACAAAGGCATCCAGGGAGTCCTTCAGCATCTTCTGTGCGGCTTCTGCCAGGGGCACATACAGCGACAAAAACTTGGCTTCCGGCTCCCGGTTCAGTTCAATCGCCCGTTCGGCGATGTTTACGGCCAGGTCCCCTACTCGTTCGAGATCTTTGACAATCTTCAGACTGGTCGCGATAAACCGCAGGTCGCTTGCCGCGGGCTGCCGCAGTACGAGCAACTCGAGACTGGCCGTGTCGATTTCCAACTCCAGTTCGTCCACGTTTGGATCGCTGGCGATCACGTCCTCGGCCAGATAGCTATTGCGCTCAACCAGCGCCCTGACGCTGCGCGCGATGGCTTCCTCCACCAGCGTGCCCATGCGCAGGAGCTTTTCCTTCAAAAGATCGAGCTGTTCGTCAAAATGCCTGCTGATGTGGTTGCTCATGGCTTGCAGAGACTACCCGAACCTTCCGGTGACGTAATCCTCCGTTTGTTTCTTTTCCGGCGCTGTAAACACCTTGCGGGTCGTGTTGAACTCGACCAGCTCCCCAAGATAAAAGAAGGCTGTGTAGCCAGAGACACGGGCGGCCTGCTGCATGTTGTGCGTCACGATCACTATAGTGTAACGGTTTTTGAGCTCCTCGATCAGCTCTTCTATCTTCTGCGTCGCGAGGGGGTCCAGGGCCGAGGCCGGCTCGTCCATCAAGAGAACCTCGGGTTGTACGGCCAACGCGCGCGCGATGCACAGCCGCTGCTGTTG
>JBPCNK010000345.1:0-6282 GCA_051001345.1 Acidobacteriota bacterium | reverse complement strand
CAATATTCCATCGACGTCGGCGATTGGCCCACGGTCGAATCGATTTCCCAAACGTTGCGCTTCCCGGCCTACACGGGCATGAAAGTCCAAACGCTGGAAGGCCGGGGGGACATCGAGGCGCTGAAGGGAACCCAAGCGGAGCTTCGTGCGCGATTGACCCAGGATGCGGCTGCCGCCTCGATCCGCTTGGAGAGCGGTGCGACCGTCCCGATGAAAAAGATCGGGAAGGCGTTTTTTTCTGGAATTCTCAAGGTTGAAAAAGACGATAGTTATTGGATCGAAGTCCAGGCCGGGCCTGCCGGAAACGTTCGAGCCTCGGACTTGTATTCAGTTCACTCCATCGACGACCAACCCCCGGTGATTCGTTTCACTCGGCCGGGCCGGGACGCGCGCGTGACGGCACTGGAGGAAATCGTCGCCGAAGCAAGCGCCGAAGACGATTTTGGGATCCGCGACATGGAACTACGCTTCAGCGTCAACGGGGGACCCGAACAGAGCGTGCCGCTGTATGGTCCCGGCTCGTCGCGCACAGCCACAGGGCAGCACACGTTCTTCCTGGAAGAGTTCCGTCTGGAGCCGGGCGACTTCATTAATTATTACGCGCGCGCTCGGGATGGAGTACGCACTACGAACTCGGACATCTACTTTCTCGAAGTCCAGCCGTTCTCGCGCGAGTACAAACAAAGCCAGCAGGCGGGCGGCGCGGGACAAAGCGGCGGCGGCGACGACGAGGATCCGGTTTTGTCGCGGCGCCAAAAGGAAATCCTGGCTGGAACCTGGCGGTTGGCCAAAAATCCCGAGCAGTTCTCAGCTGCAGAGCTGGCGGAAAACTCCCGCACGCTCGGCCTGCTGCAGCAGAAGCTACAGACGCAGGCGCAGGAACTGATCGGCCGTCTCAAACGCCGCAATGCCGACACTGCGGAAGAGCCGGTCCGAAAGATGCTGGAGAACCTCGAAAAGGCGGCCGAATCGATGACGCCGGCGCACAAATCGCTGGCTCAGGCCAAGCCGTCCGAAGCGGTGACCCCCGAGCAGAAGTCCTTGCAGCACCTGATGCGCGCCGAAGCCCAGCTCAAGGAAATGATGGTGGCTTTTGGCAACAACTCCGGCGGTCAGGGTGGCCAGCAACGAGCCGAGGAGCTGGCTGAGTTGATGAATCTCGAACTGGACAAAATGAAGAACCAGTACGAGACGCTGCAGCAAAACCAGGCGCGCCAGCGCGACAGCCAGGTTGACGAAGCCGCGCGAAAGCTAAAGGAACTGGCGCAGCGGCAGCAACAGATGGAAGAACGCCAGCGGCGTCAGCAGCAGAGCGGTTCAGGCGGCGCGGGTACTGACCAGCACAATTTGCAGAAGGAGACCGAAGAGTTGGCGCGTCAACTCGAGCGCCTGTCGCGTGAAAAGCAGGACACCCAAATGGGCAATGTAGCGCAGCAACTCCGCCAGGCGGCGCGTCAGATGCAGGAGCAATCGCGCAACAGCCAGGGGCAGTCGGGCACGCAGGCAGCATCCGAACAACTCCGCCAGGCGCGTGATCGCCTGGGCCGTATGCAGCAAAACCAGAATGCGTCCCAGATGCAGAAGCTGCAGCAGCAAGCCGGTGAGCTCGCGCGCCAACAACAGCAGATTGTCAAGCAGGTGGAGGGCTTCCAACAACGGGCCCAGCAGGGCCAGCAGCCCAACGAACGCGAGGTCTCCAAGGCGCTCATGGAAAAAGAGGACGTGCGGCGGCGACTGGAGAACCTTGAACAATCGTTGCATTCCGAAGCGCGACGCATGGCTTCCGACCAGAAGGACGCCGCCCAGCGACTGCAGCAGGCCGGCAACAGCATTCGCGACGGAAGGCTCAACGACAAGATGCGCGAAGGATCGCAGTTGCTGGCTCGTGGTCAGTTTGAGCGTGCTCGCGAGCGCGAAGCTGGAATCGGAGGCGAGCTGGAGCAGTTGCAGCAACGCATCTCGGAAGCTGAACGAAAGGTGGGTCCGGGCCAGCAAGCTGGCCAGGAAAAATTGCAGAAGGCGCTGCAGGAGGCCGGCGAGTTGCTCGATCGGTTGGAGTCCTTGCAGGAACGGCTCGCGCAACAGAGCAGACCGGGAGCACAGCAGGGCCGGCAAGGCGAACAACAGGGCCGCCCGGGAGAACAGCAGCGTCGGCAAGGCGAGAGAGGCCAACCATCCGAACAGTCGGGCAATCAGGAACAGCAGCAATCCGGCCAGTCTTCTCAGAATCAGCGCGGCTCTCAGCCGGGCCAACAAGGGGGCCAACAGCCGGGTTCCGGACAGCGTGGCCAGCAGCAGCGCGGTCAGCCAAGTCCCTCGGGACAGTCCGGACAATCCGAAGGGGGTTCGCAAGGGGGCGAAGGACAATCCGGCGGGCGCAACAATCCGTCTCCGAATCTCGGGGAGGGCGGTGTGCAGATTTCCGGCGGCACGGCCAGCGTCGGACCCAACGGCGGCATCGATCCGCGGCGCATCATCGGCGAACGACAGCTGCAACAGGAACTGCGTGATCGTGTCGGCGAAGCGCAGCGATTGCGGCAGTCTTTGGCGGGCCAGCCCGAACTGCGCCGCCAACTGGAAGGACTGCTTGGCGAGCTCGAACGACTGGATGCCCGCAAGCTCCCCGTCGATCAGGAGGAAATTGATCGATTGCGCACGCACATCATTAAGGGTTTCCGCGAGCTGGAGCTGAAACTGAGCCTGAAGATGCAAAGCAGCGCGGAAGCCGATAACGTTCGACTGTTCAATCCGCAGGACGTTCCGCCTGAATACCGGAAGATGGTCGAGGATTATTATCGATCGCTGGCGGATCGCAAAAAGCCTAAGAAGTGAAGAGCATTCACCGCAACCGTATGCCGCAAGCCGTATGCCGGCCCACAGCCTTCCGGGCTGCGGCTCTGTTGGCGCTCCGTCGCCGCCTGCGGCATACGGCATACGGCATACGGCATACGGTCCTGCGGCATACGGCACACGGCATACGGTTCTGCGGTGAACCTGTCAATTCACGGTGTGTGATTTTGTGAAACACCGAAACGGAAACTTTCTCACCCTCGCACTGGTACTGGTCTGCCTGTCGACATCGGCCAGCGCGGCGGCTCCCAATCATAAAGCCTGGCTGCAGACAATCCAGGACCTGAGCGAACCGGGCGGTTACTTCGATAGCGACAACCTCGTCTCCAACGAGAGTTCCTACCTGACCGTGCTGTCCAAACTGGGTGAGTACGACGGGCGTGGCGGCGCCTACATCGGTGTCGGTCCCGACCAGAATTTCACCTACATCGCGCGCATGCGCCCCGAAGTTGCGCTCATCATCGATATCCGCCGCCAGAACATGATCCAGCATCTGCTGTTCAAAGCGCTGATGGATCTATCCGGCACGCGCCTGCAGTTCCTTTCGCTGTTATTTGCACGACCGGTCAAGCGACTCTCGGACCGCGGGGCGGCGGCGCTCACCCTTCCTGATCTCCTGAAGGAAATCGACGCATCCGCTGCCGACAGCAACCTGTACAGAAAAACACTGGCGCGAATCAAGGCGACGATTCTCGTTCGCTATGGTTTTCCGGCGACCCTGGAGGACCTGCAGGGGCTTGAGCACATCTACGAAAGCTTTCATCAGAACGGGCCGGAGTTGCGCTATCGAAGCTTTGGAAGAGCTTACCAGCTGCGTTATCCAAGCTATCGGGAGCTGTTGCTGGAAAAAGACCTGCAAGGAAATCACGCCCATTACCTGAATTCGGAGTCCGACTACCGCTGGCTGCGTGAGTTCCAGAGACAGAATCGTTTGATTCCGATTGTTGGCGACTTGGCCGGCCCCAAGGCGGTTCGCGCCATCGGGGAATATTTACGCTCGCGTTCCCTGTTGGTTTCCGCGTTCTACGTTTCCAACGTGGAGTTCTACCTGCTGCGCTACACAACGTTCGACGCGTTCGTCGAGAACCTGGCGACGTTGCCGGTGGGTCCTAACAGTTTGCTCGTCCGCAGCTATTTCGGTTACGGGCGCCATCATCCTGAACAGGTGTTCCCGTACCGGATGGCCACGCTGCTGCAGCGGATTCCGTCATTTTTGTCCGAGCACCGAGCCAATCCCTATCGCAATTACTGGGAGTTGGCCGTGCGCGATTACATTTCAATTGTTCCTGAAAACCTGCGCTCTGCGCCTTTTTTGTACGCACCGCCTTGAAAGCAGGGGTCAGGCTTCAGGGGTCAGGGGTCAGGGAATTGCGGATTGCGAATTGGTGATTGATTGCGGATAAAGTGCCCTGACCCCTGACGCCTGACCCCTGACCCCTGCTACAATAACCTGTCCCTTATGGCCCTTCTTCAAACCCTCGAAACACGCCGCGGTCCGCGCTTCATGGCGGAGGTCAGTCCGCCCGAGCATTACGGCGGGATTTCCAAGCTGGTGCAGATCCTCGACCGCATCAAAGACCTGGATTTGAACGCACTGGCTGTGACCAACAACACGGGCGGCAGCTTTAAGATGAATCCGTTGTCGATTGCCGGCGAAGTTCGCCGGATTGTCCCGAATCTGCCGCTGCTGCTGCATCTGACGGCGCGCGACGAGGGTTCAGCGCGGACCCTCTATGAACTGATGTCGCGACTGGAACGCAAACGAATTACCGATGTGCTGGTGCTGCGAGGTGATCCGACACCAGGCCACTCCCGTCAGGTCGACGCCTACAAATACAACACGCTCGATCTGGTCCAGTTCTTCGACCAATTTCGGCACGGCATTCAGCTGGACGGAAGCCAGTCGTCGGAGCGGGCTGTACCCTTGGATATTTTCATTGCCGGGCATCCTGAATACCCCGCGACCAGCCTGGACAAGCACATGGCCTACCAGAAACAAAAGGTGGACAAGGGCGCCCAGGGGATCGTCGCCAACATCATCACCGAGCCCGAGCGGTACTTTCGCTATGTTGAATGTGCAGCCCGGCACGGAATTCAGGTTCCGATTGTCCCATCCGTTGTGCCGCTCAACAGCTTCAAGCGCTGCGTCTTCCTGCGCGATGTCCTGAAAATTCCGGTACCCGACAAGTTTTTGACCGATTTGCAGGCCCTCTCGCGCGAGGATGCCCAGAAATACGCAGTCGCGCAATCGGGCGACATCGCCGAACAGCTTCTGCAGAGCGGTGCTCCGGCCATCAACTTCAACGTGATTTTTCTGCAGGACGCGGCCGTCGTCGAGCAGATCCTGCGCCGGTTGCGCGGCTATGGTACGCTGTGGGAGAAGTACGAAGTCGATAGTCCCAGCGACATGGACTATTACAATTCTTTGCGAAACCGGTTTTGAAAGAACTGTGAAGTTACCCCCGTTTAAGAACGAACTACTGGTCGACTTTTCGAATCGAAAGAACGCGCAGAAAATGCGCGACGCTCTGAAGAGTGTTGCAGGCCAGCTAGGCCGTGAGTACCCGCTGCGGATCGGCGCCGAAAAAATCTATACCGAGGACAAGCTCAAGTCGTTCAACCCATCCAAAAAGAACGAGGTCGTCGGCGTGTTTCAGAAGGCGACTGTCGCGCTGGCATTGCAGGCCGTCGAAGAAGCCGACAGAGCCTTTGCCACGTGGAGCCGCACTCCTGCAGAGAGGCGCATTCAGTACGTCGTCAAGGCCGCCGCCGGCTTGCGGCGGCGCAAAATGGAGTTTTCGGCCTGGATGGTTTACGAGGTCGGCAAGTCGTGGGCCGAGGCCGACGCCGATACGGCCGAGGCGATCGACTTTGCCGAGTTTTACGCTCGTGAGATGCTGCGGCTGGCCGGTCGCCAGCCCCTGGTGAAGATTCCCAGGGAAACCAACGAGCTCAAGTACATTCCACTCGGTGTCGGCATCGTGATTCCGCCCTGGAATTTTCCGCTGGCGATTATGGCCGGCATGACGCTGGCCTCCGTCGTGGCGGGCAACACGGTTGTCGTCAAGCCCTCGAGCGACTCTCCCACCATCGCGCAAAAGTTCGTCGAGCTTTTGGAAGAAGTGAAGTTGCCTCCAGGGGTTGTCAACTTTGTGACTGGCAGCGGCGGCGTCATCGGCGATGAATTGGTAGCGCACCCGCGCACCCGTTACGTGGCGTTTACGGGATCCAAAGAGGTCGGCCTGCATATCAACGAGCTGGCATCGCGGGTCGTGCCCGGGCAGATCTGGATCAAACGCGTGGTCGCTGAAATGGGCGGCAAAGATTCGATGTTGGTCGACAGCGACACGAACCGGGACGAAGCGGCCGCGGGAGGTGGCGCGTCAGCCTTTGGGTACCAGGGACAGAAATGCTCGGCCTGCTCCCGGGCCA
>JBPCNK010000344.1:0-7867 GCA_051001345.1 Acidobacteriota bacterium | reverse complement strand
GCCCGCAGCCTTCCGGCCGCGGCTCTGTTGGCGCTCCGTCGCCGGCCTCCGGCATACGGTTGCGGCTATGCCGCGCTGTGTCTCTGTGGTGAATGCCTTTCATAAATAATGTCGCCTTACGCGCGCGGCTCTGTCTTAACGGACTTCTCCTCCGTAGCCAATCGCTCGACCCGGCGCGATTCGTCGATGATCCGTTCGAACAGCCGCGCCACGGCCTTAGCCTCCAGCGGTCCCCGGCTCAGTCCCGTGACATGGGCGATGACTTCGGCCTCGCGCCGCGGGTCGTAAATCGGAAGGTTCTCCTTGCGCTTGAACTTTCCGATTTCAATGACACACTCGGCGCGCTGGTTGAGCAGTCGCAGCAGTTCCGCGTCGATCGCATCTATCTTGTCCCGCCAGGCACTCAGTTTTTTGGCCATTCGTCACCTTTGGACCGTTAACGGACCGCGAACGGCCGCCAGCAAACGCAGGAATCGTCCGGCCTCCCGGACGCAGTCCGCCTGTTTTCCGCCGAAGCGCTCGACGACAGCAACCAGCGCACTGCCAACAACGGCGCCGTCGGCGACTTCCCACACCGAGCGAACTTGCTCGGGTGTCGAGATCCCAAAACCGACCGCCACGGGCAAGTCGGAGAACTCCCGAATTTCTTTGACCAGCCCCTCTACGTCCGCGGGCAAACTGGCGCAGGCGCCCGTCACTCCAGTCCGTGACACCAGATAAATAAAGCCGCTGCTGGCCGACGCAATCGACTGAAGACGGCTCCGGCCGCTGGTGGGCGCCGCCAGAAACACCGTATCGATCCCGCGCCGCCGGAATGGGTCGGCAAATGGACGCGCCTCTTCCGGTATCAGATCGGACATGAGGATGCCGTCGACACCGCACTCGACCAATTCACCGGCCAGACGGTCCAGGCCATGCTGGACAAGCGGATTGAGATAACTGAACAGCATCAGGCGACAGGACAATTGCCCGCGCAATCGTTTCAATCCAGCCAACAGGTTCGGCAACCGAAACCCGGCCTGCAGCGCCTGGTGCGAAGCCCGCTGAATGGTCGGACCATCGGCAATCGGATCGGAGAACGGCACTCCCACTTCGATCACATCAGCGCCCGCAGAATCCAACTCAACCAGCAGCTCGAGCGTCGTGTCCAGATTCGGATGGCCGGCCGTCACGTACGGCACCAGCGCCTTTCTTTGCGACGCCACCAGGTTCCTGAAATGTGATTCCAGCCGTCCGCTCATTGGCCGTCCTTGAAGTGCTTCATGGCCGTCTGCACATCCTTGTCCCCGCGACCCGACAAATTGACAATGACCAACGTGTTCGGCTCGAAACTGCCTGCCCGGCGCATCAGCTCGGCCACGGCGTGGGAACTTTCCAGCGCCGGGATGATTCCTTCCAGACGGCTCAATTTCTGAAACGCCTCCAACGCCTCCGAATCCTCGATCGACGTATATTCGACCCTGCCCTGATCGTGCAGGAATGCGTGCTCCGGCCCGACGCTCGGATAATCCAGTCCGGCGCTGACCGAGTGTGTCGCCGCCACCTGGCCCTCTTCGTCCTGCAACAGGTAGCTGTATGTGCCCTGCAGAATACCGGGACGTCCACCGGCAAACCTGGCGGCGTGCGAGCCCAGGGCGCGGCCGCTTCCGCCGGCTTCCACACCCACCATCCGCACCGACGCGTCGTCCAGGAAACTGAAGAACAATCCGATCGAATTACTTCCTCCGCCCACACAGGCGATCAACAGGTCTGGCAGCCGCCCTTCGGCCGACAGAATCTGCGCGCGCGCCTCGACGCCGATGACGGACTGAAAATCGCGCACCATCATCGGATACGGATGCGCTCCGAGAACCGATCCCAGCAAATAATGAGTGGTCCGCACATTGGTGACCCAGTCGCGCATCGCTTCGTTGACGGCATCCTTAAGGGTGCGGCTGCCGGAATCTACCGGCCGAACACGGGCCCCCAGCAGCCGCATGCGGAAGACATTGAGCGCCTGCCGCTCCATGTCCTCTGTTCCCATGTACACTTCGCATTCCAGCCCCATCAGCGCGCACACCGTGGCCGTGGCGACGCCGTGCTGGCCGGCGCCCGTCTCGGCGATGATTCGTTTTTTTCCCATGCGCTGCGCCAAAAGGATCTGTCCGACGGCGTTGTTGATCTTGTGCGCGCCGGTGTGGCACAGATCTTCGCGCTTGAGATAAACGCGCGCGCCGCACAGTTGTCCCAAACGCTTGGCTGGAGAGAGCGGTGTCGGCCTTCCCACATACTCTTCCAGCAGCCGCACGTATTCCGCCTGAAACTCCGGTTCCTGCCGCGCAGCGCAATACGCCTCCGCCAATTCCTGCAGCGGAGACATCAGCGTTTCGGGCACAAATTGACCGCCGTAATCTCCGTAGCGACCTTGGTCGTTTGGCCAAATTGTCTTCATTCGGTTGATCTCAGAGTTTTACTCGATTGCGGATTGCGGATTGGGGATTGATTGCGGATTTCTCCGATCCGCAATCCGAAATCCGCGATCCGCAATTCTCAATTCTCATTGACGTCGCGCGTTCTCAATGAATCTCCTCATCTTCTCAACGTCCTTGATTCCCGGCGCAGACTCCACTCCGCTGCAGACGTCCAGGCCGGCGGGCGCGACAGTCTGGACGGCGGCCGCGACGTTTTCGGGGTTCAGGCCGCCCGACAACCAGATGCGCTGTCCCAGGCCGTTGGCAAGGCTCCAATCGAAGCTCCGTCCTGTTCCGCCATAGAGCCCGTCGACGCGGTGATCCAGAAGAATCCAACGCGCCCGGGTCCTCTCCAGTTGGGAGAAATCGAACGCCGCGTCGACACGAAAGACTTTGATCACAGCAATCCCTTCAAGTTGGTCTTCGAATTCCGGAGCCTCATCGCCGTGCAGCTGGACGGCATCAAGCCGGCAGGACTCCGCCATCCGGCGAATGTTTTCGGCCGTTTCATTGACAAAAACCCCTGCAACTCTGGCGCCGCAGCTCTGACGAATTTCAGCCGCTTTGGCCGCATCGACACATCGCGGGCTGCCGGAAAAGAAATTCAAGCCAATCCACTCGGCGCCAAGCTCAACGGCCTTGGCCGCATCGCCTTCGTTAGTAATGCCGCAGATTTTGATAATCATCTCGGTATTCGAATCATCCACAAACCACAATAGGGCCAGCCGCGATTATTCACGAACTGATCCAGGCGCGAAAATCGTTGAATTTTGATCATCGTTCTTCGGGCATTCAGAAAATAACCCACAACAATGAAGCGCGGATTAACACGGATTAAACGGATTAGGCGCATTTCAGTTGAGTTGCACGTATCAACCCCGACGCACTGCAATTAATCCGTGTTTAATCCGTGTTAATCCGATTAATCCGCGCTAAAGCGCAAGTACGATATCGCCACAAATATTATTGGAACGACGTTCGCCATGAATGAAATAATCCGGGCCGGCGACCTTCCGGTCGCGGCACTGCCATCTCGGCGTACTTTTCATCTGGCGACTGGCGACTGGCGACCGGCGACTTTTTTGGCCCGGTACTCGGAAATCAACTCCCCTAACGCCGCCCCTGGGTCGGGCTGCTTGAGGAATGCTTCTCCGATCAAAAAGGCCTCATAGCCCCACGATTCCAGCCTTGCCAGATCCTCTGCGCTGAAAATTCCGCTTTCGCTCACCAAGGTCGCCGCTCCTCCTGCGGGCAAACCGCCGGCTACTACCCGCGAGGTCTCCAGCGTCACTTCAAACGTTTTCAGATCGCGATTGTTGACCCCGATCAACCGCGCCCCAGATGCTCGAGCCACTTCGGCTTCTGCCGGATCGTGGACTTCCACCAGAACGTCCAGGCCGAACTGCTCGGCCAGGTGTGTGAGTCGTTGGATGTCTTTGACCGGCAGCGCGGCGACGATTAGAAGAATTGCATCGGCGCCGGCCGCCGCGGACTCAACGACCTGGTAGTCGTCGACGATGAAGTCTTTCCGCAATAGAGGCAACTCGGTGACACGGCGCGCCTGCTCCAAAAACGCCAGGTCACCCTGGAAATAGCGCCGGTCGGTTAAAATCGACAGGGCCGCCGCTCCCGCCAGTTGATACCCCCGCGCCAGGCTGTCAACGTCAAACTCCTGCCGCAGAATTCCTTTCGACGGTGACGCCTTCTTCAGCTCCGCGATGATCCTCGGGCGGGCACCCTGCTGCAACGCCGCGGCAAAGCTGCGGTGCTCGCGAAGGGCGGCTGGTTTTTCAAGCTGTGCGACCGGGACTGCTTCCCTTTGCCTGCTGACCTCTTCCCGCTTGTGCGCGACGATCTCTTCCAGAACGTTCACGGCGCACCGCCCGTAATCGCGATCAGCTGGTTGAGTTTCTTGAGCGCCTTACTCGAGTCGAGGGATTCGGTGGCGCGCTCCATGCCCTCCTTTAGATCGCGGGCGACACCGGCGACGTACAAACCGGCCGCGGCGTTGACCAGGACTACGTCGCGCGCCGCGTCGCGACGCCGGCCTTCGAGGATCTCTTTCAGAATTGCGGCGTTGCGACGGGCATCCCCTCCAGCCAACTGCGTTCCGTCACCAGGCTTCAAACCGAATTCTTCGGGTTCCAGATAAAAGGTCCTCACCTCTTTCCGATTGATTTCCGTTACGCGTGTTGTTCCGGTGATCGTGATTTCATCCAGGCCATCGGAGCCATGGACCACCCAGGCTTTTTCCGCGCCCAGGTCGCGCAATACTTTGGCAATGACTTCGGTCAGACCCTCGTGAAAGACCCCGATGATCTGGTAATGCGCCGAGGCTGGGTTGGTGATCGGCCCGAGCAGGTTGAAGACTGTCCGAACGCCAATCTCACGGCGAATGCCAGCCACGCGTTTCATGACCGGATGGAACAACGGCGCGAACAGAAACGCGATCCCGAGTTCCTCCAGGCAGCGCTGGCACAACTGCCGGTCGACGTGAATGCCGACGCCCAGCTCGGCCAGCACTTCCGCTGAAGAAGTGCCGGCAATTCCGGAATAGTTGCCGTGCTTGGCCACAGGCAATCCGGCGCCGGCTATGACGAAGGCCACCGTCGTTGAGACATTGAATGTCTCGATGCCCCCTCCCGTACCGGCCGTGTCGATCAGCTTGGAATGACTGCTGTGCAATACTTCAAAGCTGTCGTGCATGGCCTCGGCCATGCCGGTGATTTCCTCCTCGGTTTCGCCCTTCAATAACAACGCTACCAGCAAGGCCGTGATCTGGGCGTCGGTGGTCGCCGGATCCAGAAAAATTGCCATCAGCTCGCGGGCCTGGCTGCGACTTAAGTCTTTGCGAAGAATCAGCTGCTTTAGGTAGTCTTTAATCATCGCGATTCGTGAGTTAACCCGGATTCAGGAAGTTCTCCAATAGTGTTTTGCCGTGCTCGGTCAGCACCGACTCGGGGTGGAATTGAACGCCTTCTACAGCATACTCCTGATGCCGAAATCCCATGATGACGCCGTCGGCAGTGCGGGCCGACACTTGCAGGCAATCCGGCAGGTCTTCGGCGCGCACGACCAGCGAATGGTAGCGCGTGGCCTGGAATGGGCTGGGAAGCGATCGGAAAATGGTCCGGCCGTCGTGCTCGATCCACGAGCGCTTGCCGTGCATCAGCGCCGGCGCCCGCACGACCGTGCCGCCAAAACATTGGCCGATGGCCTGGTGGCCCAGACAGACTCCCAGGATCGGGATCCTGGCGGCAAATCGCGTGATCACCTCCAGGCAGATTCCCGCGTCCGACGGCGTGCCGGGGCCGGGTGAAATGACGATCTTGCGCGGCGCCAACTCCTCGATCTGATCTGGAGTGATCTGGTCGTTGCGACGCACTTCGACCTGGGCGCCCAGTTCCCCGAGAAACTGTACCAGGTTGTAGGTGAACGAATCGTAGTTGTCGATGACCAAAATCATAATCAGGCTTCAGGCTTCAGGCTCCAGGCTTCAGGGTCGCAGATTGGAAACTAAGTCGCAATCCGCAATGGTCAATAGAATCCGCAATCCGCTAAATTGCCTTCTCGATTAACATTGTGTAGGTGCCGGCCCTTCGGGCCTCGCTCACTCCTCACGCCGGCAACCCCGCGCTTACGCGCGGGGCTATTGGCTAACGGCGCTTCGCGCCTGCCTTGCATCGATTTCGTGAATAATCCGGGTTAGTCCTTAGTCCTTTGTCCTTTGTCCTTTGTCCTTCGTCCTTCGTCCCTAGTCCCTAGTCCCTGGTAATTAGCAATTCGTAATTCGTACTGGTTGCGTTGCCAAACGAGGTCTTGTCGTCTTTCAAAAACTGAAGTTGTTCTCAGCCAGTTCGACGGCCTTCAGCAGCGCCATGGACTTGTTGACCGTCTCCTGGAATTCGCTTTCCGGAACCGAGTCGGCCACGATTCCACCCCCGGCCTGCATGTACGCTTTGCCGTCTTTGAAAACCAGTGTCCGGATCGCGATGCAGGAGTCCAAATTGCCCGAAAAATCGATGTAGCCGATCGCGCCGGCGTAAACCCCGCGGCGCGACGGCTCCAGTTCATCAATGATCTCCATGGCTCGGACCTTGGGCGCTCCCGAAACGGTGCCGGCGGGAAAACAAGCCTTTAGCGCTTCGACGTGATCCAGTTCCGGTCGCAGCTCTCCGCCGATGCTCGAAACCAGATGCATCACGTGAGAGTACTTTTCGACAAACATCATCTGATCGACTGAGACGGTCCCATACCGGCAGACGCGGCCCAGGTCGTTGCGCCCCAGATCGACCAGCATGACGTGCTCGGCGACCTCCTTTTCGTCGCGCTTGAGATCCTCCATCAGCTGTTCGTCCTCACGGGTCGACCGCCCACGTTTGCGAGTCCCCGCGATCGGCCGATAGGACAGCCGTGACCCCTGAACACGGACGAGCATCTCGGGCGAGGCGCCGGCAATCTGCAGATCACCCAGCTTCAGGTAGAACATATACGGCGATGGATTGATAAAGCGCAGGGCGCGGTACACATCGAACGGATCGGCTGCCAGGTCCACCTCGAAGCGTTGGGACAAGACGACCTGAAAAATATCTCCGGCTGCAATGTATTCGCGAGCCTTCTCGACGGCCTCCAGATACTCGTCCTTCACAAAATTCGAACGAGGCTTCAGGTTGGACAATCTTGCAGCCTTCCCTCCGGCAGCCGACGGGACCTCCAACGGCCGCGCCAACTCCTCCTCGATCCGCTCGATTTGCCGGCGGGCTTTTTCGTACTTTCCCTCGATGGATCCCGGCGCGTCCAGCAACAAATTGGCGATGATGACGATGCGGTGCTTGACGTGATCGAAGGCCAGAATGGTCGAATAGAAATTCAAAACTACGTCGTCAACGCCGAGGTCGTCGACGCAGCTGTCCGGAAGCTTTTCGAGCAGGCGGACGACGTCGTAGCCGAAATACCCCACGGCGCCTCCGGTAAAAGGAGGAAGCCCTTCGACGTCGACGGTACGGTAGCGAGCCACCACCTGGCGCAGCTCGGCGAAGAAATCGGCGCTTTGAATCTGGACCTTCCCATCTTCGATCCGTTCTACCTCGCTTCCGCGACAACGCATCGTCAGAAAGGGTTCGCGTCCTAGAAAGGAATAACGCGCTATGGATTCTCCGCCCTCGACGCTCTCCAGCAGAAACGCTTCGCGGCACCCCCGGCTGATCTTCAGAAAGGCCGACACCGGTGTCAGCAGATCGGCCATGATCTCTTTCCAGATCGGCACGACGTTGCCCTGGCTTCGGTACGATTCAATGGCGTCCAACGCGGGTTGCATGGTCAAGCTTCTCCTGGCTAAGTTCAGTGGTCCGTGGCCCAGGGTGGGGGGGGACGGGGGGGGGGGGAGGGCCCCACCGACAACTGCCCCCCCGCACCCA
>JBPCNK010000343.1:0-11392 GCA_051001345.1 Acidobacteriota bacterium | reverse complement strand
AACGATGGACTGAGGACCCAGCCCAGTCCGGTCTCCAGGCTGGACGGTTTTTCGGTCGGGAATCCCGGGTTGAGCGCCAGTTGCCCGCTGCGAGCGGCATGAAAATAACGGGTTGCGATCAGCGCGGCGCGCCCCGGAGAGCTACCGTCCAGGTCCGTCAACCGCGCAAGAAAACTGACTCCATGCCGGTCGCCTCCCAGGGCCGCCTCAACCGGCAACACAATCGGCTTGCGGCCGGGCAACGTGACCTGATAGGTCCATTGACGATCATGGCTTGCAATCAAGTACTCGACAGCCGGTTCGGGGCCTTCCAGTTTCTTTTGCGAGTAATCGGCGCGCAACAACGGTCCCGGGAAGGTTCGCCAGGTTCTGGCCATGCGGCTGGAACTGTGGCGCCCGGCGATCTGCGCATGGCACAGCGCGCAGGTCTCGGACCCGACGTAACCCGGTTTCTTTTCGGCCCGCGCCGAGCCCAGACCCAAAGTGAGCACGAGCGCGGCAACTGAAAGGGTTCTCGCCATTACTTGACGCGATGCTCTTCGTCGAGCACCAGCCGGTTGAGACGATCGGCCGGCAGCTCTTTCCACCGCCAGCGCAGGTTGCCGGGCAGCTGCACGTCCACATCCACCGCTCCTGAATACGATCCAAGCCCGAAATAGACGCGCAGGTCGTTCTGGGAAAGATAGCTTCCTCCAGATCGGATCTCGCGGATCTGTCTGCGGCCCATAGACTCGATCGTGACCCGGGCGCCGATGCAAAAGCGGTTTCGACCGTCCTTCTTTACTTGGAATGCAACCCAGTGATTGGAACTCCGCGAACGGTTCTCGAGGACGGTAGGCGCGTCGTCCATATTGCTGATTACTACATCCAGATCTCCATCGTTATCCAGGTCCCCGATTGCCAGGCCGCGGCTGGATTTGGGGACCTGCAAGCCCGATCCGGCCTGCTCGGAAACGTCACGGAATGTTCCGCCGTCGTTGAGGAGCAACTGGTTCTTCTGATGAAAAGTCTCCTCCAGTTCGGGGTGCTCGTCGACCTGCGGATAAATGTGCCCGTTGGCGAAAAGCAGGTCGGAGTCTCCGTCGCGGTCGACATCGAAAAACGCGACTCCCCAGCCGAGGCGCTTAAACGTGCGCGCCGCAAGCCCGCTGGCCTGACTGACATCTTCAAAGCGGCCGCCTCCCAGATTGCGGTAGAGCGTATCGGTATCGTGCGCGAAATTGGTGACGACCAGATCCAGCAGTCCATCTCCGTCGAAGTCGGCAGAATCGGCTCCCATTCCGGCTTGGGCTCGACCGTCGATGCTCAATGCGGCGCCACTGGCCAAGCCGATGTCTTCAAAACGGCCTGCTCCTAGATTGTGGTACAGGAAATTCGGATTGGAGTCGTTGGCCACATAGAGGTCGATTCGTCCGTCGCCATCGTAATCAGTCGCCAGGACTACGAAACCATAGAAGGCTTGTCGATCCGCCAGGCCGCTCGACTCGGTGACTTCCGTAAACGCGCCGTTGCCTTCGTTGCGGTAGTACACGTCGCCCGCTCCCGGCAAGCCGTCCGGACCGGCCATCACTTTGGGTCCGCCGCGCCAGACGCGCGTCCGCTCGGCCTTGACGACCTGGTCCCAGTCGGTCTGGACGTAACCGGCGACGTACAGGTCCAGGTCTCCATCGCCATCGGCGTCGAAGAAACTGCAGCCGGTGTCCCATCCGCGGTGGTTGACTCCGGCACGGGCGGCCACTTCGGAAAAGGTCCCATCGCCATTGTTGCGGAAAAGGAAGTTCACCCCAAAGTTGGTCACGTAGAGATCGAGATCGCCGTCGTTGTCATAGTCGCCGGCACAAACACCGTTGCCCCAGGCGGCGGCATCGACGCCGGCGGCGCGGGAGACGTCGCGAAACTTCCAGTTGCCCAGGTTGCGATAGAGCGCGTTGCGGTGGGCGATGCGCTCCTTCTTATCCGTGAGTTCAACCGCGTTGACGACATAAAGATCCAGCCAGCCGTCGTTATCGTAGTCGAAAAGAGCCACACCGCTGCCGCCCGACTCCAGCAGGTGGTCCTTGGACCGTCCGCCGCAAAAGGTCCTGCCGGCGCCAATGGACGCCTCGACGAAATCCAGTACAGCCGTCAATCGTCCGCTCAACTGGCGGATGTCATCGAGCGGACTGGCCTGGGCAGGCGCCGGACCGGGCGCGGAGGCATGGCCGCCGGCCCCTGTGTCGACGCTCTTCGCTTTGACGTAGGCGCCTTGAAAACCCAGCCCGGATGCGCCGTCTCCCAGAAAGGGGAGAGCTTGGTTGAGAGCCCGCAAATACTCATCGATCGGCAACTCGACCGGCTCGGTCTTGTCGCGTTGCGCAAGAGCCGCCAGTTCCTCGGCCAGGCCCTTGAGCCGTTTGGTTTCGGACGGAGGAACCGCGGCTGGATCCTGCTCGCTCATCTGACTGAAAGCCCCAACCTTTTCCGCTGCCTGTTTCAAAAGCTGTTGACGGCGGCTCCAGTCACTGGCCTTCTGAGCGCGCGCGGCCGCGCTCAGAAACTCGACGGCTTGCCCGTGGATGTCGGCCAGCAGGCGACGCCGCAACTGCAGCGTTGTTTCGGTTTGGGCGGGCGCAGACAGCAGCGACAGCCAGACGAAAAAAAGCAAAAACCAGCAGGACCGCTTCATCGCTTTTGTATCTGATCGAGGAATCGTTTCGCCTCTAAATTGTTTGGATCCAACTGGAGTACTTTGCGGAACATTTCAATCGCTTGACCGGATCGCCCAGTATTCAGATAAATAATACCCAGGTTCAGGTAGCCGTGGTGAAGCTTCGGGTCGAGCTCGACAGCCTTGCGGAAGTGTTGCTCGGCCAAGTCGATCCGTCCTCTTTCTCCACTAATGATGCCGAGATTGTTGTGCGCCATCGCCAGCTTCGGATTCAACTGCAGCGCCCGTTGCAACGGAGCGACCGCCTGGTCCAGCCGTCCGCTGTTCAGGTACGCATTGCCCAGATTGTTCCAGATTTCCGCATCGCTTGGATCCAACTTCGCGGCTTTTTCCAGGACCGCGATCGCTTCGGCCGGTTGTCCCTTCATGGCCAGAGCTGTTCCGATGTTGAACTGAATCTCCGGCGTGGCGGGTTCAAGCGCCGCGGCCCTTCCGAGCGTTTTCAGCGCCTCCTCGAAGCGTCCCGTGCGCAGGTAGATCGCGCCGACATTGTTCAAGGCCTTGCCGAAGCGGGGATCCAGCTTGAGGCATTCCTGAAAGTACTGCAGCGCCTCGTCGTAAAAACCGGCCTGCAGACAGTCGTAGCCGATCCAGAAATATTCTTGCCGGCGATCGCGCCGCGGGCCGTAATATTTCCCATCAAAAGGCAGCGCCAGTTGGACGCGTTTTTGCGGCCAGTCGGGAAGCTGGCGGAGATCTTCGCGGATCTGCTCAGCGTCGATGGATTCCCGGTAAACCTTGACGATGTGACCTTGCTGGTCGACCAGCAGCGTCAGCGGAAGGCTCGTGTCGCTGCGCCGGACAAAGAGATGCTTGACGATGATATTGATGAGTTCGAGAGCCTCAGGCGTGGCGACGTAGGTTTTCAAACGAGAGTTGGGCTGCGCAACCGATCGAAGCTTTAGAGCGCTGCCGTCGACCGATACGGAAAGGATTGCCGGCGCGGCGGAGCCTTTGGCGAGTTCACTCCAGTGCTCGGCCTCGGCGTTGCAGGGTTCACAACTGTCGCCCCAAAAGTTGACCAGAACCGGCTCGCCTTGCCGTTGCGCCGGAAGCGAGCGCAGCACGCCGGACGGATCGAGGACTTTCAATTCAGGCATTTGTACGGGCTCGATCAGCCACGTGCCGGCGCCAGGGGTTGCCAGATCCAGGACCGTTGCTGGAGCCGCCGGCGGGCCGGTCGGCGCGTTTTGAAACGGGCGCGCCGTCAAACGGCTTGTCCCCTCCTCGATGCGAATGATCTTGTCGATGGGCACGTCTTGGAAGTCCTCAACAGCGCCGCTCGGCCAGTTGATGCGGACACTGTCGATGGCCCTGCGGTCGGCCAGACCGAAATGGACTCGTCGCGTGTGTTGGGATAAGAAGCCGGAGGCCGATTCAACCGCCTTGCTGCGCCGCAGCTCGCCAGCCTGCAGCGTGATCCGCGCGCCGATGGCATCGCGGTTGCTGGTCCGTCCAACCAGTTCAAATGCGACACCATGGTGAGACGTGATTGCGTCATTGCGCAAGACACGCACCTGGGGCGCTGTGCGATTTTTCGTGACGAGGTCCAGATCGCCGTCGTTGTCGAAATCCAGAATGGCAAAGGCGCGGCCGTCGTCGCCGAAGTCCAATCCCGATACGGCCGAGGCGTCGACAAACGATGCTCCGGCAGCGTTGACATAAAAGCGTTTTCTCTCGGCGCCGTGCGTCGACAGCCCGGATTCCTGCATCATCCGGTCAAGCCGGCGCCAGCCTTCCTGGTAGTTTCTGGAACGGGTCGCGTCCAGCGGGGAATTTCCGGCGACATCGCGCCACTGAAAGCTCTCCAGGTCGAGGCTACGATCACCGGTGATATATCCATTGACGATGTAGAGGTCTTCCCAGCCGTCCCGGTCGAAATCGAAAAAGTCGCTGGCCCAGGCCCAACCTCCGTTTTCGACGCCGAAGGCCACAGTCGCGTCTTCAAACGTTCCGTCGCCGCGGGCCCGGTACAACGAGTTGCCACGCGTGAAGCGACGGTAAAGCTGCCGGACTTCTTTCGGGGCATTGGGCTGAAAATCGTCCTGGGCGGTCAGCCGCTGCCCGGCGGCGCTCCAGATATTGGAGACATAAAGGTCCAAGCGACCGTCGTTGTCGATGTCTTCCCAGGCGGCGCTCATGCCGGCGGCGATATCTTCCACGCCAGCCCGGCCGGCCACATCGGTGAACGTGCCGTTGCGGTTGTTCAGGTAAAGGTTGTTTCGGCCGAAGTCATTTGCGACATAGAGATCCGGATAGCCGTCCAAATCGGTGTCGCCCCAGGCGGCGGCGAAACTCCAGCGGCGGTTATTGATCGACAACCCGGCCCGGGCCGTAACGTTGGTGAAGGTTTTGCCGGCGTTGTTGCGGAACAGTTGGTTGGGCGCTCCGTTGTTGGCGTCGTGATAGGGCGTCGGCTGGTGCAGGTAACCGCCCATCACACTGCCGCCAGCGGGCGTGTATTGGCAGACATACAAATCGAGAAAACCATCGCGGTCGTAGTCTGCCAGCGCGGCGCTCATCAGCGTGCCGCGATCGTCGCCGGCTATCTCGAAGGTAAGCGGTGAGCGAGTGAAGCGACCTTTGCCGTCGTTCTCAAAGAGGAGAATGTCGTTACTCATCAGGAACAGATCGAGATCTCCGTCGTTGTCGTAATCGCCCCACAGCGCCGAGGCTGTCGAGTCCAGGACCGCCAGGTTCGCCTCGGCCGTTACGTCTTGAAAGGTGCCGTCGCCGCGGTTTCGGAAAAGGCGGTTGGGAAGCCCGCCCGGCTGACAGATGAGGAGGTCCTCCCAGCCGTCGCCGTCGTAGTCGCCTGCCGCCAGACCGTTGAGCCCGTAAAAGTCGATGCCCGAGGCGGCATCCAGGCGCCGGATCCAATAAGGGATTCCGCGGTTGAGTTGACGGGCAAACGAAGCGTTGCCGCCCAACGCGGCGGCCGTTACATCCTGAAAGAAAAAGGTCGGCGCCTGGGTTCGTAAAAAAGATACGCAATCGAGTTTCACCAGGCGCCAGCCTGCGCTCTCCAGCTGCCACTCCGTCTTCCACCAGGCGAGGTCCTGGCGCGGCCCTCCGCCGTCGGCCAGTCCGGCCAGTTCGCAGCGAACCACGGCCTCGGCTCGGTCGGCGGCAACTTTGATCTGAGTGACGCGGAAGTCAGCCACACGAATCGAGCTGTAACTTTTGAGCCAGTTGCGGAGTTCGCTTTCAAACTCCTGGTAGCCGACGACGCGATCCGCCGCAGGGTTGCTCCCATAGGACTGCAGTCCCCGGCCAACCGGCTTGGATTCCGGAGCAGCGGCCTCCAATCGGGTTCCCCTGAATTCTTTCGCAAGGAACTCTTCGCCAGACAGGCGCCCGGCAGAAGGAAAGCGGACCATCGCCGCGCCCAGACGGCCCAGCGTCTGCTCGATTTTTCCGGCCACCGCTTCGGCAGGCCAGCGACTTTCATCCGGAGCGATTTCCGCGGAAAGGTCTGTCGTTTTTCTTGGATGCAAGAGCGGCCGCGCGGCTTCGGCCTGAAAAACCGCTTGACCGACGGTCGCCAGAGCGCCTTCAGGCTGGCAGGCCAGCAGGAGGGCGTAAATCGCCAAAATCAAATTCAAGAGAGAAACCTCCTGACAGTCGCACGCGCTTCGCCTGAAATTTCGCGGCATTATATCACCGCGCTTGCGGCTCTGCCATCGGCGCTAACCTTTTCAAACCTTTTCTGTTCTGCGAAGTTCTGCGAAAAGTTGGATTTAGTTGGATTTTTTAGTCGGATTTTTCCGCTAAACTTTTCCGCTAAACAATTACCCTTGACATCGGTTCATCCGGACGTAAAACCACAGAATCACATGAGCAATAAGCGGCACAACCGATCATCGAGGTTTCTATGCAGCGACTATTTGGAGTCGTTTTATTCGGTGGAGCACTGGCCGTCCCGGAGGGCGCCATGAAGACAAGGACTCTCAATAATGGACCTTTCAGCTTTTGCCACCGCGTGGCTACTATGTGCGTTGCCTTGCTTGTGTTTGCCCTATTAATCGGGTCATCTTCTGCTTTTGGCGGGGCGGCGCAAAGCCCGACAAGCGAGCCCGAGCGCAGCTTGTTTTGTGGACTTTGGCGTGTAGACGATGGATTCGTGTCGACCATTCGCATTAAGAACTCTCTGGTCGTCGGACCTATCGAGGTAACTCCTGTACTCTATACGGCTGAAGGCACTGAATATGTTCTGCCTACCATCCGGCTGGCTGCGACGGCAGTTGCCACCGTTAATATCAACGCTACCCTGGCCAGGATCAACGGCGGTCACGGCGAAGGATTCGGCAGTGCCGCCCTGCGGTATCGTTATCCGACTCCCGGCCATGTGCTCGGGTCAATGGAAATTCTCAACGAGCGCAAAAGCCTTATCTTCACGTATCCCTTCAGCGGCGTCGAAAATAGCGCAGCCTCCCAGCACCGGCAGACCTGGGAGGGCCTCTGGTGGAAGCACACGCCGGCGATCAGCGGCTTTGTGAATCTGTCCAATACCCTAGATCGGGAGCTGGAAGTAACTCTACAAGCAATTGGCGCCGCTGGAACCAAACTGGCGTCCCAGGTGGTGCGTGTACCCGGCCACGCCAGTCGCTTTTTTGAAATGAAAGATCTCACGGCAGGACTAACTGGCGTGGAGGCTCAAGCGGGCGGATTGCACGTTGAGTTCACTGGGCCGCACGGCGCCCTGCTGCTTGCGGGAGGCTTATTGAATGAAGGCCTGTGGAGTGCGCCCTTAAAACTAGATAGATAATCTCAGGAATAGAGAATAGTCGAATTGGCACGGTTGTTGGACACGAACAAACTCTCCGCTCGTTTTTCCTGCTTTCCCACCGACCCACACGTTGTCATCGAAAAAAATCGCGCCAGGAAGGCCTATAAACGACGATCGCCCAGTGAGCCAACCCAGAGCATGGCCGATTTTTTCGTTGCTCTCGATGCGGCGCGCCGTTTCCTGGTTGTCTGCCTTGCGCTGTCTTTCAGCCCGATACGATCACGGTGGGATCTTTTCCCGTGCCCCGCCGGAGCTGACCGGAAAGAAACAACTGCTCGAATTCCGTGGGCGGTCGATAGCCCAGCCCCGAATGCAGTCGCTTCTGGTTATACACCTGCTCGATGAAGTACGGCACGCGCTCCAGGACGTCGTCATAGGTCTCGTAGTTCCACAGATGAACCTCTTCGTACTTGAGCGTCTTGAAAAAAGATTCGGCAAACGCGTTCTCGTACGGGTTCCCCTTGGCCGACATGCTGATGTCGAACAGATGTTCCTTCAGTTCGAACACGTATTCGGCCGAGGCGTACTGCACGCCCCGATCGGAATGGTGAATGCAGCCGGCCTGGGGCTGCCGCTGGGCAATGGCCATGCGCAGCGCCTCCAGGCAGAGGCTCGCCTCCAGCCGCTTGGACAGCGCCCAGCCAATCACCTTGCGCGAGAACAAATCCAGAATCACCGCCAGGTAGACAAAGCAACTCACAATCCGAATGTAGGTCAAATCGGCCACCCACGCTCGATTGATGCCGCTGACGGCTCGGCCCCGCAGCCGATTCTCGAACACCTGCAGGGCGTGGCTGGAATCGGTCGTGCGCGTGAACGTCTTCCACACCGCCGGCTCCAGCTCGTACTTGGCCATCACCCGGCGGATCCGCTTGGCGTTGACCCGCTGGCCGGCACGTCTCAGCTGGTGCAAGATGCGCCGGTACCCGTAGCTGGGATGCTCCAGTTGAATGGCTTCGATCTGCTCCTTCAAATCGGCATCTCGCCGCTCCCGCTCCAGTTCACTGACCTTCGGCCGATAGTAATACGTGCTGGCAGACAGCCCGATCATTTCGCACGCTTTCGAAACTGATCCAAGTTGCGCGCACTGATCACCGATGTATCGGCGTTTCTCTGCCGTTGTATCGAGGCGTGGTAGTTTTTTAAAAAGTCCACCTGCATGACCAGCTCCCCGACCTTGGCCCTTAGACGCTGATTCTCCCCTTCCAACGTCTTCTCGCGCGCCGATGGCGTCGCCGTCAGTTGCTGCTGTTGGGCCTGCTGGCGCCAGCGTATGATCGCGTTGGCCGAGACCTGATACTCGCGCGCTGCTTGGCTGAGCGTCTTTTGCCCGCTGCCGATCTCTTGAATCACTTGCTGCTTGAACTCCAGCGAAAACTTGCGACGGATTTTTCCCATGGCTCATTGGCTCCTGAATTGGTAAGCCATTTCCAGCTTACCCGAAAAGCCAATCCAGCTTATGCTCTAATCCGAGAAGATCTCTCCAGTGGGAGGGGCGCAGTCAGCTGGGCTACTCCGCCAACCTGCCTTTCTGGCTTCACGACCACACCTCCAGTACGATGCAAATTACTTACGCCAGTGTCGGCTTGCTCGCAGGCCGTCCTGAACCTGAGGCCGGGTTCCCACCAGGAACCCGATTTCTTCCTTACGCCACGCTGCGCAATACCACCACCAAACCGCTCTTGGTAACACCAGTCCTCCATTATATGACCGCGTCCCAACCTGTCTCTCGGCCTCTGTCGGAGCAGGAACTAGGCCCTCTTGAGACCAGACAGATTGACTTCCAGTCGCTTCTCGGCACTCTCTACTCGCAGAACTTCAGTGTCAATTTGACGTTGAGCTTTTCCGGTCAAGCAGGTGACCTCATCGTAGCAACCGGTAGCGTTGATGGCACCGGCACTTACGTTTTTGAGGTGCTGCCCCAAGGTGTTGTCGCCCCCAGCCTGAGCAAGGAGGTTCACTATTGGACGGTGGCCAATGGTCTTGATACGATGTTTGCACTGTGGAATCCGTCGGAAGAAGCTCAGGACATCGACGTGACCTTCTATTATGGGGATGGTTCCGGCAGCTACCGTCTTCCGGTGAGCTTGCTGCCGAAGGGATCGTTGACGATTGACATGGCCAAGTTAATTGCCGTCGCACAGCCTGATCCGGAGGGTAACGTGATTCCAACCGGAGTGCGCGAGGGAAGCGTCAGCTTTGCCAGCGCGCGCGGCATGACCGAGCCGATGAACTTAGCCATCAGTAGTGGAATCCTAAACGTGCGAAACGCCACGTGCGGGGCCAACTGCGTCGATTGTTGTGGTTACAGCGGGTTTGTGACTACACCTTACACACCTTTTTTTAGTCCCTTCCGGGAGACCCGGCAATTTGGGGCGCAAGCAACCTATTGCACGGGAACTATTTTCTACTTTACGAGTCAAAGTTCTTGGAGCAGCAGCAATACAGCGGTAGCGACAGTGGAAACTCAAGGGAACTCCAACCCAGGCTTGCTGACAGGTGTTGAAGTAGGGGACGTCACGATTCAAGCCGTACTTCCAACTGTATTTGTCTACACCGGTAACATTTGCAGTGGCGGCTCGCCTGTTTGCCCTCAGGGAAACCCCTCGGCAAGTTCGGGTGGGCAGGTCGCGCCAACGGTTTCGATTCAGGTGGAAGCTGGAAAGTCTCAGGTGTCAGGGACTGGCTTCGTAGTGTTAAGTGCCTCACAATCCTTGACGACCAACCTAACCGGCGTTGGTTCGCCGTCGGGAGGAACTTTCCAGTGGTCCGTGGGCTCTCGCTTGCAGTTCGTTGGACCGTCGAATACGATGAATGTGAGCGTTAAGGGGACATCTGCCAGCACATCTCAGGAGGATACGTTTGTCAGTGTAACCTACACTGTGAACGGGATCCCTAATAGAGCTAGTGTCCGGTTCACTGTCCGGGATCCACGAACCCTCACCAATTATGGATTCACTGGTGGCCTTTCGCAGACCATGCAGGTAGCGAACGGCTACTCGACGGACGTTACCTATTTCGTTGAGGACCAGTTCAATTCCGCCATACAAGTGGGCGGAATCGACGTTACAGAGGTCCTCTCAACAACATCCGTATCCCATCCGGTGAGTTTTCAGCCACCAGATGGCGTCCCCTTGACGGCCCAGACCAATAGCAACGCCTCAATCATTGACCATTTGTGGGTGACAGGGCCCGCTCCCGGTGGGGTACCCGACGGTTTTGATGCAAGGAGGAATCAGAACTTTACTGTGACGGGTTTTGGATTCTCTCCTACGCAAACGCAAGATTACGATCCCACATTTGCAAGAGTATCGCGAAGTTCGGTGTCAAAGTAAGAGAGGTTTTCGAGGGGCGAACAATCGATGAAAACTGTCATGCTGAGCATTGTGACGGCAGCTCTTCTAGTCGTGATCCAGGGAGAGCAGTCCGCCAATCAACCACCGACGCCGCTAGATGAGAAACAGCGGTTAGCCGGCTCCGCCTGGGCAGCCCTTTCTGAGCCTCTTATCCAAGGCAATCCTGGCGAACGGGAACTTTCAGTGCGGGCTTTGGGGGGGGTGGCCGGCGCTAGCGCAAGGTCTTTGCTTCTGAGTGCGATGGAGGATCGTTTTTCCAATGTTCGGGCAGCGGCTATTTGGGTTTTGGGTAAACGGCCTGAGAAGCTAAACATTCTCCTGCTAGAGAAGGGACTCATGGACCCCGAATCGTCGGTCAGAGCGCGGACGGTAGAGGCCATCGGTAACAGAGGTGACGAGGAGCATCTTCCACTGCTAGCCCGGATTATGCATGAAGGTTCGCAAATCGTGAAACGGGCAGGTTGCGATGGTCAAGACTTTCGGGATCGGGGTCTCGAGGGGTCTTTGGATGATTGAAGTGAGGGTGGACGGTCTTTGTAG
>JBPCNK010000342.1:0-4840 GCA_051001345.1 Acidobacteriota bacterium | reverse complement strand
GGGAGATCGTGTTCCCCCGGTTCAACGCCACGGCCCGTTCCATCGCGGGTAGGGCTTCCCGGAACATCCCTTTCGCAGCATACGACGCGCCCAGCACCTCGTGCGCAACGCCGAAGTTTGGATCCATCTCGATCGCCCGCGTGGATTCGGCGATCGCTTCGTCAAAGTTTCTGGCGAAATGAAGCTGCACTGCAAGGGTGTGGCTGAGAGATGGAGAAACCGAATCGACATCCACAGCGCGTCGCGCCACGCTCACGGCTTCCGCCGAGCGGCCGGCGACGGCGAGATAGAACGGATAGTAGGTATGGTTGATGACAGAAGCAGAATTGAGCGCCGTAGCTCGCTCAAAATGCCTTGTGGCCGCCGCCCAGTCCCAGTCGTAAGTAAAGCTGCCGTATCCCAGTGAAATGTGCGCCTGCGCGAGATCGCCATCGATTTCCAGCGCCTTCGTAGCCGAGGCCTTCGCCTTGGGCATGGCCTCGCGCGGAGGAACCACGTTGAAAAACGAACTCAGATTGTGTGCATCGGCCAAACCCGCATAGGCAAGTGCAAAGGCCGGGTCTTTGTCGACAGCCTGCTGCAGGTATTCAATGGCTTTCAAGATACCGTCCGGACTACGTTTGTGCCAGTGGTACTGTCCCTTCAGGTAAAGCTGATAGGCTTCGGCATCCTCGGTGTAGCGTTTCGTCAGCCGCTGCTTTTCCTCGCCGGTCAACCGCACCCGCAACATATCCACGATCTTCACGGAAATATCGTCCTGGAGCGCAAGCACGTCTGCGACCTTGCGGGTGTACTGCTCACCCCAGACTTGGGAGCCCTTTGCAACATCCATGAGCTCTGCGCGAACGATCAGCGTGCCATCGCGCTGCAGCAGCCTGCCGGAGAGCACTGCGCGAACGCGCAGGTCCTGCCCGACCTTCTGCGGGTCGGCGTCTTTTCCCTTGTAGCGGAAGACCGCGCTGCGCGCCGTGACGCGCACGTTGGGGAGTCGCGAGAGGTTGTTGATGAGGCTCTCTGTGATGCCGTCGCTCAGGTATTCAGCGTCCGCGTCGCCGCCGGCGTTGGCGAAGGGCAGCACGGCGAGAGAGTCGATGGCGTCGCCTGGCGCGGGAAAGAGCGAGACCCCCGTGCCGAATGCCAGCGCCGCGGCCAAAGTGACAGGGCCAGCCACGAGAACCATCCTCTGACGCCACCAGGATCTTGGTCCACTGGTGACAACTGCGCTCGACCTGGCGATGCCCGCCGACTCGGTGTCGCGCCGCAGACGTTGCAAGTCAGCTCGCAGGTCGGACGCCGTCTGATAGCGTAGTTTTCGATCTTTCTCCAGCGTCCTGTTGATGATCTCTTCGAGCTTGGGCGGCAGTTCCGGATTCACACGTCCGACCGGAACCGGCGTGCGGTTCAGGATGGGGGACTAGCCAAGCGTCGAAATTGCTAGGAAAATCCAGTGATGAGCCCCACGGGGGCGGCCTTGCGCGGGACTTAAAATCCCGTGGGGTTCACTCCCCGTTTGGGTTCGATTCCCACCTCCGGCACCAGACTTTCAAGCAGTTACGGACTTCGTGGCGATTCACAATCTCTTGAGGGATCGTCGTGAAACTGGAAAGCCTCGACATAGAGGTCCGAGGGACGCCGGTATGGCGGGGCGGAGTTACCGGAAGTTCTCCACCAGCACGATATCGCTGTTTCGCTGATCCTGCTGGACGTACAGAATCGACCGCCCGTCGGGGGAAACGGCCAGCCCGGGCTCAAATGGCTGCGCTTGTTCGAGGCTGGCGACATGCCTGATGCGACGCGTCGCAAACTCGAAGAATTCGAGCGCGTGCGGCTTCGCGGTGGTGTTGACGAAATAAATGCCCTTATCCGCCAGGGCCCAGTAGCCCCAATATCCAGCCTTGGGGAACTCCAGGACCGGCGTTTCCTCTCCGCCGTCGACGCGGACTCTCCAGAGGCCGTTGAAGTTGAGACCTTTCGCATAATACACAGATTGCCCATCGGGCGACTCGAACGCGGCAAAGCCTCCTTGCTTCGTCACCTGCACGGCCTCTCCGCCCTCGGCAGGCACTTTCCACACCTCCCCGCGCCCAGTACGATTTGAAGCGAAGTAGATCCATCGCCCATCATTCGACCAACTGGGCACCACCTCGTTAGATTGTTCGGTCGTCACGCGGCGCGGCGCGCCTCCGTCCGCATCGATGACGTGAATATCAGAATGCCCTCCCGCACGGACGTCGAACGCGATGCGACGACTGTCTGGAGACCACCGCGGCGTGCCCGTGTAGGCCCCGCCGAATGACGTCAGTTGAAGGAGGTTGAGTCCATTGGCGTCGCACACCCAGATCTCGGAAGTTCCGGAGCGGTCCGAGTGAAAGACAATCCTTCTCCCATCCCGCGAGAACTGTGGGCCAGCTTCATGTCGAGTGGACGCAATGAACTTGGTCGACGATGTGACCGTCCGCGCTGATCGTGGCATCATGAGCTGCCAGATATTTGCGTCCGCTGACCGCTGGACGTAGGCCAGTCGGTTCGCCCGGCTGGAAATGGCGGGCTGGGCCGCGTTATCCCCGCCTATCGGTAACCGCTCAGGTTTGCCCCCGGAAGCCGAAACTCTCCACAGAGAACCGCTCGTCAGGGGACCACCTGACGAAAATACTAATTCGCGGCCATCGGGAGTCCAGGCTAGTCGTTCAAGCCACGTCTCCTCAAACGTCAGACGTCTGGGTTCGCCGCCAGCAAATGGCACAAGGTAAATATCGCCGGTTGAGCCGCTTGTGAGCCGGTAGAAGGCAACAGTCTCACCGTCAGGCGAGATCGCCGGAGCGAGATCGCGGACAGATTCTGTTCGATCCATCGCAACGTGCCGGTCGCTGGGCTGCTCAGGCGGAGAGGTGAGCTTGCGTTTTTCCAAACGGTCGACGGACAGCACGAACAGACTCACAGGAGCTTGTGGCGCGCTCCTGTCAGAGAAGGCCAGGAATTTCCCGTCCGGCGACCAGCTTAACCCCGCGCCGTACAACCCCCATCTGTCCTCCCACTGTGGCGAGGCAATCTTGCGCTCGGAACCACCGAGCGCGGGCACGAGAAACATTCCACTCTCACCTTCGGAGACCCGAATGAACGCGATGTAACGACCGTCTGGTGACCAGGCAGGGCTTCTGTCTGATGCGGGACTGGTGGTCAGGCGAAGAGGGGTTCCGGCACCGATCAGCTTGATGTAGATGTCCTCGTTGTCCGCCTTTTCACCGTCCCACACGAACGCGACCTGGTTGCCGTCGGGTGAAAACGTCGGAGCGCTTTCCTGACCCGGAAGAGTGGTAAGTGGCGAGGTTTGCATGGGCGGCTTCGACGATTCAGAATCCGCTCGAGTGAAATAGAGCCAGGCTGCGCCTGCAATCGTCAACGCTGCGACCGTTCCAATCGCACGGCTCGGTCTGCGCCGCCAAAAACGCGGCCGGGCGGCAGACGCGGCGACGCTGAACTCCACTGCGGCCCGCCCCGACTCCGTGTCGCGCTTGAGCCGCCGCAGATCGCCGAGCAGTTCTCTGGCCGACTGATACCTGACCTCCCGGTCCTTTTCCAGCGCTTTGTCGATAATCCGGCCGAACTCCGACGGCAACTCCGGATTCAGCCCTAACGCCGAAATCGGCGCCTTGTTGAGGATGGCCTCGAAGACGACTGCGGAGGTGTTGCCTCTGAAGGGCAGGGTGCCGGTAGCCATCTCGTACAACACGACTCCGAAAGAAAACAGATCCGTGCGGGCATCCAGCTCTTCGCCTCGAGCTTGCTCCGGAGACATGTAGGCCACGGTCCCCAGCGCAACGCCGGGACTCGTAAAGAACTCTTCCGCTGCGGTGACCGTCGGCGGCGTGCTCGCCCCGCTTGCTTCTGCCGGTCGGCGCCGTTCTGCCAGCAACTTGGCCAGACCGAAGTCCAGAACCTTCGCCTGCCCGCGCGTAGTCACGAAGATGTTGGCCGGCTTGAGGTCACGATGAACAATGCCCTTCGAGTGGGCGGCATTCAATGCATCGGCAATCTGACAGGCCAGCTCCAGGAGCTGGCCTGTCTTCATCGGCTTCCCGGCTGTGTGTTGCTTGAGCGTCTCGCCTTCAAGCAGCTCCATGACGATGAAGGGCTGCCCGCCGTGCTCGACGCTCTCGTCGATATCGTGAATCGTGCAGATGTGAGGATGATTGAGCGCGGAGGCGGCGCGCGCTTCACGCCGGAGTCGCTCCAGCGCTTGAAGGTCTTTGGACAGCTCTTCGGGGAGAAACTTTAGAGCAACGTGGCGGCCCAGGCGGGTGTCCTCGGCCTTGTAGACCACACCCATTCCGCCGCCGCCCAGCTTCTCGAGCACACGATAATGTGAGACGACTTCGTCGATCATCGCCAGGCGGGTGATGTTAGGCTTGCGGCAGAAAGCAAGTCAAACGCGTCGGCGCTGTCACGGTATCGCCCATCACCATGTGCGGTGAGGTGCGTTAGATGTCGGCCGACGCGGTCACTTGTGATCCGTGCCTTGGGCTCGGGTCTGAGAACGCAGCTTATGGTGCCTCCTGACCTCGCTAATGCTTCCTTGTATCCTAATGCTTCCTTGTATCTTGTTGGTGGACGCGTTGCGTGCGTTGACGCATCCTGTCGGCGACAGCTCGATACTTCCTACGGTCGAGTCAGGCCGCACGATAGCGTGGGCGTCTCCGGCCTCTCTCATCGGGAGCCCGAACAGTTGCGCTGGGCGTGACCCCGCATCGCAAGGCTGGGCCAGACGATGATCGCACGAGAGGTTTCGATGCGTGAAAGCTTCGTGGGCGTGGACGTGGCGAAAGCGGAGTGGGTCGTCGCC
>JBPCNK010000341.1:0-13481 GCA_051001345.1 Acidobacteriota bacterium | reverse complement strand
CCTGAATCCTGACCCCTGCTTTTCCTTGACAGCAGTCATTCCAAGTAAGAGCATGAACTTATGAGCGAACCTAAACCCACCCTTGCATCCCGTCGTGAGTTCTTGAAAAGCACTGGCCGAGTCACCGTTGCTTCTGCGTTGGCGGGGACGGCTATTCCCTACGTCCACTCGTTTGCCAACGATACCATTCAGCTGGCCCTGATCGGCTGCGGCGGCCGCGGCTCCGGTGCTGTCGGCGACGCGTTCTCTGTCAAAACCGGCCAAACGAAGCTGGTTGCTATGGCCGACGTTTTTGAGAAGCGCCTGACAGACAGCTACGGCCACCTTAAGGAACGATTCGCCGATCAAGTCGATGTGAGCCAGGATCACAAGTTCATCGGCTTCGATGGTTACAAAAGCGCGATGGACTGCCTCCGGCCGGGAGACGTTGCCATTTTTGCCAGCCCGCCCGGATTCCGCTGGGCTCACTTCGCCTACGCGATTGAGAAAGGACTCAACGTCTTCATGGAGAAGCCCGTGACGGTCGATGGGCCCTCCACACGCAAAGTGATCCAGTTGTCCGAGCTAGCGGACAAAAAGAACCTGAAGGTCGGCGTGGGTTTGATGGTCCGGCACTGCAAAGCTCGGCAGGAACTTTTCGATCGGATCAAATCGGGTCAGATCGGCGATGTTCTGATGATGCGGGCCTACCGTATGCACGGTCCCGTTGGCTATGCCTTTTCCCCTCCAAAGCCGGCCGGCATGAGCGACCTGCTCTATCAGGTCCAGCGCTTCCATAGCTTCCTGTGGGCCAGTGGCGGACTTTACAGTGACTTCTACATCCATCAAGTAGACGAGTGCTGTTGGATGAAGGACGCCTGGCCCGTCCAGGCCCATGCCATCGGCGGACGGCACTATCGCGGCAACGCCGTCGACCAGAACTTTGACAACTACTCGGTCGAATATACCTTCGCCGACGGGACCAAGTTCTTTCTAGAGGGCCGCACCGTGGAGGGCTGTCATAACGGATTTGACAGCTACGTGCACGGCACCAAGGGGCTGGGTATTGTTTCGACTTCCGGACACACGCCGGGCAGATGCCGAATATTCAAAGGGCACAACCCGGTCAACTCGGAAGTGGCCTGGGCCTTTCCGCAGCCGGAGCTCAATCCCTATCGCCTTGAATGGGACGACTTGCTTGCCGCCATTCGCGCAGACAAGCCTTACAACGAAGCCAAGCGCGGCGCCGAGGCCAGCCTTGTGACGTCGATGGGCCGCATGGCAGCCCACACCGGCCAGATCGTTACCTATGACAAGATCCTGAACAGCGACCACGAATTTGCGCCGGCGGTCGACAAACTGACGATGGATTCGCCCGCTCCGCTGCCACCGGGAGCCGACGGAAAGTATGCTATTCCCATGCCCGGGATAGTGCGGGACCGCGAATACTGAAAAGCGGGGGCAGGGGTCAGGGGTCAGGAGTGGCGCCGACCGCCAGGCCGGTGGCCTTTGGCAGCTATTTTCATCCGGGCGTGGTGAATCTGCGGTTTCATGCACGCTGCCCTGGCAAATAGGACGGGCATGGATCGAGACGAGTCATTGCGCGCACATTTGCAGAAGTTGCTCGACTGGGAGGATGCGCACGTAAGCTTCGATGCGGCTGTCAAAGTGATTGCTCCCGCCTTTCGGGGCGTCGCACCCGACGGGCTCCCCTACTCGCTGTGGCAACTGATCGAGCATCTGCGACTCTGTCAACGCGACATCCTCGAGTTCTGCCGCAACCCAGCGTACGTCGAATTACCGCCCGAGGATTACTGGCCACCAGCGGCGGTGTCCCCGTCGGAGACCGCATGGAATGAAAGCGTCGCCGGATTCCGCCGCGATCGGGAAGAACTGAAGCAGCTTGCCGCAGATGCCGACATCGATCTCTTCGCGCGTATTCCGCATGGCACAGGTCAGACCTATTTGCGCGAGCTGCTGCTCGTGGCCGATCACAACGCCTATCATGTCGCTCAACTGGTCGCGGTCCGCCGCTGCTTGGGAATCTGGAAATCGGGATAGTGGTGTCGAGGTAGAAACGCCCGCGTTCCCAGGTAAATGCTTTCACCGTAGTGTTCAGGAATCCGCTGATTCGCCACCAAATGGGCCGGGGTCAGGTTCGTGCCGCCAATAGCGGTGCCCCGCGCGTAAGCGAGGGGCCCCACTCCGCCAATTTGAATCTGCATGGCCTGTGTAGGGGGCAGCAACCATGGCACTGCCGGCTCAAGTCTTGGCGGAGCTGTTGCTGGCAACAGCACGTGAAGGCAATTAGCATTTCTGCTGAGGGGCCGCTCGCTTACGCGCGCGGCACTGCCATCGGCAACGCGAGGAGGTGTACGGTGAAGAAGGTCCGCTACTCGGTGGCAATGAGCCTGGACGGGTACATCGCGGGTCCGAAGGGCGAGTACGACTGGATCATCATGGACCAGGAGATCGACTTCAGCGCCATCTTCAAGCAGTTCGACACCGTGCTGTTGGGCCGAAAATCATACGAAGCGACGCGCCAGCAGGGTGGTGGCGGATCGATGCCCGGCATGCAGGCTTACGTCTTCTCGCGCACCTTGCGTCAGGCCGATTGTCCTGGCGTGAAAGTGTCTGACAAACCCGAAGAGACGGTGGCGCAACTCAAAGCGAAGCCGGGAAAGGATATCTGGTTGTTCGGCGGCGGCTCCCTGTTCCGCAGCCTGCTGGAACTTGGGTTGGTGGATACCGTTGAGGTTGCGATCATCCCGGTCCTTCTCGGCGGAGGGTTGCCGCTGCTGCCCGATCCGGCGAAGTTGGCGAAGCTCAAGCTGACCAAACACAGGGTCTACGAGAAGACGGGCACTATTGCGCTCGAGTACGCGCTGGCCTGACATGCGTGGGCACAGGGCTTCAGCCCTGTGCGCATTTCGTCAGTCTCCATCTCATGCCAAAATATGTAGCATTCCTGCGAGCCATAAACGTGGGTGGTCACCGGGTGAAAATGGACGATCTTCGCCGCCTGTTTGAAGCCATCGGTTTCTCCAACGTCGAGACATTTATCGCAAGCGGCAACGTCCTGTTTGATTCGCCATCGCGGAACACACCCGCGCTCGAAAGGAAAATCGCGGATCATTTAGAGAAGGCCCTTGGCTACGAGGTGACTACGTTTATCCGCTCGATGTCTGAACTGGCCGAGATCGCCCGTTACAAACCATTCCCTGATGCGGAACTGAATGCGGCAGGTCACGTGCTGTATATCGCCTTTACGGTAGACCGTCCCAGCGACAAAACCAAACAGCAACTGCTGTTACTGGCCACGAAGGTCGACGACTTCCATGTCTATGGACGTGAAGTCTATTGGTTATGCCGCAAGAACCTGGGCGAATCTGAGGTTCCGGGAGTACTGTTCGGAAAGGCTCTTGGTATGCCGGCAACCCTACGAAATTCAACCACCGTCAAAAAGATTGCGTCAAAGTATCAGCGCCGGTAGCATCAGTGCCGGTAGAGATTTTCTGTGGACATCTGAAAAAGCACACCGGCCTGGTGGCCGTTGCCACCCGTGGGCCGTGCTCGTAACCGTGCTCGTGGACGCGCTCGTAACCGTGCTCGTAACCGTGCTCGTGGACGTGCTCGTGGACGGCTTGATGATTTAAGCCATATACTAATATGGCTATCTAACCCTATCCATGTTACTCTTTCGGTCTATGAAAGCAAAAATCAAGTACACGAACGAACCCCTCGGAAACCTTAAGGTCGTGCCTGACTTTCTTCCTCGACCCGAAGACCTGGTATTTCGTGAAGAAGGGGTCAAGGTTACGATCGCGTTGAGCAAGCGTAGCGTTGCATTCTTCAAAGCCGAGGCGCAAAAATACGACACGCAATACCAGCGGATGATCCGACGACTTCTCGATGCATACGCCGAGCATTACTCGCGACCTGCGAAATGAGAGAACAGCTAGGCATAGTGCGCGCGCTGTTTCGATATCCCGTCAAGTCAATGGCGGGCCAGAAGCTTTCCTCAGCCCTGCTCAGTTGGCACGGGATTGAAGGCGACCGGCGGTTCGCGTTCGTCCGCGAGGGCCAGGCCGATGGATTCCCGTGGCTGACTGCGAGCAAAGTCCCGTCGTTGATCCTCTACCAACCGTACTGCGCACCCGCAGCGGGCGACACGACTCTGCCAACTCTCGTCAGGACGCCTGCGGGCGAAGAACTCGAGTTGGAAGGAGATACACTGCGGCGCGAACTCGCCACGGCCTACGGCGCCGATGTGCGGCTCATGCACCTCAATCAGGGAACGTTCGACGAAGCGCCGCTCTCGCTGATCACCACGGCCACGGTCAAGTCGATCGCCCATACTACGGACGCGCGCCGCTTCCGTCCCAATATCCTGGTCGAGACCGCTCAAGACGCGGTTTTCCCGGAGGACCAGTGGGTGGGAAGGCTCGTAGCGTTCGGTGAAGGCGCCTCCGCCCCGATGATCAACGTGACATCACGTGATGTCCGCTGCGGCATGATCAACCTCGACCCAGAAACCGCCCGGGTGGATCCGGAAGTTTTGAAGACAGCGGTGCGCTCCAACCAGAACTGCGCAGGCGTGTACGCCTCGACGTTGCGGCGCGGCACCGTGTCGGTTGGCGACGGCGTCTACCTGGTTGACGTCTAGTTTCAGTTGCCGCTGGAAGTTTCGTGCCGACGGTTTCGCTTCCGCCCGGCGCCGATTAATAGTTACCGGAAGCGTGATTGTCTCGTCGGGTTGCTGCAGCAGCGACGGATCGGCCTCGGGGCGGCCCCGCACCTCGAACGACGATCGAGTCATGTTTGTCGGTTGGCGCGACAGGAAGAGTCAGGCGCAGCTCCTCCGCCTACTGCCCACTGCCGACTGTCCCTCCCCACCCACACTCTTCCATAAAATAATCACTCACGCCGATGGGCGGCCCATCCGGTGGATCCAGCGGTCGCACCAACTGGAACTGGCGCGGATTGTCCTGAAATTGCCGGATTTGCGACACGGCAAAGGACAAGCTGGCTCGGCGCGCCTCGTCAGCGGCAGCCGGCAACTGCGCTGCCATCCAGCCGCGCAACTGGTCGACTTTCAGCGCTGCGGTCGCGCGAACCTGCGGCGACGCGCGGTCGCTGGCGGCCAGTCCCATCAACTGATACAACACCGTTGAGTTGACGGCGCGCCGGACCTCGCCTTGCAATCCCGGCTTCTCGCCCGCTTTCCAGGTTGCTGCCAGCAACCGGTCGATCACTTCGGCCAGCCCGGGCATGCGCGGGTCGCGTGCATGATACTCGACCAGCCGGGCGCAGCGTTCAGGATTAAGGATGAATCCCAGCGTGAAAGCAGCTGCGGCCTCGGCCGCCGAGATCGGATCAAATGTCAGTCCGGTACGAACACGGAACAACTCCCTGTTGCGGCCATATCCAATCGGACGCGGCGGAATCAATCGCACCAATTCCTCGGGCAACGTCAGAGTCTCGGGTTGGAGTGTCTCGAGGACGGCTGCCAGCGCGCGGCGTTGCTCGTCGGCCGGGACAATCTCGGCAGCCGGACCGCCGCTACCGCGCAGGCTATAGCCGTACGTGAGCCCGCCGATCACTTTGCTGGCGGCCTCAGCCTGGTACCGATGGAACATGTAGACGGGTACGAGCGCTTCCTCGAGCGTGGCAAGCGGAGCTCCAAGCCGGATCGCATTCTCGGAGAAGCGCCGCAGCGCAGCCGCGCGGACCTGCAGGGTGCGACGCAACTCGTCGACGGCGTTCGAGCCGCTGTCCCAAAGATGCGCAGCCGGGTGAGCACTGGAAGGCGGCCGTGCATCCTGATCTGACAGAAAGGACAGACCACGCGCCGCGGCCTGCGTCAGAAGCGAGTTCAACTCTCGCCGCTCATCGGCTCCGGAAGCAAAGCCGCGATAACCGTAGGTGATGGCCACTTTGTCCCAGTCTCCAATGCCGGTCGCATAGGCATCGGACAGATCGATCAAGCCGTCGGCGGCAAGCTTGACGAGCGGCGGCGGGTAATCCATGACCGATGCGCGATTGATTGTGCTGGCGATGTAGTTGTGCGAGAGACCGAGCGTGTGTCCGACTTCGTGCGCCGACAGTTGGCTCAGCCGCGCCAGCGCCATCTGGCTCATCGTCGGAGCGATGGATCCATCCGGGTTATAGGGCGACAGCAGCCCTTCGGCGATCAAATAATCCTGGCGCACGCGCAAGGAGCCGAGCGTGACGTGGCCTTTGATGATCTCGCCGGTGCGCGGATCGGTCACAGTGGATCCATAGGACCATCCGCGCGTTGCGCGGTGCACCCACTGGATCATGTTGTAGCGAACGTCCAGCGGATCGGCATCTTCGGGAAGCAACTCGACGCGAAACGCGTTTCGATATCCGGCGGCTTCAAAGGCCTGGTTCCACCAACGGGCTCCGTCCAGCAACGCCGACCGGATGGGCTCAGGCGCGCCGCGATCCAGATAGTAAACGATCGGTTTGACCGGCTCGCTGACGGCGGCCGACGGGTCCTTCTTTTCGAGCCGGTGCCGTTGAACAAATCGTTTGACGACGGGTTCGCCAACCGGCGTCGCGTAATCGTAATAACTAAAGGGAAAATATCCGGCGCGTGGATCGAAAACACGCGGCTTGAAGCCAGGACCGGGCAACTCGACCAGAGAGTGATGCTGCCGGATGGTGATGGCTTCGTTGGTCGGAGTGACCTGGCTGACAAAGCCTCCGGGATCGTCGCCGGCAAACGTCAGCGTGGATTCAAATTCCGTGTTGCGAGGAAAATTTTTGATGCGAGGCAGGTGCAGTACCGAGCGCGTCCCATCCAGCCGGAACGCGCCTTGATTGGTTCGCCGCAGAACGGCTGGAATATTATGCGCATCGCGTAGCAGAAACGCAGTGGCGTCGATGAGCACACGGGTTCCGTCTTCGGCCGCTGCATCAAATCCCCAGAGCACCGACTGGGCGAAAGATTCTTCGACGGCGCGACGCTCGTCGGCGCTGTCGGTGACGGCACGGAAGCTGTAATTGGGCTGCGCGAGCAACACGCGCGGTCCGACGCGCTCGAAGCGGACGACGCGCGTAGCGCCGATCTGGCCGCGGTCCAGTCCGACGTCATTGGAACCCAGGCCGGCGGAAAGATAGTTGACGTAGAGAAACTCCTGGTTCCAGCGGTCCACTTCAAGCCAGATCTTGCCGGCCCGCGCGTCCCAGTAATAGGGAAAGTATCCCGCCACGCGCTCCATGCCCGCCGTTCGTGCCGCGACAGTCGGCAGCGGTCGCGTCTCAGCCGGAGGCGTTTGCGCCGCCACGAAGACGAACATCACATACAGCACAAAACCCAGGGTCATTTTTTTCATAATTTGTCAGCGCAATCTCTAGCAAGAAAATTCAAACACGCGCAATGACAAATTATCACAAACAGGCTCCTAGTCATTCGAGATCGCCAGTGGTCAGTGGCCAGTGGCCAGTGGCCAGTGCTCAGTCGAAACGGTGCAATAATGAAGGGTGCGCCGCGCTGGCAGTGTTGCGACCGGAAGGTAGCGGGCCGGCAAATTTGAAAGCAAAGGAGACGGCCATGAGAAGAACGTTGGTTATTTTGGCGATTGTGGCCCTTGCCTGTACCTGAGCGGCGCCGCAAGAACCGGCCTCGACCCGCGAGTTCCTCATCGCGCGCGCTAAGTCGCTGGAGCTCGACACTCCCTACGTTCCGCCTCCCGGCGATCCGTTAGAGCATCATGCGGCCGGCTATGCGAAGGTTCTCTGTTCGGCCGTGTTTATCACGGGACTTGATGCCGACTTTGCCGCCGAAAACCTGGGCTACTTCACGAGCCCGTACCAGGAGCGCGCAAAATTCGGCAAGCCAGTGATCGATCGCATCGGTAAAGCCGTGCATGTCACGCTCCCAAATGGCGTGCGCCGCACCGCCAGGTACCTGGGTGACCAGGGCTGCGTGACGCTGCCGGCAGGCAGTCACGATGTAAATTTCAAGCCAGTTGACGTCAAGAGCAAGCTGCCCGAAGCGGCGACACAGCCGTGGCCGAAGGGGGATCGGTTATCCAAAGACCCGCTGCCGCCCGGACTCGACGCATCCAAAGTGAAGCAGGCTGTCGATGCGGCCTTCGAACCGGCTGCAGGGATGACGGCTGCCTTCGTGGTGACTTGGAAAGGACGCCTCATCGGCGAGAGGTACGGCGAGGGCATCACGCACCGCACGCCACTTGAGAGCTGGTCGATGGGCAAGAGCCTGACGGCCACGCTGATGGGCATCCTCATCAAGGAGGGCGTCTACCAACTCTGGCAGCCGGCCCCAATTCCTGAATGGCAAAGCCCCGGCGATCCGCGGGCCAAGATCCGGATTGGCGACATTATGCAGATGTCAAGCGGGCTGCGAATCCGAGCGCCCCAGGATCCCGACTATGATCCGTCGGGCCCGTACCCCGATCACGTGTACCTGTACACGGGCGGCGTCAACTCCTTTCACTACGCTGCCACCAGACCGTTGCAGTGGCCGCCCGGAACAGTCGGCCGTTACCACAACACCGATCCAGTATTGATCAACTATCTGATCCGCCTGGGCGTCGAGAAGCGTGGGAAAAACTATTTGTCGTTTCCGCAGCATGCACTGTTCGACAAGATCGGCATACGGACGATGGTGATGGAAACGGACCCTTTTGGAAACTTTCTCACCCAAGGGTACGAATATGCATCGGCACGCGACTGGGCGCGTCTTGGCAACCTCTACCTTCAAGATGGCGTATGGAACGGCGAACGGATCCTGCCGGAAGGTTTCGTCAAGTTCGTGAGCACCGTCGCGCCGGCATGGCAGGCCGATAAGCAACCGATCTACGGAGGCTTTTTCTGGATCAATCAGGATGGCAGGTTTCCCGTACCAAAGGAGTCCTACCACATGGCCGGCGCGGGCGGTCAGACCACGCTCATCATCCCCTCGCATGACCTTGTCGTCGTGCGCCTGGGACACTATAAAGGCGCCGCTGCCGGGACCGCCGGCTTCGGTAAGGCACTCGCGCTGCTCATGGAGGCGGTGCCCGTTCAAGTGGCAAGTGGTCAGTAGCAAGAATACAAGTGGCACAGGGCTCCAGCCCTGTGCAAGTTCAAGTGGCAAGTGACCCGTAGCAAGAATACAAGGAAGTGGCCAGGGCTCCAGCCCTGTGGGCTTTTTTTAGGGTACTTCAAGGCAAATGAATCTTCGCGAGATCGAAACCAGTTTGGCGCACTTCACGTTGGCGGCGCTGATCGTCTACTCTCCGGTCGAGACTTGGGTTTCCTGGCCGCATGAGTACGGGCTCTTGAACCCATTCTACCTGGTAGATTTGATTGCAATGATTTTGATGCTGTATGGAGCGGTTCATTCACTACGGGCGCGACCGCGCAGCGCACCCGGGGCCCTGTGCGCAGCCTATGCCTGGGCCGCATCCAACGGCTGGCGGGCAACGGCTGGGCGGGCATTCGAGGTTCTTGAAGGCCAGCAACTGGATTACGGTATAGAGGAACTCTGGATTGTAGGGATTGCGACTGCCTTGGCAATGGCGTGCCTGGCCCTTTCGCTGTACCTGGTGGTTCGCGCCGAGGCAACCAACAAAAGCTAACACGAACTGATCCAGGCGCGAATTTCGTGAATGATCCGGGCTAAGCGGGGCTAAGCGTGGGCTAAGCGCCCCACACTCCCCGCATGCTATAATCCGCGCCCAAGTGGAATGACTCTGCTGTCAGGTACCCGCCTCGGAGCTTACGAAATCGTCGCCCTCATCGGCGCGGGGGGCATGGGTGAGGTCTATCGCGCGCGCGACCCGCGCCTGGGACGCGAGGCCGCCATCAAGGTCCTGCCCGACATCTTTTCCAAAGATCCAGAACGCCTGGCCCGCTTTGAGCGCGAAGCGCGGCTGCTGGCTTCGCTCAATCATTCCAACATCGGACATATTTACGGTCTGGAAGAATCCAATGGCACGCGGTTTCTGGTCCTGGAACTGGTGCCGGGCCAAACGCTGGCCGAACGGATTACCGCTGGTCCGCTGGAAGTTTCGGAAGCCTTGCAGCTCTGCCGTCAAATCGCCGAGGCGTTGGATGCGGCGCACGAGAAAGGCATCATCCACCGGGATTTGAAGCCTGCCAACATCAAGGTGACTGACGAAGGCAAAATCAAAGTACTCGATTTCGGTCTGGCCAAAGCGCTCGTAACGGAAGAATCATCGCCCGGCGTTTCGCTCTCGCCGACGTTGACCTCAAGAGGCGTGAGTGAAGGAATCATACTGGGGACGGCCGCCTACATGAGCCCGGAGCAGGCGCGCGGAAAGCCGCTCGATAAGCGCACCGACATCTGGTCGTTCGGTTGCGTGTTATACGAAATGCTGACCGGGCGGAAGGCATTCGGCGGTGAGGCCGTCACCGATATCATCGCCGCCATCGTTCACAAAGATCCGGATTGGAATGCGCTGCCTGAGGATACTCCCCCGCGCGTCCGCGATTTGCTGCGCCACTGCCTCCAAAAAGATCGCAATCAGCGCCTGCGCGATATTGGAGATGCGAGGATTGAAATCGACAGCGCTTTGGCAGGTCCTGCCGACAAGTCAGGAATTGCTCCCGCCGCAGTTTCGGCAAAAAGAAAATTCAAAGAATCTCTACCTTGGATACTGCTCGCGGGGCTTTTTTTCCTGGGCATGCTGACTATCGGCGTTCTCTATCTGCGCACGTCCACCGAGCAACCCCAAACCGTGCGCTCAAACATCGCATTGCCGGAGACCGTCCTATTTTCTGTCGCCGCGGGCAATTCGCTCGCCATCTCGCCCGACGGCCGGCGTCTGGCAATCGTGGCTGGTGAAAGAGGAAAACAGTCGATCCTTCTGCGGTCACTCTACTCCTTTTCCGTGCAGGTGTTGCCGGGCACGGAAGGCGCCACGCTCCCATTCTGGTCGCCGGACAGCCGTTCCATTGGGTTCTTTGCTGACCGTAAGCTCAAAAAAACAGATCTCTCTGGTGGACCTGCTGTCACTCTCTGCGATGCTCCGCCCTGGGGCGGGGCGTGGAACGGCGACGGGGTCATACTCTTTGGCTCGCGGGAGGGACTCTATCGGGTTCCAGCAGTAGGTGGAACGCCCGTTCTGCTTGCGAAAGCCGACCCCTCCCGGCAGGAAACCTTCCATCGGTGGCCTTGGTTCCTGCCCGATGGCGCTCACTTTTTGTATGCGGTGCAGAGCAATACACCCGAAAACCGCGGTGTTTATGTGGGCTCGCTCGATTCAAGCGAAACAACGCGCCTGATCCCGACAAACTCGATGACGATCTATTCGCCGGCCGGGTATTTGCTGTTTGTACAGGACGGGACATTGATGGCCCAGCCGTTTGACGCAACTGGCCTGAAAGTAACCGGCGAGGCTTTCCCAGCGGCACAAGAAGTCGGCAGTCATCCGGTGTCAGGTCTGGCCGCCTTTTCCGTCTCGGGAAACGGCGTTCTCGCGTATGCGGCTGGGTTCAGGCCAAACTTCCGGCTTGGGTGGTACGACCGGCGCGGAGCGCAACTTGAGCAGATCGGTGAACCTGCGGCGTACCGTGCTCCGGCTCTGTCGCCCGACGGAAACACAATTGCCGTCCAGATCATGGACTCCGATGGCGCCTTCAGCGATATCTGGCTTTTCGAGAAAAAGCGAGGATCCTGGACGCGCTTCACCTTCAATCCGGGTAACGACCTGGAACCAGTATGGTCCCCTGACGGCACCCGTATCCTGTTTGCGTCCAATCGGAGGTTGTTCCAAAAGATTGCCAGCGGCGCCGGAAAAGACGAACTCGTTTACAAATCGGACCGATTTCTGATTCCCACCGACTGGTCTCGAGACGGCCGATTTATCTTGTTTCAGAGTGGGACTTCAACGACGAAATCGGATGTGTGGGCTCTGCCGCTGTTTGGAGATCGAAAAGCCTACCCGGTTCTGCAGGGTGAATTCGACGAAAAGCGAGGTTGCCTCTCGCCTGATGGCAAATGGATCGCCTACACTTCCAATGAGTCGGGGACTTCGGAAATCTACGTTCAATCGTTTCCACTCACGGGCGGAAAGTGGCTGATTTCGGCCAAAGGGAAAGGGGGAGATCAGCCGGCCTGGCGCCGCGAAGGCAAAGAACTTTTTTATCTTGCCCCTGACGATAAAATAATGAGTGTCAGCGTCAACGCAGGCTCATCGTCGTTTGACCCTGGCGTTCCTAAAGTGCTCTTCGAAGCCAACTTGAGCACGCTTGGCGATTACAGAAATCACTATGTGCCAAGCGCTGATGGTCAGCGCTTTTTGATCTACACGCCGGTGCAACAAGCCCTCTCGCCACCCATTAATGTAGTCCTGAACTGGACGGCGGATCTGAAGCGATAAGTATTTTAGCTCGAAGTGGAAGATTGCGCCTTCGACATGACAGGCCTGCAGTACACAGACAAAGTAGCGATTGTGACCGGCAGCAGCCGCGGCATCGGCAGAGGCTGCGCGCAGGAGTCTGTCCGGGCGGGCGCCCGGGTGGTCGTGTGTTGCAACGACGAGGCGGACGGAGCGGCTGTCACCTCCGAGCTCCAGGTGCAGGCGCGGGCAAGAGGGTGCGGCGACGCCGCTTTCGTTTACTGCGACGTCACAAAAACCGATGAGATCCGGAATTTGATCGACGTCACGGTTTCGCGATTCGGCAGTTTGGACTGCCTGATCAACAACGCCGGCTGGCACCCACCGCACAAGCCGATCGATGATTTTTCAATCGAAGACTTGCGCGACCTGATTGACCTCAACCTGATCAGCGTTTTTGCCGCTTGCAAGTACGCGCTGCCGCACCTGCGCAAAACGCGGGGCAACATCATTAATGTGGCGAGCCTGGTGGCGACCACCGGCCAGCGGCACGCGGCCACCTATGTCGCCACCAAAGGCGCTGTGGCGGCGCTGACCCGGGCGCTGGCCATCGACGAAGCGCCCAACGGAGTGCGAGTCAATTCGGTTTCTCCGGGAAATGTCGACACACCGATGTGGCAAGAGGCCGTCGATGCGGCCGCCGATCCCGGCCGTTATCGCGCCGAAAGCGAAGCGGCTCAACTGATGGGGCGGATTGGCACCACCGAAGAGGTCGGGCGCCTGTGCCTGTTTATCGCCTCCCAAGCGACCTTCACCACCGGAGTCGACCACATCGTTTCGGGCGGAGCCGAACTAGGCTACGGCCGCAAGAGTGCGCAGTGAGCAAGCGCCCGCTCAACATCCACGTGCATGCCCGACAGCCGCAAAGCCGGGGTCCGGGCCACGAGCGTAAGCGAGTGGGCAATCAGTGGCAGCATTTTGAAGATGATTGCCCCTGATTGCCCGCTCCCTTACGGTCGCGGCTCTGTGGCCCCAAGCTTGCGACATAACGGTGCCGCGAGCGACGCGAGCGGGTCCGTGCCGCCACCCGCGACTGTCGAAACCATGTCGCGGTCGCTCGCGACACTGTTAATGGCGGCGCCGTTCCACACACGCGCGACGCCAGCG
>JBPCNK010000340.1:0-7012 GCA_051001345.1 Acidobacteriota bacterium | reverse complement strand
CTCCACTGGCGAGCAGCGGGCGCTGCGGTTGGGCTATCGGCTCGGAGAAAAACTGTACGACGGCTACCTGGCAGGCAAAATCGGACGCAGGCATGTTGCGTCGCTCTTTTTCAATCCATTTTCCCGGCCAGGTGAAGCGCGAGAAGTCTATCGTTCAAGTGGCAAGTGATTAGTGGCAGAAATACAAGTAAAGGCCCTGAAGCCTGGAGCCTGAAGCCTGCTTTCAGAATACCAGCCGAATCGCCAATTGGCCCATGCGCGAACCATTGTCACGACCGGCATTGACGTAGTTGGCCGGATTGCGCTGCCCGCTGATACGCCCGAGCGGGGTCGCGCTCAGAACTGTCCGGGCCGGGACGCTGAAGGTGACACGGTTAAACACGTTATAAAACTCCATCCGTGTGATCAGCTTGATTCCCTCACGGATCCTGAATTCTTTTCCCGCCGTCAGGTCTGTGTAATTCAGGCCGTGGGCAAAAAACGTGTTGCGTCCAATCGTGCCTGTATTAGGAGAACCTGGAAGGAAAATTCGATCCGCCGCGGAGATCGTCCCGGCTTGAGCAGGAATGAACGCGCTGCCCGGCAATTGGTTCTGCGAGAGGGTATCGGTGGCAAGGCCGCCTGGAATCTGGCGGCCGTTGTCGACGGATACGCCCAGCAGGCTCGGATCGGACAGCCGCGGACGGTCTCCGGAAAGACCGTCGGCATTGACATCGTAGCCGGCCACGACGGTGAACGGATTGCCCGACTGGAATGTCGTCACACCCGTGACATTCCATCCTCCGGCGATTCGGCCGAGAATACCCTGTTGCTCGCGCAGGAAGGGAAGCAGGTAAGAGTAACTGGCTACAAAACGGTGGGCGGCGTGGAAACTGCTCAGGCCGCGCAGCGCCGCAGCGGCGCCGCCCTTCTTTCCGACTGGAAAATTGTTGTCGACACCCGTAAACGTCTGCTCTGAGCCTGTATCGATCGATTTGCTGAACGAGTACGTCGTCGAGAAGCTCAGGCCGTGCGATAGACGCTTGGTTGTTCTGACGACCAGCGCGTGGTAGTAGGTCCAGCCGAAATTCTTCAGATCAACCGGGACTCGCAAGCTGGGATCCGGGCGGCGTTCGTCTAACCGGAGTGTCGCGATGCTGATGTAGCCGTGCGGAACGCCGTCGACGACGACAAGGCCTTTTTGGGCCAGCGTCGCCGTCGCGCTGGTCAGGGCGCTGAAACTCCGCAGCGAGCCGCTGGAATTGACGTTGACTGTCCCATTTGCGTTGTTGACCACACAGAGCGGATCGTTGAAGTCCGTGCAGGCGCGATCGAAGACGACCGGTTTGAAGACACCACCGCCGACATCAACCAGCAGGTTGGGCGATGTGAAGGGATAAATCGCGCTGTTGGGTGTATTGTCGAAAAAGGGAATCCCTATGCCGCGGTTTCCGCTGTAGCCCAGATGCAAAGTCAGGTCCGCGGGCAACCGGCGCTCGACCGTCAAGTTCCACTGCTGCACGTAGGGCATTTCCAAATTGGGGTTGGGAATCAGCAAGGTGCTGGTGAGTCGCCCGCCTAAATCCCGCACGCCGTTGGCGGTAAACGCCGTGGAGCGTGAGGCGACGCCCGGCGTGAAAATAAATCCACAGGAGGGATCGGAGATGCTGTCCCGGCAGAGGCTGCTGAAATCGGAGGCAAAACCGTTAGGAGGCTGCGTGCGGATGCTCAACTGATTCTGGGAAAAAATCGACTGGAACAGCCTGCTGTGGTAGATGCCGTATCCGCCGCGAATCACAAACGTACCGGGCCTCCCGGTCACTCGCTGCAACCAACCGGCCGAAGGACGTGGCGTCCAGGCGAATCCGAAGCGGGGCTCAAAGTTGTTCTTGTCATCGCCGTAACCGTACTGGAAGCGATTCTTGATCTCTTCGGGCGCGCGCACATATTCGTAGCGCAGACCCAGACTCAACGTCAAATTACGGCGCACTGCCCACTTGTCCTCAACGTAAAGGTTGGTCTCTCCGAAGCGATTCTCGGCGACCGGATTGCCGAACCCCTTTTGGTAGCCGGTCACAAATCCGCGCAGGAAATTCTCGAAGCCTGTAAAGCCGGTCTGGGCGCGGATTGAGGCAAGGGAATCCAGCGAACCAAACGTCCAGAAACCCCGAGCCCGGTCGCCGGTCTCGTCGTCGAGCAGCTGCAAGCGCTGATCGATGCCGGCTTTGAGTGTGTGCCTGCCGGCGGCGATCGTGTGGTTGTAAACGAACTGATTGTCCTGCTGGCGGCGGTTGATCGGGACGTTGGTGGACGTTCCGATGATGGTCCCACATGTGCCCGTGCACAGAGTCGAGCCAAAACGAATAACCGGAATGTGGTTGCCGTCGACCACATCCTGCAGCGTCGAGCGGTTGCCGAATCCGTAGCGGAATTCTCCCACTTGTGTCGGCGTGAAGATGTGCGTGGCCGTCAGCCCCAGATTGTACTGGCGGTTATTGTTGATGCCGAAATTGTCGCCGAAGATGATTCGTCCAGACTGGCGGATCTGCCGGCTGTACTGGTAGCGAAAGGAGAGGTTGTCTTTGTCAGAGGCGCGCCAGTCCAGCCGCCCTGTGTAATCGGAATCGGGAAAGGTATTATTCACGGTGCGGGTGACACAGCGGTTGGGACGGCCGCTGGCAATCAGATCGGCGCAGGCTTCGGGATCGTTGGGTACGGCGCCCTGTAGCTCCGGTGTTTTGTAAAGGCTCTGCACGAATTTCATGAATTGCAGGTCCTGGGTGATGTTGGGATGTGTGGCCGGGTCGACGCAATAGGGCCCGCCGGGTTTCGAAACCTCTCCGGGATTGCAAGCCCGCGCTTCCTCTCCGGGAAGAAAAATGAACCGTGTCGCCGTGCCGCTTGTCTTGTTGCGGAGGCGCTCGCCACTGATAAAAAAGAAGAGGCGGTCGCGTCCATCGAATAGCTTGGGAATCCAGATTGGACCTCCGAAGGTCCCGCCATACTGGTTGCGGCGGACAATCTGGCGCGGTTGCAGCGGCCGGCCTGTAACGGCGTCCCGTCCGGCGCGGTTGCGGAAAAATCCGTTGGCATTGAAAATGTCGTTCTGAATGAAGTCGTATGCATCGCCGTGAAAATTGTTGGTGCCCGACTTGGTTTGAACCAGGATCACGGCGCCGCCGGCCCGTCCGAACTCAGCGGTATAGGCGTTGGTCAACACCTGAAATTCCCTAATCGTGCTGATGTTGACGTTCTGTCTGTTCTGATTCTCCGAGGAGTCGTCGTTGTTGACGCCGTCGATCTGGAAGGTCGTAGAACGGCTGCCCTGGCCGTTGAAAGCTGCGTAGGATCCGGTTGAATTGGTGGGATTGTTCGAAGAGCCGATCCAATCGGCGTTCTGAAATCCCGGGATCTGTTCGACTAGCGAAATGAAATTGCGGCCGGCCAGCGGCGTATCTTCGATCCGTTGGGAGTCGATTGAGTACTTCACCTCGCCGGTCGTAGTTTCAATTGCGGGAGTCTCGCCCGAGACCGTAATGACCTCTCCGGCGACCGACGGCTCGAGCCGGAAGTCCGATACCGTATTCTTATTCAACTCGATGAGCAGGCCATTTTTGATGACCTTCCGAAACCCCTGTAGTTCGACGGTGACCGTATACGAACCGAGCGGCAGAAACGCCATCGAATAGGCCCCTGCATCGTTGGTCACGGCGGTGCGAAGCAATCCTATCTCTTCGTTTTTGGCTAGGACATCAACGCCCGGAATGATGCCTCCAGACGAATCGCTGACCGTACCGCTCAAGGTTCCAGTGACAGTCTGGGCGGGCACCGATACAACTGCGAAAGCAAAAAGCAAACACACAACGAACAGGATTGGGCGGGAGTTCATGGTCAGCCTCCAGTGGGTACCTTCTCGAGGCCGTATTCTAATGAAAAAAAGGCGGCGGCAACAGTAGGCAGTAGGCAGTAGCCAGCACTCGGCAGCCGGCAGGGGGTGACCGGGCATTGTTTTGACGCCACAATTATGTTAACAGCGCCGCGAGCGATCGCAAGCGGGTCCGTAGCGTTTACTTGATCAGAAAGTCTTTCACGGACCCGCTCGCGGCGCCGTTGATGGTTACCGCTGCGGCCAGGCGCGGGGTTCAACTGAGCATTAAGTCAGTGCCGACTGCTGACTGCCGACTGCCCACTCCCTAACCCCTGAAGCCTGACCCCTGCTTTTAAGGCTTGCGCGCGTAGTAGCCCTTGCGCGTGCGGGCGGCCAGATCGGAACGGCCGGCGATGCGGACCTGGATACGCCGCCATGCGCCGTCCTTGGCCGGGTTCGTGGAAGTGTAGCCCAGGCTGTACTGGATTCGCAGATCGTCGGCAATCTCGGCATAGGCGCCGCGCAAATCGTCGACCTGCTGCGGATTGTACATGCGCCCGCCGGTTTGATCGGCGATTTCCTGCATCTCGCGCCTGGCGACCGCTACCTTATCGCCGGTGGGCCAGCGGCTGGGAGCGCCTCCGCCGCGACGTCCTCCGCCGCTGGTTCCTCCGCGGAGAATATCCCCGAGGATGGCTATGACTGCGCCGCTGCTGCCGCCGGCGATGCGTCCCATGCCATTTTCGGTTTCCAGAAAAATCGGGTAGATGACCGTGTCGATCTCCTGGATGCGACGGAACAGTTCGTCAAAGGAGATGTCCGACCCGCGGGCGGTTCCGTCCAGGCGATTGTCAAGGCCGTCACTGAACAAGACGACCGCTTTGCGCCCTTCAATGTTGCGCATGTATTCAGTGATGGACGTGTCCAGCGCATCATAGACGGCAGTGCCCCCGCCCGAACGAATGCCCATGATGGCATTGTTAATGGCGGAGCGGTCGTTGGTGAAGTCGGCAATCAGGTGGCAGTTGTTGTTGAAGATTGCTACAGCGATGCGATCCTGCGGGTTGATCTGACGCGTGAAATTGATCGACGCCTCTTTGATCAGATCCATAAACGAAGACGTACTGCCGCTGACATCGAGCAGTAACAAGAGGTTGAAGGGGGTACGCTCGGGTTGAAACTTCTCGATAGGCTGAGGGGCGCCGTCTTCCAAGACCTCGAAGTTCTCCTTGCGAAGACTCGCCACGCTGCGGTTGCTGCGATCGCGAACCGAGACGTTGAGGTTGACGAATTCAACCTTCATGCTGATCGTATAACCAACGTCGACGCTCGATCCACGCATCGTGTAATTGGGATTGACCGGTGGGTCCGTCGTGCTGGTTGCGGTTGGACCCGTTGCGCCCGGCGAGCTGGCCGTGCTCGGAATGGGCAGGGTCGGATCGGGCGCCTCGCGTCCAGTTTGCAGAACGGGCGGTCCCCCGCGGCGCGGCGGTTCGACGTCGGCTGCCACCGTTGTCGCGGCACGCACAGGAGCCTGCACGGGAGGCGGAGCCGAGGCCACCTGGGGCGCCGTATGCGAATCGGCAATGCTCAGGTCGATTGGGCCTTGCCGGGAACGCAGAGAAACCTGATGCTTGCCTCCGAGAATCTTTTCCTTGAAGGTCGAGTAGCCACCGGGAATTCGGGTCTGGCCATTGAGGCTGATCGAGGTTCCGCTGCTGGCAAACACATCGGCCGAGCTGCCTGCGGCTAGTTGAAGGCGGATGTTGCCTCGGTCGGACTCCGCCTTGATCGGAGATGCCAGTGGGCGGTCCACAAAAAGCTGGATATCCCCCGACGTGGAAACGGCTTGGATGACACCTTGATTGCCCTCAACCCATATGGTTCCTTCTTCTGACCGCGCCTGCACCGACACGCCTGCCGGGACGCGTACTTCAAGGAGAACCGAGGCGCGGCGGTCCTGCTCGTCGGTGTAGCGGACATCCACCTGGACCTGGTCGCCCAGCTGGTATGAGTCGATCTGGATTCGATCCAGACCCTGGGGTGTCGAGGAGACCTTGCGAGCCTGGACGTCGATCTGTGGAGAACCACCGCGGCGGACGCGGATCATACCGAAGCGGTTGGTCAGCTGCAGGATGGTCTGCGGCGAAGCGGGGAACTGTCGATGCCAGAGCGCTTCGGCAGCGCCGGCAGGCGACAACAGGATGACAAGCATCCCGGCAACAAGTCCCAACTTTCTCATCATGGTTACGTCTTGTAGTTATGGATGGATGGTCCGTCCAGATGTTTCAGCCTTTTTTGGGCTCTTTGGCCTGGCCGGCAGGTCGCGTGGCCTTCCCGCCGCCGTGTAGGCAGTATAATACGAAGCAGTCGCCAGTCGCCTCCGCCAGATCAAACATGAGCGACACTGCGTACCCGGCATTATTGCACCGTTTCAATTGCCACTGACGACTGGCGATTTTGATCAGGCAAACTATGAAAAAGACTTTTTCCGTTCTTGCTTTGAGCGTACTGGTCGTGACATCGGGCCTGTATGGACAGCAGGCTGCCGCCACGCCCGCACCCAGCCAGCTTTCCGTCGAACTTTTGCGCGATTTACCCGCGCAGGCCACCTTTGTCGGTTACGTTGATGTTCAGAAGCTGTTCCAGTCCCCGGCCGTCGCCAGCCTCATAGACGATCACCTCTTTGACCAGTTGGGTGACGGGCTTGGCCTGAACCTGCGACGCGACATTCAGCACCTGACCTTTTTCGCCGCGATGAAGGACGGAAAACTCGACCAGGGTGCGGCCGTGCTGCGAGGCCGGTTTGATCGTGCCCGCATCCTTACGCTTCTGCAGACCCACCTGTTCAAGGCTCAGTCGCACAATGGTTCGGAAATCTATGTCAGTCCGGAAAGCAGCGGCGACCTGCGGGCAGTAGCCATGTTTGACGAACAAGTGGCTGTCGTGGGCGACCTGGCAGGAGTGCAGGCCGTTGTCGATGCGCGCCGCCTCGGAAATGCCGGTGCCGGCGCCAACGCCGCATTGGTTGCGATGATCGGATACGTCCGCCCGCAGGATTCCTTCTGGGTGACCGGGTCGCTCGAATCGATCCTGCCTGTAGCGCTCGGAGCGGTCTCGCCGCTGGCGAAGCTGCCGCTTCCGCCGCTTCGCAGTGTGCTTGTG
>JBPCNK010000339.1:0-4809 GCA_051001345.1 Acidobacteriota bacterium | reverse complement strand
ACGGCATGGCGTCGACTGGAGCAGTGTCTCGATAAACTTATTGACTCCGCCGCCGTTGCGGCATGAAGGCTGGAGCATAACCAAAACTTGATCTATTTGTGAACATTGTGCGCACCAAGTGAACTAGAGTAGTTACGGGGCACGCAACGAACCTGTTTCGCTTTCGGCAGGCCGGGCGGTAACTGATAGACTACGAAGTACCAAGGACTAAGGACTAAGGACGAAGTATATCAGTGCCGCGAACGAAGAGAGCGGTGACCATCGAGTTCTTGCCAGGCGCGTCAATATCACCACTCTCTTCGTTCGTGGCACTGACACAGTTCGTACTTCGTCCTTCGCAGGAGGGTTTTCGTGGCCAAAATGATGCTCATCGCGGCTCTTGTCGGGATCGCCGGCTTTCAGGCCGGCCCGCCCGTCTATCACGTCAAACGAACCGCTCAGCCTATTCGTATCGATGGAAAACTCGATGACCCGGCATGGCGGGCCTGTCCTGTGACAAGCCCTTTCGCAAACAACGTGGATGGGACGCCCGGCTCCTATGCGACCGACGCCCGGGTTCTCTACGATGACCAGTTCCTCTATTTTGCATTTCGCTGCCAGGACGAGAATCTTTGGTCGACGATGCGTCAGCGCGACCAGCATTTGTGGGAAGAAGAAGTCGTCGAAGTGTTTCTGCAGGCCGACCCGGCACAATCCAGTTATATCGAACTGGAGGTCAACCCGCTTGGAACAATGCTGGACATCTACCTGGTGGGCGTTCGCAAACCGCTTCCGTACGCCAGCTGGAACAGCGCCCGGCTGCGCTGGGCCGTGCAACTGGATGGAACCGCCGACGAGATCGCAAATGACCGTGGGTGGACGGTCGAGATTGCGCTGCCGCTCGAAGACGTTGTTCCGGCGCCGCGCATCCCGCCGCAGCCAGGCGACCGCTGGCGCTTGAACCTGTATCACGTTCAGAAGCGCCCGCGCCGGGCGCAGTTGGCCTGGGCGCCGACAATGGTCGGAGATTTTCACCGGCCCGACCGGTTCGGAGAGATTGTCTTTAGCGAGGAGATTGCGAAATGAAACATGCGGCCATCCTTATTGTCTTGTTGTTCATGCCCTGGGCGACAGCCCAACGGCGCGTGATTGATACCCACACTCATTTCCAGCCGTTTCCGCCGGAACGCACGGCGGTCTCCGAGGCGGCGGTCAGCCGCGCGCTCCAGGTGATGGACGAAAACGGCATCGCGACGATGGTGGACCTCAGCGGCGGATCCGGCCAGAGGCTCAAGGACCGTATCGCTCTTTACCAAAGGCTAGCGCCCGGAAGAATCGTGGTTTTCACGAACTTGGATTACTCCCAGGTCGATGATCCGCAGTTTTCCAAAAAGGCCATGGCGCAGCTGGAGGAAGCGCAGCGGGCCGGCGCGCGCGGGCTGAAGATTTTCAAATCGCTCGGCCTTGGCGTCAAAGACAGCGCCGGAAAACTCCTGCACTTTGACGACCCGCGTTTTGATCCGATCTGGACCAAGTGCGGCGAGCTCGGCTTGCCCGTCTGGTTTCACGTGGGTGATCCGGCCGCCTTTTTTCGGCCGCCCACTGCCGACAACGAACGCTATGCGGAGCTGGGGGTCCATCCCGAATGGAGCTTTTACGGCGACCAGTTTCCGCCGCGCGAGCAGCTGCTCGTCCAGATGGTCAATGTTCTGCTGCGGCATCCAGAGACGCAATTTGTGGGTGTTCATTTCGGCAACAATCCTGAAAACTACCGATACGTCGCCGCGGTACTCGATCGTTGTCCCAACTTCAACATCGATACAGCGGCGCGGGTCGGCGAGATCGGCCGCCACGACCCGCAGCGCTTGCGCGACTTCTTCCTGCGATACCAGGACCGCATTGTTTTCGGCAGCGACATTGTCATCGGCCACGACAACATGGATCTCGGAGTGCCGGTTCCCGGCAAACGCACCAACGCCGACGCCAAAGAGTTCTTCGATCGGCACTGGAAGTACTTTGAGACGGCCGGCCGCAATCTGGAGCACCCGTCGCCGATTCAGGGCAATTGGAAAGTCAATGGGATCGATCTGCCTCCGGCCGTTCTACGCAAGTTGTATTCGGACAACGCCCGGCGCTTGATCGGTATTAAATAGCGCAACCAAGACCGGGCCGCGCGCATAAGCAAGCGGGCGATCTCAGGCACGATTTGTAGAGCGGATTGCTCGCTCCCTACCGGTACTACTCGCGAGAAGCAAAAACCTAGTCACGAATAATCGCTAAGGATCAGGCCCTCCGGAACTTTTCCCTTCGAGGCGGTGTCCCAACAAGCAGTCAATAGCTTTGGAGGGACGCCGCCATGTTTGAACAACTGCTCGCATCCGGTCCTCAAACGAAAACCAGAAAGCCGCTGACGCTGACCGTCTCGCTGGCCGTTCACGCCACAGTCCTTGTGGCTTTGGCGGTCATTCCATTGGTGTTTCCAAAAGCGGCCGAACTACCTGCAATCCGATCCTCGTTTGGCCAGCTCCTGATCAGCGAGCGCGACCGACGCCAGGCCCCGCCGAAACCACCGCGCCGCTCTGCGGGAGCAGGAAATCGGCCGGCAGTTCCAGGCTCGACGCAGCCGCCTGTGTTTGTGGAGCCAAGCGAGATACCCGAAGAAATTCCGTCAGGTCCAGGTCAAAAACAAGTCGATGTCTCTGGAGTTATCATAGGTGGTGAAGGCGTCGTACCCGGCCTGGGGAGGCCGGGCTACCCTGAGGGAGGTGATGATTCAAGCACATGGTCCGGTTTGCGCAACGCCGCCATGCCGCCTCGATTGCGTGAGGTGGAAAAGCGCAAGCCGATTCACGTTCCGAGCACTCTTCAGGCCGCCAAACTGACTCACCGCGTCGACCCAGAGTATCCACAACTGGCAAAGCAGGCGCGCATTTCTGGGGTTGTCGTGGTGCAAGTGACCATCGATGAGCGCGGCAACGTCGCGACCATTCGAGTCGTTCGCGGGCATGCGCTGCTCGATGACGCAGCCGTCACAGCCGTCAGGCAGTGGCGCTATTCACCGACGTACTTAAATGGCCAAGCCGTTCCGGTCATGGCGACGGTAACGGTCCAGTTTGTGTTGCGATAAAAGGAGCCAACCGCCAAGGACGCCTGGGAGCGCGGACGTCCCGTCCGCCTGTGACTGCGCGCCATGGTTTTTGTGCGCGCGGGACGCGCGCGCTCCCAGGCGCAGGCCAGTTGGCGGACTACTCCTTCTTGTAACGCGAAGCAGCGGTTTTGAACGACGCGCTCAGCTCCGTCCAGGCCTTCTCAAAGCCCGGCTTGAGATCTTCCCACGCATCAGCGCTGGCGGCACGAAGCGCTTCGAGTTTCTTCCGGCCGGCTTTTAGCTTCGGGCCGAGCGCTTCGGCTTGTTTCTTGTATTCGACGCGCGCCGTTGCTTCAGCCTTTTCAAGCAGCCTCTCGATCTGAGAGGCCAGCTTGTTCAACTCAGCCTCCATCTCCTGAATGTATTTGCTTCGATTGTTTGCCATTCAAAAAAATCCTCCTGCCGAAGTGGTGATGTGCTGCCGGATAAACCGAAGGATGGCACGGCCGGTGACATCATCGGGCCGTGTGACTCGCACGATCTCCGAGATGTGACTCTCACCAGGCACGTAAATCAGTTCAGACGCCACGCCCTTCTGCTGCAACGCCGAGTGAAATTCCTGGGCCTGTTGCGGCAGCCTCAGGTAATCCCATTGGCAATACGTAATCAAAAAAGGCGGCGCTGGCGCTTGCACTTGCATCAGGGGCGAGGCATCCCGCTGGACATCCTTGTCGCGCCCGAACGTGGACTCCAAGCCAGTGGTGACATCATAGACTCCGCTGAGGGCGATGGCGCCCCGGATGTTTTTCTGCGAGAGACCGTAACGGGCCAGATGTTTGGGCGCCAGGGTCAACAGCGCCGCCAGATGCCCGCCGGCCGAATGGCCTCCGACAACAATTCGATTCGGATCGCCGCCATAGTCCTGGATATGGGCGACGACCCAGGCAAAGGCGGCCGCGACATCGTCTATTTGAGCCGGGTGCGGGTTCTTAGGGCTGAGACGGTAGCTGGGAGCGACAGTGACGATACCCTCGCTTGCGAATCGATTTCCCAGCGCACGATACAGGGAACGATCGCCCGAGCGCCAGGCGCCCCCATGGATGAAAAAGAAAACGGGAGCGCGTTGCAGCCCCTTCTTGAAATAGATGTCCAGTTTGTGTTTGTTTGCGTCCTCGGGGAGGCCCTCGGTGTAGGGGATATCGGCGCTCACTTCGATGCCGGGCGACAGTTCCGTGGAGGGAAGCGCCAGCGCGGCGGCCGAAACCGGTTCGAGATAGATCGGATTGGAATAAATCCAGGGGCGCTGCTCGCCGTCGACTGTCAGCCATGCTTCGACACGATATGAGCCCGGTTGCGAAGCGGCAAACGTCAAACGGGCGCCGTCGGTTTCCTGAACCACGGCGCCTCGATGAATCAGCTTCAAACGGGCCGGCAAGGGCGTCTGCGCGGTCAATTGAGTGGTCCCCGTCATCGGAACCGGATCTCCCATTTCGAAGACGCCGAGCCGATTGACCGCCACAAAGGAGAATCCAGTCGGATCGCACAACCAGTCGTGGGAAACGTAGGCATGCCCGGCGCGCAGCGAGCTGCGAATTTCAGCGTCGTTGAGCTCGCGGGCTAGCCCGGATTATGCATGAAGCATGAATGAAAAAAGCCTCGATGTGGTACAAAGGCAGTAACGACACGGCTTTTGGACCAGCAAGGAGGCTTTTTTTGACGGAACAGAGTGTAACACAAAATCT
>JBPCNK010000338.1:0-8044 GCA_051001345.1 Acidobacteriota bacterium | reverse complement strand
ACGGCATGGCGTCGACTGGAGCAGTGTCTCGATAAACTTATTGACTCCGCCGCCGTTGCGGCATGAAGGCTGGAGCATAACCAAAACTTGATCTATTTGTGAACATTGTGCGCACCAAGTGAACTAGCTGTAGGTTAGTCTTTACAAAAGCCTGGGAGACCTCATGAAGAGTTGCCGGGCAGGTGTCATGGATTTTAGGGAGCTCGCGGAGCGGCATAGCCTGAGGCTGCGGCAACAGAGTAGAGATAGGCAGCGATTTGCCGGAAAAAAAGTCTGCCATAGCGGGACGGCCGGAAGCGATATGAGGGCGGCCCTTCCTTATTTCGCGAAGATCCTTGACGAACGCACGCACGAGTTTCGTGATCATTCGCTGCGGGTACAAACCTACGCCGTGCACCTTGCGCGGCAACTGAATTTCACGCAGGCGAAGCTCGAAGACCTGGCTCTGGGAGCCTTTCTGCACGACATCGGCAAGATCGGTGTTTCGGCTTCAATTCTGTTTAAGCCAGGACCTCTGACCCTTGAGGAGCAACGCGAGATGATGCAGCATCCGGAGATCGGTTACAAAATGTTGCGAGGCTTGAAATTTGCGGAGCGTGCGGCCGAGATGATTCTTTATCACCACGAGAACTACGACGGATCGGGGTATCCGGACGGATTATCGGGCACACAAATACCGCTGGCAGCAAGAATCGTAGCTTTGTCGGATTCCTACGATGCCATGACGTCGCATCGCCCCTATCGTGACAAGCGTACCCCGCGCCAGGCACGCCAACAGATCCAAGAGATGAGCGGTTCACAGTTTGATCCCTGCCTGGTCGAAGCGTTTCTGAAGATACCTGCTGAACAATGGGAAAGGATCGGAAGAACGAGTAGCACCAGGCTGGAAGCGCAAAACACTCAATTCTCGTACTTATTCGCGTCTTGAACTGGGTTGCCGCAGCAACTCCCGCACCTTGTGGGATATCGGCCCGGTTCCCCCATCGCGATTGCTCAACGCCGCCAGCACATATCCCTGGTCGCGATACACGCTCAAATCCGCGCTGATTCCTGGAAATCCGCCGCCGTGGCCAACCATCCGGTTCCCGTTGTCAGTCACCTCTACGAATCCGTAACCATACTTGCTGGCGGGGCCGAATGCTTCCACCTTGCCGGCCAGGAGTAACTCCCGATACTTTTCTTCGAGCAGAGTGCCATCCATCAGGGCCGCAGCGAACCTGACAAGGTCGTTCACTGTGGAGAATCCTCCGCCTGCCGGACCGCCTTTGACGACGTGCAGATACAAATTGTTTCGAAGCCGGCCCGTGGCTGCGTCACGCGTGTATCCGATTGCGAGATCCGGCGTATCAAAGTCCATCTCGAACGTGTCCGTATGGGTCATCCCGGCGGGCTGGTAAATGTGACGCCGGACATACTCGAAGTACTCCTCACCGCTGACCCGTTCAAGGATCAGTCCGAGGAGGAGGAAGCCCGCATTGCTGTAGCTGAAGCGCTCGCCCGGTTCAAATTGCAGCGGGTCGTCGACAAACAGCGGCAGGTAATCTTTGACCGCGCGAAAACGGGTCTTTGAAGCTTCCTGGTACTTCTGATTGAAGTAGTCTCCGATGCCTGACGTGTGCGTCAAAAGATGGTGGATCTTTACCTTCTCCGCTACCGCCTTATTGGGGTAATCGGTCAAATGCTTGCCGACGGTGTCGTCAAATGTGAGCTTGCCCTGCTGAGCCAGTTGCGCGATTGCGACGGCCGTAAACATTTTGTTCATCGACCCCAGGTTGAATTTTGTGTCGAGTTGATTCGGCACGTTGAAGGCGATGCTGGCAAGACCGCTTGCTTTTTCATACAACGTTTTTCCAGACTTGGTGAGCTTCACCGCGCCGGAGAATTGATCCGCCTGGATGAGCTTGGCGACCAGTGTGTCGAGCGCCTCGACAATCTCAGCGTCGGTTCGTTTGCGCGCTTCAGACTGCGGCGCACTGCCGGCCCTGATGCCGATCGACGTCAATCTATGTGGCGCCATCGGTTCGACACCGATCGAAACGTCAAACACCATCTCGGTCAGAGCGGTCCTCACTTTCGCGGTTATTTCAATGTCAGTTGACTTCACGATTTCCAAAATTGTGAAGTTGCCGTTGGCTCGGACAAAATCAAGATCGCGCGCGGCACGTTGTGCGGTCCGCTCGGGAGTCGTCGAGTTGGTATGAAATGCCTTCAGTTTCTCCTCACTCGACGTGTTCATCGCCCCAAGGAATTCGTCCAATCGTTTGCCCGCCGGAGTAGATGGAAGTTGGGCAGCCAGGACAGAACCAAGGGCGGCGGCCAGGACGCAACCAACAGCAGCAATCAGCAATAAAGCGCGCTTTGTAAATCTGGACATTCGTTACCTCCTCGGTGGTTGACAAGGACGGTCGCTCACAATCGTAGCAACGCAAACGCAGCACAGCCCATATTTAGACGAGGGCAAGTGTGAAAAAGGCGACGGCCTGCGCACCGGATGAACAGACGGGTTGGCAGGTCGTCGATTGCAGGCTCGCTACCGCTTCCACAATTCAATCGGGCTCTGCGCGTCCGTTGAGAACGGCAGCGTGATGCGCCGGCCCGTGGCTGCCGATTGGTAAGCGGCAAAGAGAATTTCCAAAACGGCCTTGCCGTCTTCTCCGGTTTCAAGCGGCGGGCGGTCCTCCAGGACACACTCTACAAAGTGCGCCATTTCCTGGGGGAAACCGTAATTCCAAACTTCCTCAAAAACTGGAAAGGACCAACCCTTGGTCGATCCCGCTTTTTCGACGGCATAGCCATATCCGGCTTCGCTGTACGCCTCGAGGGCATTGCCGTGCAGCAGATCGGCATAGGCGACGCCAAGCGAGCCGTGAACTTCGGCGCGGTCGTCCATGCCTCCCTTCTTGGTCCAGCTTTCCTCGGCCAGGCCGATCGCATCATCCTCGAAGCGGATGATCAGGATGCTGTTGTCATCGCCCGCCGTCTTGGCGCCGTGCACAAACGTCGCCATGTCGGCGTAGACGCTCGTGGCGCGCCGCTTGCCGAGCATCCAGCGAAAGAACTCGACGGCGTGGCAACCCATATCGATCGTGACTCCTCCGCCCGAGCGCTCCACATCCCAGAACCACGGCGCATGCGGGCCATCGTGCTTTTCACTTTGCTTGACCAGATGGATTTTTCCGAGCGCTCCTTCGTCGGCCAGTTGTTTGAGCCGCACGTACTTGGGCGCAAAGCACAGTTCTTCGGCGTACATAAGTTTGACGCCGGCGTCGCGACAGCTCGCGATCATCGTGTCGGCTTCGCGAAGGTTGCGGCAAAGCGGCTTCTCGCAGACGACGTGCTTACCGGCGCTGGCCGCATCGACGGTGGCCACAGCGTGCAGGTCGTTGGGCAAGCCGAGAATTACCAGGTCGATCTCGTCAAGCTCGAGCATCCGCCGGTAGTCGGTAAACACGTTGGGGATCTTGTAATTTTCGGCCAAAGCGCGAGCGTGGGCTTCGGTCGGACTGGCCACCGCCAGCAGGTTGGCCGCCGGCACATGCCGCAGCGCTTCGGCGTGGATGGAGGAGATAAACTGCGATCCGATCAGGCCGACATTGATGTCTTTCATGAGCAGGCTTCAGGCTTCAGGGTAGGGGTCAGGGGTTAGGGTCAGGGGTCAGGGGTCAGGCCAGGGGTCATTTGGAACGTGCCGCAATCAACGGCGCCGCGAACAACGTGAGCGGGTCAGTCAGCAAAATCCTCATCGTACGAAGTCGCTAGTCTAGCCCGGTTTATTCATAAAAAAGCAAAAAGCTTAGTCACGAATTTCACGAATTATCCCGAATGACACGAATACATATCGGTTTCGACAACAGGTGCTCAAATCGGTAGCCGAGACAGCATGTTGAAACTGCAAGCCCGGCCAAAGGTCCTCAAAGCCGTTGATAGATTCGTGATCCTTCGTGAAATTCGTGAAATTCATGACTAGGTTTTTCATTATGTGAATGATCCGGGCTAGAGGAGTCAGGGTCCCGTGCAGATTCTGCGGGCGGCCGCCGTAGCGTCCACGTCCACGTGCACGAGCACGCCCACGGCGTGACCCTGGAGCCTGAAGCCTGACCCCTGCCTTACGGCAAAACCCCCACACGAACGGCCGAGGGCAGGCTGCGCGAACGATAGAGTCGCTGCGTGGCCTTTTGAAAGTCGGCCTCGGTTGCCTCGTTGATGTTCAGGAATTTCTGCGGGTTGATGTTGATCAGCGGAAACCACGTGCTCTGGACCTGAATCATGATGCGGTGGCCGCGGCGGAACGTATGGAAAGTGTCCGGCACCGTAAATTCCACTTTGGTCGGCTTTCCGGGCGAAAACGGCTCGGCCGTATCCAGACTGTTGCGGAACTTGCCGCGCATGACCTCGCCGCGAACGAGCTGCTGATAGCCGCCCATCGTGTTGTTGGTCGAACCCTTTTCATCGGGAAAGCGGTCGGGGTACACATCGATGAGCTTGACGATCCAGTCCGAATCGGTGCCTGACGTCGAGACGTGCAGGCTGGGAATAATCGGCCCGGCAATCGTGACGTCTTCTTCCAACACGTCGCTACGGTAGACCAGCACATCGGTGCGGGTGGCGGCAAAACGCTGATCGTCGACCATGTAGCGCTGCGCCATGCCTGCGGAGTGGCCGGGGATAAAGGGCACGGGCTTTGCGGGGTCGCTGACGTATTCGTCGAAATCATTCTGCGAACCGGCGGCGGGAGGATCAAAAGAGAGCTTTCCTCCGGCGTGCAGGTACAGAGATTTATCGACGGTCGACCGCGGAGGCCAGGCGTCAAAGCGGCGCCATCGATTGGTGCCGGTTTCGAAGACATACGCCTCGGGCAGGATCTGGTTGCCCTTATCCTTTAAGAAGTGGTTGAAAAAGGGAAGCTCGATGTGTTCGCGGTAAAATTCCGCCGTCGGCGCATCGAAGCGGACGTCGCCGAGCACATCGCCTTTGCCGCCGGCCCAGCCTCCGTGTACCCAGGGCCCCATGACCAGAATATTGAATGCTCCCGGGTTCTGGCTCTCCACGGCGCGATACACCTCCAACGCGCCAAAAAGATTTTCCGCGTCAAACCAGCCGCCCACGGTCATGACCGCCGGCGTGACCTTCTTCAGGTGCGGCCGAATGTTGCGCGCTTTCCACCAGTCGTCGCGGGACTCGCGCTTCATCATCTCGTTCCAAAACGCGATCTCGTTCTTGAAATACTTTTCGTTGACGCCGCTCACAGGGCCGAGGCGGGAATAGAATTCGTACCCATCCTCGATGGGGCGGTCCAGCGGCCGGCCCGGGTAGATAGTCGTCGGTTTCGAAAAAGGCCAGCCGGCGCCGGAAAACCATCCGAAGGCGTGGGCCAGCAGCAAAGCGCCGTTGTGATGCCAGTCGTCGGAACTAAACCAGTCGGCAACCGGAGCCTGTGGTGAAACCGCCTTCAACCCCGGGTGCGCGTCAATGGCTCCGGCGGCTGCGTAGAAGCCGGGATAGGAAATGCCCCACATTCCGACGCGGCCGTTGTTGCCGGCAACGTGTTTCAGCAGCCACTCGATCGTGTCGTACGTGTCGGTGCTTTCGTCGATGTCCTTGGGACCATTCTTGACCGGACGGTGGGGCCGGACGTGTTCGAATTCTCCCTCGGACATCCAGCGGCCGCGGACATCCTGGTAGGCGATAATGTATCCCTCTTTGGCGAACGCCTCGGAAGGCCCGATGCCGCCGCGGTAATGATCGGCGCCGTAGGGGCCCACGTCATACGGTGTGCGGCACAAAAGGATCGGATAAGTGCTGGAGCTGTCTTTGGGAACATAGACGGCCGTCAGAAGGCGCACGCCATCGCGCATGGGGATGTAGTGTTCGTACTTGGTGTAGTTGGCCTTGACGTATTCCAAACCCTGCGCAAACCCGGCGTGACTACAACCAGCGTCAGGACGACCAGCGTGATTGCCCAACGGCGTCTACGTTTTCTCATGGGTTCCCCTCCTCTGCGTCCGCTGCATTACCAAGTTGGAATATTGATCATCGTTCTTCGGGCAAATAGGAAATGGCCCACAAGGTGTAGCGCGGATTGACACGGATTAAGCGGATTAGGCGACTTGGGTATGAGTTGAACTCAGCAGCTATCAATCCGGGTTAATCCGTGTTAATCCGATTAATCCGCGCTAAGGCGCAAGTACGATATCGCCAACAAATATTATTGGAACGACGTTCGTCATGAATAATGCCGGCTATCGGTCGCGACACTGCCAACGCGGCGCACCCCGCGTTATTGCACCGTTTCGACTAGCCGCTGGCCACTGGCCACTGGCCACTGAACTAATGCGACCGGTGGCGCAAAACATTCATCTGGGCGCCGGCGCGGGAGGTCAGTACCTCGTCGTAGTAGCTGGACAAGATCCGCTCGGTCTCTTTTTGTCCTTCGTTGATCAGAATACGCGCAAAGCTAGGATTGAAGTCGAGAAACCCCTCCAATCCTTTCATATCGTCTGAGGGATTTATTTCGAAGATCCGAACGTATTCGAACTCCTTGACCTCCGGCTCGGACTTTCCTTCTACGGCTCGCGCCACGCGCAGTTTGCCGTCGACCAGACGGTCCTCCTGAAACGCAGCCACAAATTCGGCCGTCCGCGTGCGCGCCACATCCAGATCGGCGCGAACCGTGGCGTCCAAAACGGTCGCCGTTACCTGATAGGCCAGCGGCAATGTGGCGTCAACGTATTTCAGCGGCGGCGGTGTCAGATAGACGACATAAATATCGGTGGCCCCTGCGTCCAGCGCCAGCTTGAGCGGAGTATTCATGACGACACCGCCGTCGCAGAAGACGTGCTGGTCGATTCTCACCGAAGGAAAGATCAGGGGTAGCGCGCAGGAGGCATGAATGTGCTGGTGCGTGATATGGCGTTTGCCAACCGACACGACGGCGCCCTCGCCTCTGCCGCTCAGACAGGTCAATGCGATGAACAATTCTTTCCGGCCGCTTCGGATTGTTTCGATGTTGACGTTGCGTTCGATCAGGTCGGCCAGCGGCGTCGTGTCAAATAGCAGCGCGTCCAGATCCAGCACACGCCAGAAGGCGCCCCAATTGGCCAGCGTGCCGTTGAAAAAACTCCACATCGTGCGGAACGAATGCAGCGCCAGATTCAGGGGCACACGCGGATTGGTCGTCATCAGCTGGCGCGGGTCAAAGCGCCAGGAGAACACACCGGACCTGTGAAGGGTGGTCCAGATCTCTTCGGCGCGCTCCAGCGACAAGCCGGAAGCCATCATGGCCGCATTGAATGCGCCGACGGACGTGCCGCAATAGATTTCGGGCTCGACCCCGTGCGCGCGCAGGGCCTTCAGGACACCAATCTCGTAAGCGCCTTTGGCGCCGCCGCCCGAAAGAATGACAGCGGGACGTCTTCCGGCGCGCGATTCCCCCAGAATCTCCGCCATGGCCGCATTGAACCACAAAAGCTGCGGCCATGCAAAGTTCACACCGTAGGCTATTGTATGAGTATGGGAACGACAGACGAACTGAAGGAACTACGCGACACCCCCGAGCTGCAAGCGGCTCTGGATGAATCCCACCGGCGGCCCGTTCTACTGTTCAAACACAGCCTGAGCTGCGAGATCAGCCAGAGCGGCCGCCTTCAACTCGAAGCGTACATGAAAAACCCGCCGGCCGATGTGGCCGTCTATCTCGTCATTGTCCAAAACAGCCGGACTGTGTCCGATGAATTGGCCCGGCGTCTCGGCGTCGAGCACCAGACACCCCAGGCGATCCTCGTGTGCGACGGCAAGCCCGTCTGGCACGCGTCCCATTTTGACGTAACACGGTCGGCCCTCGAGGGGGCAGTGGCCAGTGGCCAGGGGTCAGTTGAACGGTAGGGTGCAGTGGCCAGTGGCCAGTGGTCAGTCGCCAATTGAACGATGCGGCCTGGGAGCGCGCGCGTCCCGCGCGCATTTAACCCAGTGCCAGCGACGTGAGGAAGTTTTAGTGCCGCGAACGAAGAGAGCGGGGATCATCGGGCCAAGAATACCGATGGCCACT
>JBPCNK010000337.1:0-36418 GCA_051001345.1 Acidobacteriota bacterium | reverse complement strand
ACTCTATGGTCACCGCTCTCTTGGTTCGTGGCACTGACACTTCCGGCTCCAACCAGCTTTTGGCAGACCAAACTGAACCTTGGGCGTTTCTTCATTTTTACGAAACAAACGTGCCAAAGAAACGCTCCCATAGACGGGTTCTCTCTCGGCATGATCGCATGATGGCATGATAGGACCATCTGAGTCCCCCCGTTAGTCAGCACAGCCCCCTGAACCGTCGCATTTGTTTTTGCTCATAATCGCTCGCGGGTACAGATGGGACAGGTTAGAATAAATAGGGACTCGTCAATTCATGAACAGGGAAGGAATTCTCCGTACACTGCTAGAGCATCGAGCCGAAATCCGCCGGCTTGGTGTCCGCCGGCTGGGGCTGTTTGGTTCAACCGCGCGTGACGAGCACAGCGACCGCAGCGATTTGGATTTCTTGGTGGAGTTCGAGCACAAGTCGTTCGATGCTTACATGGACTTGAAGGAGTATCTGGAAAATCTTTTTGATTGCCCCGTCGACTTAGTCCTGCCAAATACGGTGAAGGCTCGATTAAAGCACCGGATTCTGCGGGAGACCGTCGATGTCCAGGGACTATAAGGTTTATCTGGACGATATTCTGGAGTCGATTGCAAAGATCGAGCGATACACGGAGGCCTTGTCCTATGAGCAGTTTGTGGATGATGAGCTGAGGGTGGACGCAGTCATCCGCAATCTGGAGGTGGTAGGCGAAGCAGCCAAGAAGATACCTTCCTCATTAAGAGACGCTCACTCCGGAGTGGAGTGGCAGAGGGTTGCGGGGCTGCGTGACATCTTGATTCACGAATACTTCGGAGTCGATCTTGAAATTATCTGGGACATTATCCAAAACAAATTGCCTCCGTTGAAAGATCAAATCGGAAAGATGATGCCGGAGGAAGGTTGAATCCAGGGGTGTCGAAGCCAGCGTGCCGCGTCCGATGCGCGCGAAATCCCAAACGCACCAAAGCAGAACGGCCAGTCCGAGCGCCAGCGGAACCAACCCGAGCAGCCGCGGCGGACCGAGAGCGAAGACTGGCGACTGTTCAGCAATTTGAAATCAGTCGGCGCAGCTCGGTCAGGTGCCTTGGAACGGCCTGGCGCGGATCCTCGCTGGCTTCGTATTCCAGGGCCACAAATCCGCGATAGCCGGCGTCGCGCAAAATGCTGATGATGCGTCCCAGGTCGGCCGCAACGCGCGTTCTGCCGGTGGAAGCAACCTCCGTCTTGACTTGCGCAGTGACGGCGTAGGGCGCCGTGCGAGCCAGCGCGGCGTACGGATCGGGACCCGGAAAGTTGCCGCTGTCCCAATTGACGCCGAACCACTCTGAGTCGACCTCGCGCACGATCGACAGAAGCTGATCGGCGGTTGTGACGATGCCTCCGTGGTTCTCGAGTCCGAGTATTACGCCGCGTTTGCCTGCGTAATCACAGCAGCGCCGAATGGCGTCGATGCACCAGCCCCGCGCCTGTTCTTCGGTCGTCCCCTTCTGCACATCGCCTGCAAAAATCCGAATGACCGGCGCCCCCATCTCGGCGGCGTAGTCCACCCACTTCTGCACATGCGCGATCTCCTGATTAAGCCGTTCGCCGGGCGGGTGAGTGAACGTGTTGCGAATGGCGGTTCCCGAAACAGACAGTCCTGACAGGAACGCGCGGCGCCGGATGCGATGCAGGTACTCAGGCGTCACCGGATCGGGAAAGTAGTACGACGTCAACTCCGTACCATCCAGGCCGTAATCGGCGCACAGATCGACGAAGTCCTCAAGCGTCATGGAGCGCTTCGGTCCGGCCAGCTGGTCGCGGAAGGAGTAAGCCGCCAAACTCAGCTTCATGTGCGAACCGGCGCGGCGGCGAATCGGATCGATTGCGCCCAGAGGGGTGGCCATCGATCCTAGCAGCGCCGCCGACCCCAATGTTTTGACGAAGGTGCGTCTGGAGTGTCGCATAAGCCTCCTTTGATAGTCGCGAGTGTAGTCGCTAGTCGTCAGTTGCCAGTTTCAGTCGCTAGTGGCCTGGAGTTCCAATGCGTGGGCCTGGCGGAATTTTTCCAGGACGCGCGAGTCGAAACTCCAAGTGTGTTGAGCCGAACTATTCCGGTGAGGCGCGTAGCGCTGTTCGATTGCCGGGGGATCGAACGTAAAATCCCGCAGCCGGATACTCGAAATAAATGAGGCATTGTAGAGAACCCGTTCGTCGCGCAGCACCACCGATGAGACATAGGCCAGGATGTAGCGCGCAAATTCGCGCAGGCGCTCCGAATGGTCCGCCAAAAGCAACTCCGCTCGCTCGAGTGAAATTCCGACGTCGAAGAATACCGTCTTGGCGTGGGCCAACGGTCTGAGTTCCTCGAAGTCATTGAAGATGCGCGTCCGGCTGGGGGGCTGATCCTTCTTCCATCGGAAATAATCGGCCAGGAATTTTTGCAGGTTGTGGTTGACCGGACCGAGCATCGCAAATTTTCGGAAGAACACGCCGAGAAATTCCGTATTGGTGAAGAGATCGTTGATGAATGGAAGCACATAGAACACGAAGTAGATCGCCAGCTCCCATCCGTACTTCAAGGTCATGACTTCCTGATCGCCGAGAGCGTTGTAACTGACCGCGTAGCTGGGTACGTAGGCGCCGTAGAGCGAGCGCATCAACTGCTCATACAATGTGCACTTCCTGCGGAACTCTTCTGGATTTTTCTCCAGAATCGCGTCGACGATCAGTGTGTTGTAATAGGCGATCAAGTCCGATCCGGGGCTATAGAGCGGATCGGAGAATCGCCCGGCCATGCCGCTGAGCGCCCAGCGCTGCGGGCTGAGCGTCTGCTGGCAATCGTATGCATATTCGGGCAACCGCGCGCCGTCGAGGATCTTGCGCTGAGGCAGATCGCGCCGGAACAGCGGGAACTCATGGCAGGCCCACTCGATCAGTTTCTCGGGAGTCGACACGCGCTCGCCGTCAAACAATTCGCGGTCGTAGACCAGCCCGAGGCTCGTCAGCCCCTGCAGCGGGATGACCCAGAACCAGAAACCTTCTCCGCAAAAGTGATTGGTCCCCAGCCAAATGGGGAACATTCCGATGGTCTGGCGCTCGGGCCTCAGGCGGACCTGCTGAGGCGAAAGATCGGTCAGCTTGTCGATGTTGACCAGCCCGTCGACCCAGCACCAGGATGAGCCGTGGCGAATAGGGCTGGGAAGACCCAGCGATTGCTTGCGCTTTAAGAACTGGCCGCGGCCGGTCGTGTCGACAACCCAAGTGGCTTCGATGTCGTGAACCTCGTCGTTCCACACAAAGGAGACCAGGTGGTTGCCGCTCTCGGAAAGTTGAATCCGAAGGTTGCGTGCCGGTGCGCAAACTGTCGCGTGCGGATCGGCCCGCAGCAACTCGAGCAGATGAGCCTCGAGTTTGTTGCGATCGAGCTGGTAGCTGGCGATGTTCGATACCGGCAGGATGTAGGCCTGCGAATAATCCTCGTAATTCTCGTTTGCCTTGCCGGCCGTCTTCCAGTGAAAGCGCAGATTGTACTTCAGGTAGTGCTCGCGCAGGAGGTACTCTTCCAGGTCCAGGACCTTTCCAAGGTAATAGCCGGCCACCTGTAGCAGCGACTCTCCGACCTTTTGAGTTTTGCCCGGAAGATCGGCGCGATTGTCCAGAAGGAGAATGCGCTCTTTGCCGGCCAGCCGTAATTGCCGGCACAGTGTCAAACCAGCGAGACCTGCCCCTGCGACGACGACATCGTAATGTTTTTGGATCATAGGTTGGGTGCCAATTTACCACAGTCGCGAGTCGCGAGTCGCGAGTCGCGAGAAAGGCACCGCAGAGACACAGCGCGGCAAGCCGCAGCCAAAGTTGGCAGCCGGCAGCGGGCAGCGTCGGGCCAGCCACGGAGCGCCAACAGAGCCGCGACCGGAAGGTCGCGGGCCGGCACGGCGAAGGCGTCATCGAGAATCTTCGCGAAATGCGAAAGGTTCTAAACTTCCAACGACCGGGAGATCTGGTGCAGAGCCTCCAGGCCGTCGGCGTCGCGCGAGAGCTCCGGGATCTGACGATGGCTGGGGATTTGCGCGGAGAATTGCGCGAACACCTCGGCCGAGATGCGTTGGTGGTCGGCGCTGACGCTGCGGTACCAGTCCAAGGCTCGCGTGGCCAGCGCGGGCGCGTCGCCGGGCAAATCTCCTTGGGTTGCCGGCCAGACACGATTGATCACGAGTCCCTCGATCGGAAACTTCCTTGTTTGAAGCTCCTTCCAAAAGTACTCGACATCACGGCGTGCCTTATAAGGAGTGGTCACAATATGGAAAGAAGTCGTTTTGGGATCGCGCAGCCGGCGAGCTGTCTTTGCGGCGCGCCGAGCATAGCCTTCGGCGATCGAACGAAAAATGGAATAAAAATCCAGCACCTGCCGGACCAGGGTGGCGCCAAGCAGCTCTTCGACCTTCGAGTACAAGTCTACGGACTGGCGACCCCAGCGGGAAAGTCGCGATCCCTCAAACCACTTGTAGGTTCGACCCACTAACTGCACCAGCGGGAAAGAAACAAGCTGGCCGAATTGCTCCGGCTTGTCCAGAAACTCCAGCGCGTGGCGCGAGGGCGCCGTATCGACGACAATCCTTTCAAAATCGTCGCGCAGAGCCTGATCAAGCCGCTCGATGGCCATCAGTTCCTGCATGCCGGCCAGCGAAGAAATCAGGACCTCATAGATGGGGTGTTTCAGGATTGTCTCGACTTGTTGCGGGCTCGTTGCATACGACTGCACGGCGCGGTCCAGTGTGCTGCGCGTCTCGAGCAGCGCCGCCCAGAGTTGACCGTCGGCCGCTGATTCGACCGGGACCTGCTGTTGCCATTGGCCGGAATCCAGGCGAAGGGCTGTCCGCAGGCGCTGGGCCGGGTCGATCGTCAGGACAAGCGCTTTTTCCCCTCGCAACGCCGACCCCAGCGCCGTCGCGGCTGCAATCGAGGTTTTTCCGACACCGCCTGTTCCCAGAAAAATCTGAATCTTCATACTCGCCGCCTATAAGATCCCGGTCAACTGCTCGGAGACTGCGACCAGCAGGTCGAGATCGGGAAGCACTCCCTGGACGCGCTCGACCGGATAGCACGGCCTTGACGCAGTGGCGGAGACCTTCTCGAACAGCTCTCTCTCGAAATCGTGACGCTTGAGAATGAATTCGAGATCGGACGGGCCCTGCATCGAACCAGCGAACTCCTTAAGGTTTTCCAGCTCGGCCGCGGGCGCCGCGAGCAACGGAGAAACCAGGTTGCAGACCAGCGCGGTGGGAACAATCTGCAAATCGTTCGTCAGTTTGTCGAAGAGCTCCAAGGTCTCTTCGACGGCCATCTGTTCCAGGGTTGTCACCGGGATGACGTTCAGCGCTTCCGGGTTGGAGAAAAACTCGATCAGCTCACGACCGATGATTGCAAAAGGGCCGGTCAGGTACGTGTCAAAGTTTCTGGCGACGCGGATCGTCTGAAGAAAATGCCCCGTGGCGGGTGCATCCCACACGAGCAGGTCGAATTGCTGTTCTTCAAGCTGGCTGCCGCTGGCCAAGTCGCGCAACCGAGCGAGAAACGCGACCTCCTTGAGCCCGGGTGCGACCTCAACCAAGCCCTGGTAGATTCGATTCGAGAGGACAGCGCTGGCCAGCAGCGAAGGAAGCTGCTGGCGGACTCGGCGGGCTAGCAGCTCGCGCGGATCGATGTGAATCACAAACAAATTCTCAGCGGCTTGGGGCAGGCGTTCCGCCAGCCCGTGCAACGAAACGGTGACGGCCAGTTCCTCGAGGGGATGAGACGTGACCACGACAACACGCCGGCCCCGGCTGGCCTGAGCCAGCCCGAATGCAAGACTGAGTGTGGTCTTGCCGACGCCCCCTTTGCCACAAAAGACTGTCAGCGGAGAGTGGGCCATGGGTGTGAGGGAATGAATTCCGCTATGGTGAGAAATTGCGGATTGCGAATTGCGGATTGCGGATTGATTGTGGACTGTCGATTGTGCACGGGACCCTGCCAGAATTACTCAACGAAATCCGCTCCACCGTTGCGGGGTTGAATCGTCCTTGTTCGGAGTCACCGTCTTCAGTATCCCCGCGTATGCCAAAGGGCCGCAATCAACATTGCCGCGAGACCAAGTCCGAGCCGCACGCGTAAGCAGGTGGGCAAGGAGTGGCTGGATTCTCCAAGCCGGTTACCGGGCGAGCTGTTGGATGCTCGCGTGCGTAAATGCTGCCTCTGATTGCCCGCTTGCTTACGCGCGCGGCTCGGACCAGCCACGTGCTAGGTGTTCTTTAGAACGTAGTACTCGCCGTTCATCCAGACGCGATAGCCATCCGAGGTTTTGACAACCTGCAGAATCCGGCGCGCCCGCCGCGGCTTCGAGGCTGCCTGCGGCGCAGCCACGGCAGCGACCGGCTGCGGGGCGCCGGCAGGTGGGGCCTGCACGGGTAGGCTTGGAATGTATTTTCGGAGCGCGGTGCCGGTATCTTCAATTGATTTTTTCGCCATGCGATCGACCATGAATTTTGGCACCATCGCGCCGGCATCAATTTCCATTTCGGCAACGACCACTGTGCCTTTGCCGTCAGCCGAATCCATGAAGCGATACGATCCCGAATACGCCTTAATTTCCTTTCCGCTGATCATGCGGAAGCTGAGGAGTTGCGTGGGTTGGGCCTCAAAACGCAAGCCGAGTGTCATTTTCTTCATGCTGTTGATGGTGATTTCCGTGTCGGCCGTGTCGCCGCTGCTGGAAAGCACCTTGGACTGCTCGCAGCCGGGTAGCCACTCACGGTAGCGCGCGTAGTCGGTCAGAACGTTGTAGACGTGGTGGCGGGGAGCACTGTCGATGTTGATGACGGCTTTAATCATTACTTCCCTTCCGCAGCGGGAGTTAGAGTGTATTTCTTTCCACGGTGCCAACAGACCAAACCCTGTTCGGTTTCGGCCAGCTCAAATACCTTCTCACCGGACGAGTCTTCGACCGCCAGGGAGTCTCCAAACGTCGCCGCCTGCTTGTGCAGCGCCTTCAAGCATTTCGTCGCATCGCTGTACTTGCGGTAGGCAGGCAAGAGCGTCTTCCAGCCGGCGGCACGCATGGTGATCTTGACACTGGTAGTGCCCGGGCTACCCGGTGTCAAATCCCAGGCGACTTCGGTCAGCGGAACATCGCCGCTGATCGTGCGTGTCATCACCTGCCGGTTTCGTGTATGGATGCACTCGACTGCGAATTGGCCCTTCTTGGGAGCGTCCACCTCGAATTCCGCGATCGCAAGATCCCCTTCGCGCGCGAGTAGTTTCGAGCGGCTGATGTGCGGCATCCAATCGCTGTAGGTGTCGTAGTCGGTCAGAATGTCATACACCAGGCCGGGATCGCCGGGAATCTCGGCCGTGGCCGTTTTAGTCGTTTTCATAGGGTTACTCGATTTTGGAGACCAAAATTGCCAACGCCAGCCCGGTCACGATCGCTACCAGACCGGCGACGAATCTATAGCTGGACCCGGCGACCGTCAAGCTCAGATACAGCGCCGCCGCAAAAAGGCCCAAGGCCATGGTTGCACCGACCAGAACCGGCGTCGGTGACGGTGTCTTGCGGGCGCTGCCGGCATACGGCTGCTGGTCAAGCACCAACGCCAGTTCATTATCCCGGATTTGCTCCAGTGTCAACCCAAGCTGGCGGGTTGCGCCGAGCATCAACAGTCCGGAGCCGATCAGCCATTCGCGGCCTTTCTCGGCGGAAAGCATCTCACCCAGACGAAATCTCAGAATTCGGCCCAGCACGGGCCACAGAGATTCCTTGATCAGGTCTGTCGACGGACTCAAGTCGCCATTATACTGGCCCAGCAGCGTGGCCTCACGATGAAAAAGCTCGAGAAAAAAGGGCGGACGCAGCGGGGTTGCACCCAGAGCGCGCCAGTAATTTTCCATCGACGTGACGGACTCGGGAGTCACCACGTTGATTTTCAGTTCCGGCTGCAGCCCGGAGAGTTCGCGCAGAAGGCGCTGCTCCCCGGCGTAGACATCCTGCAAGGCGGACATTCGAGCCAGCATGTGCAGCGCACGCGGGCTGTTTGCAGCGGCGGTTGAAGCCGTATACTGCAGCAACTCGTAACTCCATTCGGGTGGAATGGGCGCCAACGCCGGGACAATCCGGAAACCCACCCGCCCCTCCGGAAGCGTGATCAGGTTCTCCAGCTGGACATCGGCATCAAGCAGAGACAACAGCAAGGCCTGCTCCAGGAAAGCCTCCACAACGCGCTGCAGGATCAGGCCGGCTTGCGGACTTTGCGCGCGCAGTTGGGCGTCGACCGGTTCGCCTTCCATCGCGTGATAGACCAGAAAGCGGCGTGTTTGTAGCTCAGCGACCACCTTCGGAAACCGAGTGATGCAATCTTGCGGAGAACGCGAAAGGTTTTCGAGGATGGTTCGCTTCCGCTCAATGTCGGCCTGCAGCAGAAGCCATTCCCGAAATCGCTCCAGCACATGATGGCGCGCCAACGGGCTCTCGGCGGCATCGGCAAGATGGCGCATGCCCTTCGAAAAATCTTCGAAGGAGTCGAGGCGCAGGCACGCAGAATCGGGCGGGAAGTATTCGATAATGACGGGGCCGTCGCGCCAGGAAGCCCGGTAGACCTCCGAGCAGGCTCGAACATCGATGGGCTCTACGTCGGTTATGCGGGGGCCGAATTCCTGCTCGACCAGCGCGCGCGCCAAAAGCGGCCGTGCGATACGAATCTTGCGAATCTGCCTCAGGTGGGGGCTGGGGAGGAGATCGGCGCGACCTGTCGCAAAGCGCCCGAATAGGGCATACAGATCCCCCAGTTCCTCAAGAGCGAGGCGAAAGCGGGAGGCTCGCGTCAGGGCCGCAAATCGAGGGTCGCCTCTGCGATCCGACAGAAGGGTCGACCGCAGACCGTACTTCTCCCAAACCGCCAGCGCAGATTTGGGACCGGATGCCGCCTCACTGGAGACAGACGGCCGTCTCGCAAGGCTCCAGGCAAACGATCTCAAAAGGCCCTCCGACGGCTACTCCCGCATTTCCGAAAAGGTACCTATTGCCGCGCGGAACTGGGATTCTCAGGCGCCACAGCCTTAGCTTGTGGCCCTTTGGGCCCGAGCGCACCGGCCTGGCGGCCGGCGCCACGATACCTTGTGAGAAAAGCGGGTTAGTTCGCCTTCCTCTTCTTCCTCTTGGGAGTGACCTCGTCGTCGGCATCAACGGTATCCTCAACGGCTGAGGCGGTCTTGGAAACCCACTCGGCGGTTGCGTTGGTCGTCTTCTGCATTAGATCGTTTCCGGCGCGCATCATTTCGCGAGGGTCCATCATGCTCACGCTGTCGAAGCTCCGGTCGACGACGTCCTTGGACATCTTCGTGACGGAGTTGACCGTATCGCGTTTCTCGCTGTCCATTCGGGTTACCAGGGTATCGGTCAGGGAGTTCAGGGCCTTTTCGACGCGATCGATGGCCTTATTGATGTCCTCTCCCCCGTCCAGCACATTCATCGAGTGCTGAACCTGTTCCCATCCAAAGAGGGCCATGGCGGTCGACAAACGCATCATTGAAACAAGCAAGGTTTGCATCGGTTTCTCCTAGTTTGACATCGCTGCCCTTGGTTAAAAGGAATGTGCAGCTTGAGCTTGATTACCTTAGCACGGGTTTGCAGAACTGGTTCCATTAAATTACCCGCACAAGACATTGCAACGATTTTCAGCATTACTATTGAACTTTACATAACGCAGTGACAGCAGCCCTGCACTGGAGGCGCTCGGAAAGGGCTTGCCGCCGGGACGGAGTGTCACTTGGTTATGTAGCACTCATTAACTGGTGAGTTTTGTCCCCTTCAGCAAGAATTGCGTCAACCCAAAACGTCGGCGGCGCGGCGCGGAATATCGTCGTCGTCGGCTGCAAGCCGATCGGAGTTGATCCAGCCCGATACCGCATCCGAAGATTTTCGCACCAGGTCATTGGTGGCTCGCATGACCTGCCGGGGATCCACCGTGTTGATCCCGTCAAACGTTCGATGAACCACCTCCTCGGACATATCCATCATGGATCGCATCGTCTCTTTCTTATCATGATCAAGCCGGTGGGTCAGCGAGTCGCTCATCGATTCCAGGGCCGCCTGGAATCGGTCTAGAACTCGCGAAACGTCCCCAGTCCCGTTGGCGACGCTCATGGCGGTCTGCATCTGCTCGACGCCGAAGAGCGTCAGCGCAGTTGAGAAACGAACCATCGATAGAATCAGACCTTCCATGAAGTCCTCCTGCTTGGGTGGTGCTCAACAACAAATCAAGTTTTCCACGTATGTCAAGTTCAGTTCATTATACAGGGCCGCTCCCTTACGGTCGCGGCTCTGTTGGTGCTCAATATTCACACATTGAAAAACCTAGTCACGAATTTCACGAATTATCACGAACACTGATTCAGGCGGGATCCCGATTTTGAGCCAAGCAGCTGAACTGCAAAGCTTTTTTCGTGTAATTCGTGTCATTCGTGTAATTCGTGACTAAGCTTTTCATTTTGTGAATAATCCGCGCCAGAGCTTTCTGCGTTTTCCATATTCGGTTCATTATCACGACCCGCGACCTTCCGGGCGCGGCACTGTTCGCGCTCGGTGGTCTGGCTGCTGTGAATTGCTCGTTCACGCTCGCGGCCCGGTGATGGTCCCGGCGTTGCGACGCATCAGGACAACCAGCCAACCGGTCCACAGCACCAGGAACCCGATCAGAAAAAAGCCGGTGCCCTCAAAAAGTCGCTCGCGGCCAGCAGCGGCCACCAGCAGCGTCACCAGCCACACGACTGCCGCAAACAGCGGCCGGGTCCGGTCATCCCCGGGGCGTTGGTGCACCAGGTCGGGCCGTGTCTGGATTCGGACCTGTCGCCTTTCGGCCAATTCAAGTGCCCGCAGCATGCGCCCCGGTCCAGCCTGGAGCCACCCGGACAGATCTGCCAGCAGCGTCAGCGCTGTCCCCTGGGAGAGCATCTTACCTTGAGCCTCACGCGCCAGGTACTGTTCGCAAAGTCTTCGCAACTGAGGCGCCAGGTCCAGGCCCGGCGCCAGGCGCGACACCAGACCGTCGGCCAAAAACAGCGATCGGATGTACTTGATCATCTCGCGGTCGACCAGCACACCGTAACTCCGGCAGAGACTCAACAAATCGATCATCGCGACCGTCAGGCTTTTGCTGAACGACGGCACCCCGCCGATGGCGGGCTCGCGGTACCACAGCCGGCTGCGCCGCGCCAGCTCCAGGCGAAAGCCGGGCAGGTCGGCGTTGTTCGTAAACGTGCAAACGTTCATGAAGGCTTCAAAGATATCCTCCGTCTTGCCGCGGACGTAGGCCAGAGTCAGCTCGATCTGCTTGCGGCGTGCTTCGGCCGTCATGCTTCCCACGATTCCAAAGTCGACGTAACCGACGACGTTGTTTTGCATGATCAGAAGGTTCGCCGGGTGAAGGTCGGCGTGAAAGACTCCGAATTTGAAGGCGTCGCTGAGAAAATTCGTGATGACGTTGGAGACAAATTGGGCCGGATCAAAGCCGAGCCGCTCCAGTTCGGCCAGCTTCCCGCGATCACCGCGGTCACGCAGGCGCAGGTACTCCATGACGCTGTAGCCCTTCAAAAAGTCCGCAGTCAGGATCCGCGCTGTCGTCAGTTCCCAGTAGATCCGAGGCACCGTTTCCGTCGGTGTCTGCCGGGCGTTGCGGCCAAGGACCTCGGCGTAACTGGCTTCGCGCCGGTAATCGAGTTCGTCCAGGATCCATTCGTTGAACTCGCGCACCGGGTCGCGCATGAAGTACAGGCTGCGGATGCGCAGCAGGAAAGCGATTCGGACAAACAGACGCAGCAATACGGCGTCCCGCAGGAACACTTCGCGGATTCCAGGCCGCTGGACTTTGACGGCAACGTCGGTCGAATCCTTGAGCACAGCGCGGTGGACCTGGCCGATCGACGCTGCTGCGACCGGCGTGTAGTTGAATTCGCGGAACAGGTTGTCGGGCGAGTCGCTGAGCTCGTCCAGGAAAATCTCCTTGACCTGTTCGGCTGGAAAGGAAGGAACGCGGTCCAGCAGATTGAGCAGCTCGTCGCAGTAAGCGCGGGGCAGCGCGTCGACCTGCAGCGAAAGGATCTGACCGAACTTCAAAAAGCTGCCGCTGAGCTCTTCGAGAGCAGTCCGCAACCGCACCGGGCCGCTGATGCCGGGGCGCCCGCGCAGACGAAGGATGAGAATCTGAAAGACGTGACGCAGGCATATCGCCGAAATCTGCAGCGCGCGCAAGACGTACTGCGCCAGAGCCCTCATCGGGAAGCCTTCAACGGCGGGTGATTCGAAGGAACAGCCGAACGGTCGAAGATGTTTCCGAAGAAGACGTGCTTGCGCCGGGAAAGCATCTCGTCGATGTTTTTCTGAAGCAGTTGGCCGACATGGGCGGCCAGTTCGCCGACCACCTTGGGATTGCCTGCGTCGGATGGGCGGAGGTGATTGACCGGAATCGGCTCCAGATATCGGATGTGCCACTTGGTTGGAAGGGGCAGCGGAAGCAGAGGAAAGGTGGCCGTAATGGGAAAAAATGGCCATCCGGTCATGCGCGTTACCAGCGAGCTGGGGATTCTCTTGAGGATCGGAAAGATTTCGACGTGGCCAATCACAGCGGCCGGAATAATCGGCACGCCGTTCTCGATGGCCATCCGCGCAAAGACGTTCCGGCCCATCTCGCCCAGCTTGTAGGCGCCCCGGTACATTCGAAACGCGCCGTTGATTCCCTCGGGAAAAATCCCGACCAGCTCGCGCCGGGCGAAAAGCTTTCGTGTGTTGGCCTGGCTGGCCACTACGCCACCTTGCCGGATCAGGAAATCCGACAGGAACGGAAACTTAAACAGGGACGGAATCACCAGGAAGCGAATGTGGCGGTTGTGAGCCTTCAGAATCAGCGATCGGTGGACGACCCCGTCAAACGGCATGAAGCCGCGGTGATTGGCGACCAGCAGCGCCGCATCCGTCTTCGGTATGTTTTCCAGCCCCTCGACCTCGACACGCCAGTAGACCTTGCGCAGGAACGAAAACCACCAGGAGAATTTCTCGAGATAATCCGGGTCGAGGCCGAACTCGTCATAAGAAGACCGGATCCGTTCTGGACGGCCGCGACCGGAGCGGCCGAGAAAGTCGCGCAAAGCTTCCGAGCTGGAGGCTTTCGGCTCAAACCCCAGCTCCTCGGAAGCCCTCGCAGGCGAAATCGTCCAGTTGTATTTGAGGCAGTCGTAGAGTTCGCCCGGAAATGCAGCCAGGTTTCGCTTCCACAGCAGTGAGCGGATCGGCTTTTGCAACGCGCCGGCGATCGGAAGTCTCCAGGGGACCGAGGCTTTCATGGCGTCCTTGACGGGAACTGTGCCGGCTGGCGCGATGTTGAAGATCCCGGTGGCTCGTGACTGGACGGCTCGCGCCAGAGCTTCGGCGGCATCGGACAGGGACAGGAGCTGTAGTTGCGGATCATAGCCTGCCAGCGGAAGGGCCAGGCGCCCCGCGAGCATGCGGGCGATCAGATCGCCCTCGGCTGGATCAAGCAGCGTTGTCAGCCGCAGGGCCGCCGGGGCCAGGTCCGGGAATTCGAACAGAATTCCTTCGGCCTCCAGCCAGCGCCGGGAGACCGAATCCCGTGGCAACAACGACGGCCGCCCCTCCTCCAGAAGCCCGGGGTTTTTCATGCTGCAACCGTAAGCGATGGCGTGACTGCGCAGGACAGCGCGTGTCGCGCCGGCCTGCCGGGACCACTCCAGGCAGGTCCGAAGATAGCGGAGATCGGCTGCGGAATCTTCGATCGCCTCGCGTCGCATCGAAGGGGCGAATGGAAAAATCAAAATCGTTTCGGGCCGAAGGGCGTCCTGCTGCGCAGGAACAGCCGGGGATTCAATCCGAGCAACCGCGTGGCCTCGAAGCTCCAAGGCCGCGGCTGCGGCGCGCGCGAGCGGGCCGAGATGTCCAAGGATCGCTACGTGCTGCGCGCTCATGCGTGGTTCCTAGCCCGGGAATCGGGGACTTTTTCGGATCGTGTCGATCTGCTGGTTGTGGCGCTGATCGTGGCTTGCGATCAGGTCGAGCATTCCATAGACATCCCGGTTGCCCACGAATGGGTGGTCGATCCGGTAGTTGGTGAGATCCCAGTCGGCGCTGGGCTCAACAATTTTCAGTGTTGCGGCGCGCACCTGGTCGAGAGAATCCAGAATAGTCGAGCGCGGCAAGCCCGCTTCGGGTTGCATCCGCGGCGACGCTTCCATTCGAACGATGGGAACGGCAAACATCATCGACTGCAGCGGTCGTGGCGCCAGATACAGCATCATCGAGATCGGCGTCTGAAACAACGACGATTCCATCACGATGTTGGGAACAAGCCGGGACCTGAAGGGAACTTCCCTCCACGTAACCTTGCGGGTCTTGTTCCCGCCGCCGGCGCCGTTCCTGAGCAATTCGGACAGGTAGCTCTGCCAGACGCCCTCGGCCAGACCGACGTGGTGGCCGACCTGTCCGATCGACCAGGACGATCGCAGCGGGCGAAAATCAAGCTGCTCTTGCGACAACAACCCGATCTTGCTGCGCAGAACCCCGCGTTCCTGCTGCATCCGTTCGATGGCGCGGTGGAGTTGTTCGCGATTGGTCATGCCGACTTCCGGGGCAGAATGCCCGCAAGAAACAATTCCGTCATGCTCTTGACCAGTCGCTCGTCGTCGATCTTTTCAACCGCTTTGCCGCCGAATACTTCGATCAGCAGCAGCGACATGATCAGCGAGGCCAGAAAGGATGCGGCCGCGGCTTCGGTGTCCAAGTCGGAGCGGAGTTCGCCGCGGTCTTTGCGGGCCGCCAGGAATTCGACAAAGAGGTGACGCCCGCGCAGGATGAACGTGCGGTAGAAAACCTCGGCGAACTCCTGGCTACGCAGGGACTCGGCCAGCATGGAGCGCAGAACGCCGAGGTGCTCGCGGCAAACCTGAAGGATAATCCGGGCCAAGCCTTCCAGTTCATCGCGCAGGGTTTCTCCGGGGAAGCGCAGTTCGGGAACGGTAACAGAGCCCGCGATCAGGTCCAACTGGCGTTGCAACAGCGCCTCGATCAGCTTTTCCGTGCCGCCGAAGTGCAAAAAGATTTTGGGGGCGGTAATGGCGCAGCGCTCGGCGATTTTTTCGAGAATCGTCGCCGTCATTCCGCCTCTTGTCAGTACGGCCAGCGCAGCGTCCATGACGGCGCGCTGTTGATCGGACGTCAGTGCGTCCCCGGTTTTTCCCGTTGGGTTGTCCATGCTTAGGTCCTTGTATTACACGTGGATGAAATCTTGTTATTTCAGCAAGATTCTAGATTTCGCTTTCAGTCTACCGGACCGCGACCTTCCGGTCGCGGCTCTGTTGGCGCTCCGGGTCTACCGGCCCGCTCCCTTACCCGCATTATTCACAAGTGAATTCACCACAGAGACACAGAGGACACAGAGGTATCAGTGCCGCGAACGAAGAGAGCGGTGACCAACGTGTTCTTGCCGCGTGTATCAGTATCACCACTTTCTTCGTTCGTGGCACTGACACCTCTTTACCGCCCGCGGCCTTCCGGCCGCGGCTCTGTTGGCTCTCCGGACGCTGCCTACGGCCCGCTGCCGACTTTGGTTGCGGCCCCGACGGCCGCTCTGGGTCTCTGTGGTGAATGCTATTCATGCTATCAATTGCCAAAATCGTTGAATCTTTGTCATCGTTCTTCGGGCAATTTGAAATGGCCACAACAATCTAGCGCGGATTAACACGGATTAAACGGATTAGGCGCATTGCACTTGAGTTGCACTTATTAACCCCCAACGCATTGCAATTAATCCGTGTTAATCCGTGTTAATCCGATTAATCCGCGCGAAGGCGCAAGTACGATATCAGCTACAAAAATCATTGGAACGACGTTCGCCATGAGTAATTCCCTCCTACGGTCGCGGCTCTGTTGGCGCTCCGAGTGAAGTGACGCTCTCCCTTCCCTTTTCGCGCTCGCCGCGACTCGCCGGCTTCTGCGTCTGAGCCGGCAAATCATCCCGCCGGCTCAACACCAGCTTGGCGACGCGCTGAGCCGAAAGAATGACAGGAGTGATTCCACCGCCGGGCTGCGTCCAGTGTCCGACCAGATAGAGATTCTCAATCGGCGTTTCGTTGGAGGGCCGGTCGGTACCGAGTTGATCCGGTGACATTTCCCAGCCGAGCATGGCGCCCTGGTAGTTGAGCGTGTATCGAAACGAGGTGTTGGCCGTGGCGCTTAATTTGATGACGATGTGGTCATCGATGCCCGGCAGCAGGCGGCGCAGATCGTCGAGGATCTGTGCTTCGATCTCCTGTTTGTGCGCCTGCCAATCCTGGACTTCGTCGTAGGCAACGGGGCTCATTTTCTGAACGATCAGGATCTGATGATCGGGCGGCGCCATGCGCGGCTCAAAGTGCGTCGGGAAAAACAGTTTGAAGAAGGTGCGCTCCAGATCATTGGGGTCCCAGGAGAACCAGTGATAGCCCTCAATCTTCTCCAGTTCTTCACGCCGCACGCCGCGCAACCCCATGTGAACGAGGAAACAGGCGTGGGTCGGTCGCAGCTTGCGGGCCTGGTCGAGGACCTCGCGGCCACAGTGCTCCACGCCAACCAGGTCAGTGTACGTGTGCAGAACGTCCGCATTGGAAATGACAACCGGCGCCCGGAACTCGACGCGCTCGGGGCGAGTGCGCGAAACGGTCTGGACGAGGACACCGGCGGCGCGGCCGTCTTCGATGAGAATCCGCTCGGCCGACCCGCACAACAGGACGCGGCCGCCGCGTTGTTTGATGGCGGCGCCCAGATCGTCGGCGAAGACCTGCGAGCCGCCTTCGGGGTAGTAATTGCCGAGAAAATAGGAAAGGCGCAGCAGCGAGTCAAACAGAAAGGATGTCCGGCTTGGCAGCGAACCCCAGTGCGACGTGTCGGCCATCAGAAGAGCGCGCAGGCGCGGGTCCTGAAAATGTTCGTGCAGTTTCTGCTCGAGCGTATAAGGCTTGAACTTCTCGGCGACGGCATTAGAGACGTCTTTGAAGTAATAAAGCAGGCCGTACAGGTACGCTTCCCGCACTTCGGCGAAAAAGCGGTCGATCTGTTCGACCTGCTCGGGGAAGCGCCCCTTCAGGCGGTCCAGGTACACCGAAAAATCGGCCGGAACTTCGAAGGTCTCTCCGTCGGGGAAGTGGAACTTGTCGACCGGATCCATCTTGATCCAGCGCGTGGGAATTTCCAGTTTCTGAAGGATCTTCCCTGTCAGAGTGGATGGATTACCCAGCAGCGGATAAAAGTGCGTGGCCGAATCGAACACGAATTTGTTGCGGCGAAACGTGCTGCAATAACCGCCCAGAACGTAGTGGCGTTCGACCAGCAGGACCTTCATTCCGGCTTGCGCCAGCAACCCGCCGCAGATCAGCCCGCCGACGCCCGATCCGATAATGATGGCGTCGTAACTGGACTCGTATTCACGCCCGAAAATCTTCATAAATCGTTTACACCATTCCGCCATCGACCGGCAGAACCTGCCCAGTGATGTACTGCGCCTGGTCACCGGCCAGAAACGCGACGGCGTGGGCGACTTGGCGCGGAGTTCCGGGCGCCCCCTGCGGAATTTGAGAGAACATTCGCTTGCGCGCTTCTTCGGGGATGTCCGTGAGCATCTCTGTCTCGATGAAGCCCGGCGCGATGGCGTTGACGCGAATGCCAAAGCGCGCCACTTCGCGGGACAACGCGCGGGTAAAACCGATGATCCCCGCCTTGGAGGCCGAATAGTTGGTCTGGCCGGCCAGTCCCACTATCCCGCTGACGCTGACGATATTGATGATGGATCCGCCGCGGCGCTTAATCATGGGGTAGATCAGCGCGCGGCAATAGTGAAACGTGCCCCCCAGATTGGTCTCGATGACTTCGGTCCAGGCCTCGGGTTCCATGCGATGCAGCGCGCTGTCGCGCTTGATGCCGGCGTTGTTGACCAGAACACCGATCGGCCCGATCGATTGTTCGATTTCTGCGATCAAGTCGCAGGCGCGCTTGTAATCCCTGACATCGGCTTGGTGGCTGCTGACCGAGCATCCTTGCCCGGTCAATTCCGCTACCAGTTCCTCGGCGGCTGGCCGGCTGTTGCTGTAGGTAAACGCGACAGTCGATCCGGCGCGAGCCAGGTCCTCGACGATGGCGCGACCGATTCCGCGACTGCCTCCGGTGACCAGGACCACCGAGCCATTGGGGGTTGCATCCGGCATCATTCGGATCCGCTTGTTGTCCCAGGCCGGTTGCGGCCGTAGTGTTCGTGCGCGGCGGCGAATTCTCCAGATGCGATAGCCGCGCCCATCGAAATCTCACCTCCAAGCAGCGCCGCGGCCATGATTTCCGCCAGCTTCTTCGACTTGCCGGAGCCGTAACAGTCGAGCATTTCCAAGCACTCGCGCTGTGTTCCCAGGTTGGTGCCGCCGCCTACGGTGGCCACCGAAAGCGCCGGGAGCGTCAGGCTCACATAGAGTCCGCCGTCGGCCAGTTCGAAGTTGGTCACACCGCAGGACGAGTTGACGACATTGGCGACGTCCTGGCCGGTGGCGATAAACATGGCCGTCAGCCCGTTGGCGTACTGCGCGTTGTATCCGATGGCGTTGGCGGCCAAGTGGCCGATCACGGTTGATTGCCAGACGTCGAAGAGCTGGCGGGACGAGCAATGCAGGTACGCCTTCAAAATCGCATCGGGCAACAGCGCGCCGGCCACAACCGACTTTCCCTTGCCGCGCGACAGCAGGTACCCCGAAGGACGCTTCTCCGAACACATGCCGCTGAACTGAAAGTAAGAAACCCCCGGCAGGCGTTCGACGATCCAGCGGCAGACCTGATCGGTCGCCTTGACGATCATATTCATGCCCTGAGCGTCGCCGGTCTCAAAGCCAAAATTGACGATGACCTGCCTCCCGATCTGGTGGCAGCGCAGGTTCTTGAGCCTGCCATGACGGGTCGTCGACTCGGCTTGGAGGCGGATGTCCTCGAAGTGGCTTTCGAGCCAGGGCGAGAAAGCGGCAGCGGCGGCGATGCCTTCGAAGAAGAAGGAAGGGCTGATCTGGTTTTCATCTCCGACCAGCGCGGCTTCGACGCCTCCCGAGCGAGTCAGGGCAACCATCCCTCGTTCGTAGGAACGGACCAGCGCGCCCTCGGTGGTCGCCAGCGGGACGTAAAACGTGCCGTTGGCGTGCCGTCCGCGCACGTCAAGCGGTCCGGCGATTCCCAGCGGAATCTGTGCGGCGCCCACCGGGTTCTCAATGTTGCCGCGCATTTGCTCCGAGTCGACCGAATGCGATCCGACGTGGCGGAGGTGGGCGCCGGTTCGCTCTTCCACCCAGGCCCGCCTTCGAGTAACCCGCTCGGACTCGTAGCCCTGATCTTTCAGGCGCGGAACGAGGTCGGCGATACCGCCTGTCTTGACGCGACCTTCCGATGACATAGGATTCCCTGACAGAATGTCGCAAAATCATACTCTCGCAGACGTTTAGAATCAACTTGGTGAATTTGGGCGGCGCTTCTGTTTGGCATTGGGCGCAAGCGAAAAACTATCTCTGGTGATCTAGCCGGGTGAGTTCCCTTCGATCAAGCAGTTGATCGCTAGAGCGCGGTGGCATTGACCTCGTTTGGCCCTAGCAGCTAGCGTAGCTTGAGCGGCTCAATGCTGTCAGGCTCCGCCCGCCAAACAGCCAGTCATTCAGCGCGTCATATACGATGTATTGTTTGGTGATTTAGAAACCATAAACATAGTTAAAGTAATAGATTGACTATTTGTTTCTACATGTCAAACTAGACGTCACATAAGGGTACAAATCAAATGAATTGGGAGTCGTTTTCCTTCGATTTTAGGTTAAACGCTCAAGATTTAATGAGCGACCTAATCTCAGTCGAAGCCTACAAAGAAGCTGCGCTCAATTTGGTGGTGCCTTCGGACTGGCAAAATCAATTGGACAAACTCAACCGCGTGAGGGCTGTACACGGCACAACTGCGCTTGAAGGGAATCCTCTCTCAGAGGCGGAAGTGTCCCAGCAAATGGATCTTTTGGAGGCAAGCATTACTCCAGCCAAAATCACCAAGGAACAACTACAGATTAGGAATTCTGCGATTGCACAGGATTGGGTGAAACTACGATTTCGGCCTCAGAATCCGCCTTTGCAAATTAGCGACGTTCTCGGAGTGCATTCGAAGGTTACGACGCAATCCGATGAAACGCATAACATCCCAGGTAAATTTCGGACCTTTCCCGTGACTGTCGGTACCCCGGAAATGGGTGGAGTTCACAGGGGTGCGCCACACGAGCACGTCACCAAGCTAATGAATGACTACGTCGATTTTGTCAACTCCGGAAAGTTACAAGATCAGCACCCTGTAATTCGGGCGCTTCTTGCTCACTTTGTCCTCGTGACAATTCACCCGTTTGGGGATGGAAATGGAAGGGTCTCAAGGCTTGTTGAAGCTGGCATTCTTTTTCAGGGTGGATATAACGTCCTGGGGTTCTATGGGTTGTCAAATTACTTCTACAGGAATGAGGCAGAATATAAAAAGTCTTTGCAAAAATGCAGAGGGCGGCAGCCCTTCGACGTGACTCCATTCGTGACATTTGGGCTAAGAGGGTTCGCCTCTGAATTGAAAGGAATCAACACGTTCATTAAGACCAAGTTGAATCGGGTCATCTACCGAGCAATGCTGGTGCGGGCGTTTAACAAAAGACTGGGCGAACGCCGTCGTCTCCTTAACCAGCGAGAATTCAGCCTCCTTGAGTTTCTGTTACATGAGACAGAACCCACCGATCCATTCTCGGAGAACCCTTCTAGAAAAATCAAGTTTACGGAACTTCAGGAGGTGCCTTTTATTAGGGCTGCATATAGGGACGTAACAGCGCGCACCTTCTATAGAGAACTAGTCAGGCTTGGAGAGCTAGGATTCATAAAGTTTAAAAAGGATGAAACACCGGAGAATCTGCTTATCGTAGAGCTGGATTTTGGGGCGATCGGAAAATATTGAGCCCGGTCGATTACATTTTGTTCCACCGTGCAGCGGCGGTTTACTTTTTTCGCTGATCTCTCGTCTCTGCCCAACAGTCAGCGATTTCGACCGTGCCTTTCGGCCTTTTCTGTCCTCCATTGCGCCCGATCTGCGCCAAGTACTCGGAAATAGGGGAACGTTCTGGCCGTGCGCAGACGCCGCCAACATTGTAGAATCGTCCGGTGAAATCGGGAGATCCGCACCGCATCCCTTCCGACCTGGATCCAATTCCCGCCTGGAAAGCCTGGGCTCGGAAGCTGATTACGATTCGAACTGTCTCGGGAGCGGCCGTGGCGGGCCCGATGGCGCAGGCCGACTATGTCAGCCGCATGTCGACCATCCAGCAACAGGCCCAGCGCACATCGGACATGGCCGAAAAGACGGCTTCCTTCTGGAAGATGGAGAACCTGTCGTCGACATTTCTCAAGCAGGCGCAACCCGGGCAGAGCCTGGCTGACCCGGCGTTGCCGCTGGCAATCCGCCCGATTGCGCACTGCGGAATGGGCATCGCGGCCGTCGAGCTGGCGGCCTTTGATCCGCAGCGTTTGAAGTCCATCATCGATTCGTTTTCCAGCCCCGACCATCGCCTCTTTGCCTACGAAGGCGCCGGTGCGATGCTGGCGCTCTACGAACCGGATTTCTTTGGAACGGTCACGCGCGGATTCAGTCTACTGGGACTGCTTCCGATGTCCCGGTTGAGACTCCCCGAAGTCAGCGCCTTCCTTCAGGCGTTTCCGCAAGAGATCCAGCTTCTGGTTGCGCACGGCTACGGTCGAATGCTGTATTTCAAGAATCACAATATCGATGCGGCCATACGCAGGGCCGTCCGCGCCCGCGTGTTCGATACCGGCTCTTGCGTTCAGGGGATCGCCTTTGCCTATGCGATGGTCAACAACAGCGATCTCGATCGCGTGCTGGGCGCGGGCCGGAGAATCGATGAGCCGCTCTTAAAAGAATCTTTTGAGAACGGCTTGGTGTACGCGCTGGAATTCTGGGAATGGATGGCGCCCGGTTTTCTGGCGGCGCTGCGGCCCTCCAACCCATATGCAGGCGTGCTGGCCCGCCGCGCGCAAGCCGACATCGACATGGCCCGCGCCGGAGGGACGCTGGCAGCGTTCCGCGTGCAAGTGGCAAGTGGTAAGGGGCAAGAATACAAGTAACCCTTTTCAGCTTTTCCTTGTATTCTTGCCCCTTGTCACGTGCCACTTGAACGGATGAATCGGTTCGAACAGAAACTCGCCGACAACGGCCTGACGCTTCGGCGCTTCGCGCTGCAGACGCTGCAGCTCAACGTTGGGCGCAAGTGCAATCAGGCCTGCCGTCACTGCCACGTCGATGCCGCGCCCTGGCGCACCGAGATGATCGACGAACCGACGGCACGCCGCATTGGCGCCTGGATTACCAGGCATCGTCCGCCCGTCGTCGACATTACAGGCGGCGCGCCCGAGCTGAGTGAATTTTTCAACTATTTCGTCGAGGTATCCCGCGGCTCCGGTTGCCATGTAATCGACCGAAATAATCTTACGATCATCGAATTGCCCAATTACGAATATCTGCCCGGCTACCTGGCGCGGCACGAAGTCGAAGTGATCGCATCGCTGCCTTGCTACTCGAAAGAAAACGTAAACCAGCAGCGCGGCAACGGCGTGTTCGAGAAGAGTATTTCGGCGTTGCGAAGACTAAACGCAGCGGGTTACGGAACAGAGCTTCCGCTCCATTTGGTTTACAACCCGCTTGGCGCGACGCTTCCCGGACCCCAGGCTGAACTGGAAGCCGACTACAAAAGCGTTTTGCTCCGCGACTTCGGAGTCGTCTTCAACAAGCTGTACACGATTACCAATCAGCCTATTGCCCGCTTCGCCGAAGACCTGCGCAGGCAAGGCAAGTGGGACCAATACCTGGAGCTGCTCGCTACTGCGTTTAATCCGCGGACCGTGGAAGGCCTGATGTGCCGCACGACTTTGAGTGTCGGCTACCGCGGCGAACTCTATGATTGCGATTTCAACCAGATGCTGGAGATGCAACTGGCCAACGGGGAACCACTGTCGCTGTGGGATATCACGCCGCAGGATCTGGAAAATCGCTCGATCCTCACCGGAACCCATTGCCTGGCGTGCACGGCGGGCTGCGGCAGCAGCTGCACGGGTCAAGTGGCAAGTGACAAGAGGCAAGAATACAAGTAAGAGCCACTTGTACTCTTGCCCCTTGCCACCTGCTACCTGTTAAACGTACATGTGGTGGCTGCTGGCGGCGCTTCCTCCCTTGAGTTTGGCAACCAGGTCTGGCAGCGACTGGAAGTGGAAGACCTCGTCGAGTCGCTGGTGCTGTTTGAGTGCCGGATGAATCTCCCGGATCACCTGCTGGCAGGGCTTGCGGATCTCGGATTCCCACAACTCGCTTAACAAAGGGTTGGAATGTTGGGGCTGATGCTCGATGAAACGCGTAATGTATGGATCTTCCGGGCTGGTGTCGTAACGCATCGTCATCGAGGACATCACACCGTTGATGAACGCGTCACGGTCGGCAAAATCCCGGCCCTGTGTGAGCAGCAGCTGCTCCATGATGATTGGATGGCGCATGTTGACCACCGTAAGGGCCCACGAAAACCCCGCCCGCATGTTCTTGCGGGCCGACTCGCTGGGCGCAATCTCACTGCACATGGCAATGCCCCGCCAGGGCGAACTCCAGGCTGGAATGAAGTTCTTCGGATGGAAAAAAAGCGCGCGGCCTGCGCCCCGCCACATAAACGTGGCGACCGCCGGATCCATTTCGGCCAGATGACGGTCTACAACGAGGGCCATTGCCGGGTTGTGCAGGATCAGCGTCACCAGACCCAAAGACTCAAATGCGCAACCGGCATATCCGGGCTGCGAATTGGTCCGGCACAGGTTGATGAATTTCTCGATCGCGGCGCGGATGTCCGCAGGAGGACTGGTGTCTTTAAGGCCTTCCAGACTGCGCTTGCCAAAAGAAAGGCCGATCCCGGCGTGCAGCATCGTCAGGCTTTTTGACGGAAGGCTGCCTACCAGTTGCGGATCGGTCAGCACGTTGGTAGCAGCGAGCTTTCTCTCCCGAAACGTTTCGGCGTAATAGTTGCCCAGGCCTTCGACCGCCCACAGGGCCGGGAAGTCTCCCATCGCGTAGCACTGGTCGACCAGCTTGGGCAGCGGAACATAGGTTCCAGCGGGCGGAAACACCGACTCCACGTGGTTGACGAGCGACATGATCTCGGCTTTGTTGTGAGCTTCGCGAAGCACCACGGCACTCTTGCGGCCAGGGATGATAATGCTGATCAGCCAGGCCACCCCGGGCAAGATGTTTTTGACGATCCAAACGACAAAAGGCGGCATAGCGTCTCCTTAATAGTAAGAACTTGTGAAATCTGGGCAATTCAGCAGGATCTAAGATGAAGCTTCCTGTTTACGGGCCCGCTCCCTTACGGTCGCGGCTCTGTTGGTGCTCCGTCGCCGGCCTGCGGCATACGGCATACGGCATACGGTTGCGGCTATGCCGCGCTGCGTCTCTGTGGTGAATGCCATTCATGAATAATGCCGCTCCCTTACGGTCGCGGCACTGCTGGCGCTGCCCGCTCACGAAATCTCGGCGTCACTCGGAGGGCCGCCCGTGGCCGCATCGAAGTCGGTCCAGTGGCGGGCCTCCAGGGCTTTGCTCAAGCCTTCGATGAAGTTCTGGTGCACCTGGCCGTGCTGGCGCAGCATGATGAAATCAAGACGATCATGAGCTCGCTGGCGCAAGCCGAGCTTTCCGAACGTCACGGTGTCCAGTAGATTGATGATGGTATAGACCGGATCGAAGCCGCGCAAATAAAGAACCTTCTGGCTGCGCGGCGCTACGACGAACGCTAGATCAATTTGCATCTCTTCCTGGTTGGTCAAGCCAAATCGGAACAGCTTAAGTGCTGTTCCGAAGCGCCCCGGGCCAAAACCGAAAAAGTTCGAATGGACCAGCGCCGGTACAAAACTGTACCCCAGGCCGCGCTCGACCCGCACCCCTTCGGCTGGAGGAAACGTGCCGCGCATGAAATCCTCGTGGACGACGATGTAAGCCGACTCCTTGATAATGCGGGAGAGCGTTTTTGCAAAACGCTTCAACGGCGGAAAACTTCGGACGAAATCGAAGATGTCCACCTGGAGCAGCACCCATTCATACTGTTTGCCCACCAGGCTGAGGTCGATGCAGAAATCTTCGGAGCGGGGAAACGCCGCGTAGGCGCCCGTCGCCTTCTCCTTATACAAAAGCGCCTGATAGCCGAATCCTCCCGGCAATCCATCCTCGTGCTTCCAGCGGCACACTCGAAAATAATCGCCGTGCACAAAAGAATCCAAGCTTCCACCCGGGTCCGAGGATGGTTTGGCCGCGCGCGGAAAACGAAAGGACTGCAGGCATCCCATCACTGAAGTGGAAGCCCCATTGATGCTGAGGTCATCGTAGAATCCCTGCATCGTGGTGGTCTTGCCACCTTCGACGAGATGGAACTTCTTGACCTGGTGTTCGGAAAACGTCGACTTCCACCACGCCAGCATCTCCACGCCGTTGCGCATGGCCAGTTCCGTTTTGTCGATTAAAAATCGATCGCGCTCAGATAGAGTGGAATCAGATTGGGTCGAATCAGCGTTGGTCATCAATGATTTTCTGTGCTGGCCGGGATTTGGGAGCCAGACTTCCAGTGCCGAGAGTCTACAGCGGCCGCGCGATCCTGACAACTGACAATTACGAGCGTCCGTGAGTCAAGATATTTCTTAATAAAGTCTCGCTCGAAATATTTTGACACTCAGCCGCGCTCCAGAGTATGGTGTGCCAGATCGATCACAACCCTTTTCCACTTTAAGGATCCCGGATGATGCTTCACTCCATTAAGCTGTGGACTCGTTTCGCTCTAACTCAGACGATCGTCCTCCTCCTATTGATCGCCGCGGCCCGCGCGTCCGCGTTTTCGGTCTTCGAAAACGGCGTTCGCGCTTCGGGGATGGGGGGCGCCTTCATTGCGGTGGCCAACGACGGCTCGGCGCTTTTTTACAATCCGGCCGGCATCGCCTTCCAGTCCGGAACGCGGATGCAGTTGGACAACCTGGGCGTCATCGGTCTGTTCCGCTACCATCCGTCGAACACACCTCCCGGAACGATCGTGCCGACCAAGGGATACAACGGCTCGGTTTCGCCGCACATCATCCCGATTGGCAATCTGTACGCTACGCACCAGATCAATTCGAGGCTCGCGTTTGGTTTCGGCGTCTTTGCGCCCTTCGGCCTGGCCGCCAACTTCACCAACTTCAAAGACTCCGACCCGCAGAACACCAAGTACGTCGGACGCTTCGGGGGTTCGCGCGCCAAGTTGGAATCGATCTGGTTTCAGCCGACCGTTGCGTTCAAACTGACGGAAAACAGCGCCGTCGCTTTTGGCGTGTCGCTAGTGCACACACACCTGTTGATCGAGCAGAGCATCCTCAATCCTCTCGATGACGGCCGGACCTTCGGCCGGGAAGTGGCTTCGAAGATTTTTCCGCACAGCGATCCGGAGCAGGCCGCCCGCTCGATTGCACGGCTGTTGCCCGAAGGGCGGTCGCGGTTGGCCGGCACCAGCCAAACGCCCGGCTACAACTTCGGCTACCTCTTCAAACACGAGCCGAGCAAAACCAACGTCGGCTTCACGTTCCGCAGCCAAGTTACGCACAAGCTGAAAGGGAAGGCTTCGTTTGCCTTCACCACCGGATACCCCCTGGAGTCCTTTATAGGTAAGGACCTGATTCCGAAGTTGTTTCCTGAGCAGCCTGTCACGGCGGCCTTCGTCACACCGGCCACCTACGGCGTCGGTGTGGCCAACTCTGCGTTTTTCGGCAGCACCATCGCCGTCGACTTTCAGATGCAGAACTACACCGTCTTCAAGGACGTCGCCGTCAAATTCAGCAAGACAGTGGACACGGCGACCACCGAAGACCTGGTGCTGAAGTTCTTTTTCCGCCCGTCTTACATCGTGCGCGCCGGGCTGGAGAAGCGTCTCAGCGACAAGACGGTCGTGCGAACTGGTTACGTTTTCGACTATTCGCCCGTCGAGGACCGAAGCGTGGGCCCGCTGTTTCCCGACAGCAACCGTCACAGCTGGACGGTTGGAGCGTCGCGGCAATTCAGAAACATGGAGTTCTCGTTCTTCTACCAGGCGATGAAATTTATGAACCGGACGACGAACGTTATCGAGAACAACAACATTTTTACCAACGGTGAGTACCGCAACTTTGCGCATCTGACGGGGTTCGGAATGCGCATGTACCTGGGGCAGAAATCCCCTGACTTCGACAAGTGAGGAATTAACTCGCGATTCGCAACTTGCGACTCGCGACTGAGGATACCAATGGCAGAGACTTATGACGTTATTATCTGTGGAGCCGGATCGGGCGGAGGCTTCCTGGCCGGGGAAATTGCCCAATATGGATCCGTGCTCATCCTTGACGCGGGCCCCTATGTTTCCGCTACATCCAATCCGGGAGTAGGCACTCCGGAAAGCCGGCGCTATGCAACGCAGATCAATTTGGGGCAGTATCTGCCCGACACAACCGACGCGGTTACCGGAAAGACCTTCTTCTTCTATCCCGCGTTTATGGATCAATCTAATCCGTTGCGCACCAGCCCGCAGCGCGAGGCCAAGGTTGTCGGCGGCGGATCATTCATCAACTGCGGCGCCTGGGTGCGCCCGCGCACGGTCGACTGGGACGGTTTTGCCGAGGAAACGGGCGTAGCCGGCTGGACAAAGGCGGTCTTCGAGCCGCACTTCCTCAAGGCCGAGAAGATCCTGCACGTGCACCGCAACCGCCGCGAGCAATGGAACAAGGCCAGCGTCCTGTACGAGCAGGCTGCCAAGTCGATGGGCATTCCCATGTTCGAGACCGCGTCGAACCGCCACAACTGTATCTTCTGTGGTCACCGCGTCAACGCCGGGATGCCTTGCAAGTACGACTCGCTGATGAGCACGGCGATCACGCAGGTTCCCAAAGCAATCCAAAAGGGTGCCAAGCTGGAAGACAACGCCACGGTTGTGCACATCGAGATCACCGACGGCAAGGCTACGGGCGTCACGTACAAGCGCAACGGTCAGACCATCACCGCAAACGCCCGCAAGTTGGTTGTCGTTGCAGCCGGCGCCGTCGGCACGCCGGTCATTTTATTCAACTCGAATGTCCACTTGAAGAACGACAACGTCGGCCGCTACCTGAAGGCGCACCCGGGCGTGCCCCTGGACGCGCTGCTGCCGGGTACCGACTGGAACACCGATCGCGGTTACCAGTGGAACACCAGCCACTTTGTCATGGATGAGAAGGGTGATCCGCTTGACGTCCTCGTTCACGCCAGCGCCGCTTTTCCGGCCAACACACCCTGGGTCGCAGCTTCCGTCGGCACCTTCGGCAAACCCTACAAGGATCTGATGCGCCAGTTCCCGCAGCGCGCCGGCGCCTTTTTGTTCCAACTCAAGCCGAGTATTCACGGCCGCGTCGTCGGCAGCGTCGACCAGCCGATCGTCCTCTATCCGGCTGTTGACAAGACCGGATTTCTCGAACCGAAGATCCAGTCGGACTTGCGGGCGGCTTGCCGGCAGGTGTCCGATATCTTTAAGCGGATGGGAGCCATCACGACCTTTCCGAACGCCGACGATCCCGCCGCGATTCTCAATTCGACACTGGCGCTGTTCATTCTGACGTCCGGAGCGCTGCACCCGCAGGGAACGTGCCGCGCCGGCGCGCACCCCAGAAATTCCGTCGTCGACACCAACGGCATGTCGCATGACATCAAGAACCTGATGTGCTGCGACGCCAGTGTCATCCCCAATCACATCAGCGCCAATCCGAACGCTACCATCATGGCGCTGGCGAGCCGGGCCGCAAATTTTGTCATTAAGGAAATCCTCGGGGGTACTCTTCCCGAATCCGAGCAAGAGTTTTCTGAAGTGGCGGTGCAACTATGAGCAACTTTCGATTCGCCTTAGAAGAGCTTCAAAAGGAAATCTCCCGGCGCAGCTTCCTGCGCATGGCCGCCACGGGCGCCGGCGCGGCCGTCGCGCTGGAGCGGTTCGGCGATCGGCTCTTCGCCGCCGACGATCCGTTGCTGCCAGCCAAGGTGTTCAGCAGGATCGGCGACCTGATGATCCCCGTCGACGAGGATCCCGGCTGGAAGACATTCGAGCCGGGCATCACCGACTTCGGAATGCGTGTCTTTGTGCGGCAGATCCTATTGGCCGGCAACGAGCACGCTTTCGCGGGCTGGGAGGGTACCGTACGGGCGGTCAACGAGGTTCCGCCGGCGATCGGCTACGGGCCGAAGTTCCTCGACATGGTCGAGGCGCAGCAGCTCCGTTACATGAGCGCCATGCTGATCGGACAGTTCGAAATCGACGGCGTGCAGGACCTGCTGGGGTTCGGCTTCGGAATATCGCTGATTGCCATCAAGGGAACGTTCTTCTCGAACTATCCGCGTCATCGGGCTACGCCTGGAGCGGAGTTCCAAGTGCCGGCGCCCTCGGCGGTGAAGACCGGTTGGGACATCATGGGCTACAAGGGACCCGTCGGTCCCGCAGAGGAGCAGCAACTGCGCGCCAAGGCGCTAAACCACGAAGAAGTGCCCGGCGTCGACTGGACCAATAATCCGTATATCTAGTCGCGAGTCGCGAGTCGCGAATCGCGGGTCGCGAGCAAATTGCGTAGGCATAAGTTAGTCAAGCATTCTAGAGGGATTTACGATGGTTAATATGGATCGGATACGGCAAGGAGACGTGAAAAGGACTCGCAGACGGCACGGGTGGTGGGCCGGCCTCTGCATCCTTTTAGCGGCGCTGGCACTGTGGCTGCCGCTGGCTGCGCAGTTCGGTGGCCGCGAGGGCGACGTGGTGCTGTACCTGCTGACCTCCAAAGGGAAGATGGATTTTCAAACACGGCCTCTTTCGGCCACCAATGCACCCGCGGTGGCCGCCCGGTTTGAAACGGTCGACACGTTTTCCCGGCCGGGCACGCCGATTGCCCCAGGATTTGAAGCGCGCACGCGCTTCATCCTCCACAACGAACCGGACGACCTTTTTCAGTACGGCGTTCAGGCCGAGCGGATCGGCACGCCGCACGCTCAGGTGCAGACCACCGCGAAAGTCTTCCTTGTTACGGGCATCCTCCGCGACGATAACATAGGCAGTCTGACGGGCAAGAAGCTCGACTTTCTGTCAGGGGCCTACGCTCCCTTCATCAAGGATGTCGTCGTCGGTCCCGACGTGGCCCTCGATACCATTGAGTTCGTTTTCTGGACGCCCAGAGCCGACATCGTGCCTTTCAAGGCCGTTCCCATTGGGCATCCCCAGAGCCCGGCTGTTCCGCCCGGCCTGACGGGGCCTGAATTCGAAGGGACCTTTGCGAAGGGGGCCTTTTTCACCGCCTGGGATCCGATGCGGCGTCTGTATCCTTCCGGTGGCTGGCCCGACGGCGTTGACCTCAAGCACATTGAAGAGGACCCCGCCTTCGGAAACACGACGCGGCTGATGCGATTGCGGCCAGGAAAGCGCACGCCGCCCTTCCAGATTCAGGGCACGACACATCTGTTTGTCCTGAGTGGCAGCGTACAGATTATTCCGGCCGGAGCCGCTCCGATTACGCTGAAGGAAAAGCAGTACGCCTTTGTTCCGCAAGGCTTTATCGTCCGGCTCTCCAACGTGAAGACTTACCGAGGTCCCGGTGCGCAATAACAGGCTGATCCGGCTACTGACACTTTCGAGGACTTCAATGCGATTGAAAACGACACTGACCATTCTCCTGCTGCTTGCTGTTGTGGCCGAAGCGCCGCTTTGGGGGCAGACGCGGAGTCTGGACCTCACGACGTTTGTTGTCGTCGGCGAGGGCTTGGCCGCGGGCATGGCCGACTTCGCGCTGAAAAGGGGCAATCAGGAAAAGAGTTTCCCTGCCGTGATGGCCAAGCAGATGAACACTCACTTTCCACAGCCGCTCATTCAGTCGCCCGGCATCGGCGTCTCTCCGGGCTATCCGGTTTTGCCGCCTGTCGTGACGCTACATCGGCAGACGACAGTGCGCGAGTCTGCCTTCAATCTGTTTGTCTTCAACCTGTCGATACCGGGCGCCAAACTTAGCGACGCGATTCATCGCCGTCCAGGCAATCCCGTCGTGCAGGCCGACGACGCGCAGCAGACAGTGACAAACCTCTTGATCGGGTTCCCGTCGTTGGTGCTCACCGAGGACGTGCCGCTGTGGACCCAACTGGAGTATGCGCAGCGCATGTTTCCGACGCTGATTCTGGTCGAGCTCGGTTACGTGGAAGTTCTCGAGGCGGCTATCAAGAATGACCCGGCGCAGTTGCCTGCTGTGGCTTCGTTCAGGGCGGATTACACCAGGCTCATCAGCGGCCTGGCTTCCACATTTGCCGAAATGATCGTGCTGACAATTCCCGACCCGATCGACACCGGATACTTCTCGTCGCAGGACACGGCCGCAAGTATCATCGGCGCTCCGGCGTCGGTGCTGCGCTCACTCTACAAGTTGAACTCCGGAGACCTGCTGACGCCGCATGGCCTGGTTGCCATCGCTACGCAGATCGAAGCGGGCAAGATCGCCGCGCTTCCTTCCGGCTCGGTTGTCAGCGCAGCGACGGCCTCGCAGGTCAGCGCCCGCGTCGTGGCGCTCAACGCCGAAATCACCTCGCTGGCGCAGGCCAACCGCGCGATCGTCTACAACCTGGCCGCCCTCTTCAGGAGGGTTAAGACGCCGGGCGTCGCCGTTGGCACGCGCACGGTCACAGCCGACTATCACTTCGGCGGTTTCTACTCGCTGGATGGCTACTACCCCAACGCGGCTGGCCATGCGCTGATAGCCAACGAGTTGCTGGCTCTGGTCAACCAGACCTACGGCCGGACCTTTGCCGCTGTCGATGCTTCTCTGCTGTTGCCGACCGATCCGATCGGCAAATCGTACGCATCGCGCCGGGCCTACACGACCGACGAGTTGCAAAAGTTGATCCCCAATTTTCAGGAATTGATGAAGGAAGAGGTACCCGAGGACCCCGCCAGCGCGCCGCAAAATCGCCGGCCAGTGTCACCGACGGGTTCCAATGGAGGGCAAGAATGAGGCGCGTGCTACCCGCTTTGCTGCTGATCGTTCTGACGGTTCCGGCCGTCGTGGAGGCAGCCAAGCTGCTGCCAACTCCGCTGAAGCTGCCTCCGGGCAGATTTCAGGTGCTGCCGGTTCAGCGCAGTTCGAGTTACATGGCCGATGCCGTCAAAATCCTGAATTGTCCCGATGACAAGTCCAATCCTCTTGGAACTTGCGGCGACGTGCGGTACGGGGGGCTGGCCATGTTCGCCACGCCGCTGGAGGGCTTCATCCAGCTGCGGTTTTTTCCGCCGGTCAACAACATCGCGCATTTCGAAATTTCTCATCCCGGCAACTTGAAGGGTCCGGACACAACCATGCGCGCGCCGATTCTGTACGCCATGGCGCTGCGCGAAAATACGGTTATCGACCCACTAGGGGAGTTCACCACCGGCGATCTCAACCTCCTTACGGGCGAAGTGAAAAATCTCAACTATCAGGTTCTGTTCTTCAACTCGTTTTACAACGCGTTTGGCGCCGCCAATCCGCGGTTGAAACCGCCTACCTTCCAGTTCCCGGGAATCTACGGTTCGGCGCAGTTGACGTTCGAGCAGCGGGCCGACGGTCTGCTTGACATCACGTTTATGGGCAGTACGTTCCTGCCGCTCGGCAAGGACATCTCGGGCGAACCGCCGCGCATTCCGCTTCCATTCTGTGGACCGCTGCTGCAGTGCACCAGCATCGAAGCGCCCGGAGCGAGCCTGCATCCGCGCCTGCAGCTCAGCACAAAGCCCACTAGTGGGCCTCTTTGCGGCGCCAACTGCGCGGACACTCCATCGAACACCGTGCAGCAGTTTTCGGTCTACGCTTACAACAGCAGCTTCGGCGACGACTTCACGCTGAACATCCCCCAACTGGGAGGAATCGCCTCGGGCCGTTCACACCTGCAGGGGCGCATTCAGGTACAGTTTGGTGAGCGGACCGGTGATTTCCTTCCGGTCGCGATCAACACGCTGCCGCCGCCAGCGCTTTTTGCCGAGCCGCCAGCGGCGCCGCCGCCGTTGAACCTGTTCACCCTCGGCCTGATCGGCCACGACGAGAAGCTGCGCTTCCCCAACTACACGTACGAGACCAAGCAGAGCGTCCTGCTGGAGGACTCGTTCGATCTGCCGATGGGAGTCATCGATTTGAAAACCGGACGGCTGGTCGGCGGGCTGATTTACCGTGGATTGCCCGTTCAGGATCTGCTGGTTGCCATCATCACTGGGAATCTCGGCCGCATTCCCACCGACACGTTCCGCTTCCGCGGGCCCGCCTCGTTTGAAAAAGGACCGGGCGGGGAGACAGTTTTCCGCTATGACGCGAGTGTGTTTTTGGATTTCGAGACGTTCACATTCCCGCGGCCCGACTACAATCCGGCCTTCGGATGGATTGCCGGGCCTGGCTCCGACCTGCAGCCGTTTCTACGCATGCAGGCGATGAGGCAGCCCGACGGGCCTAGGCCGACTTTCACGATGACCGCATCCGGCGCCAACGTGTTGTCATCGTTCGAGGAGCGGTTTACCTATAGCTTCTCGGTGCCTTGCGATGCCGTCGGCAAGGCGACAACGTTCACGTATACAAATAGCAACACGACCTCGGGCGGTACGTTTCGGATGGCACGGATCGCTGCGGTCAACTGCTCCAACTCGCGCAATTCGAAGCTTCCAGCCGGCCAGTTCGACACGATCCAGTTCACCGGATTCGGCACTTGGAGCGAGGACGATGATCTGCATCTGGCAACGGTGCACTTCAGCAATGCCCCTGATCTCAAGACGGGCACTGGCGGGCCGCCTTATATCAGCATTCAGATCGATGGGGCGACAAAGTCGCGCGCCCACACGAAGCCACCCGAGAAGACATTCCCGTAGCAGGGGCGCGATGCCAGGTGGAGCAAAGGTCAGCCCGCAGGGGCCGCGCTGCAGGTCAGATTTGAGGGCATGGATCCGTGTCAACTGAGACAGACCTCATTCGCAAGATCGACTTTTTCGAGCCGCTCGATGCCAAGATCATCAGCAAAATTGCTGAGGTCTGCATTGCCCGCGAATACGCTGCCGGGGACCATATCGTCAAGCAGGGTGAGTCGGGACTGGGGCTCTTCTTTATCACGCGCGGGCGCGTCAAGGTTGAGATCGACAGGAATGGCACGCGTGCCGTCGTCGCCGAGTTGCACGCCGAGGATTTCCTCGGCGAACTCTCAATCATAGACAACAAACCTCGCTCAGCTAACGTCATTTGCCTGGAAGACACCGGCTGCCTGCTGCTGACTCGCGACAGCTTTTCCAAATTGATGAATAAGTACCCGGAAATCGCCATCCAGATGGCCAAGGCGCTGGCTGGCCGGATCCGCGCAACCAACGAAAAGATGGGCCAACCCGTGTCCAGCTCTGTCACGGCTGAAGCAACCGCAACCGGCGTGCCTCCCCCGCCTGTGGCGGCAGCGACGATCGTTCCAGCCGGTGTCTCAGCTCCCAACACGCCGCCTCCGGCGGCTCTTGCGACTAGCGACGGCTCGACCAAAGCGAAAGTCCGCGATTCCCTTGTGGAGACCTTCAGCATGCTGTACACGCTGAAAGCGGTTACGCGCTTTTCTGCGGCGGTCGTCGGCTGTCCGGTCCTGGTTCACGCCGGCGAGGACACGCTGCAGGAGACCATTGGCGAGGTCAAGATCGCGTTGTTCGATGCTGCCAGCGATCAAGTTGTCGAACTGGAGGCTTGGGACGACGGACCGTATTCGGTTACCGTGTTTCGACCGGAGTCCGGGGGAGCAAAGGCGTTTGTCTCACACCAGCTCGATGGGTTCATTGCAAGAGGTGAAAGGCGCCGCCTGCTCATTTCGACGGCGACCGAAGTGCCGCCGGCCTTTGCCGACAATTTGGTAGGTCAGGTAACAGGCTAAAATCAGAGCCCTTTTTGGGTGTTGCCCCCCAAGAGCCACCGGCTGGAAGCCGGTGCCACCCTCCGCGCCATTCGACTTTTTTGCCGATACCAAACCTAAGCCTTCAACTGGTTCTGCTGCCACTCAATGTGGTGGTCCGCTGCGCTAGCTGCTGGTGCTGTCGTCCGTAAACTTTTGCCCCTCGGTTCGGCATTCTTCCATCAGCGTCACGCCCTTTTCCATCCAGACAGCGGCCAGTCCCTGCAACTTCGCTTGGATCCCTTCACCCGCATCCGGTGGAATCGTGAACAACTCTCTCGTCTCGGACACTATCGTATTGGCGCTTTGTTGCGGCCGTCGCATCATATCCATGCTCTTAGACATGGCGCCCAGGGAGAGCGTAAAGGCCGTCTGCACCAGCTCCGGAATCAGTTTTCGGTCCAATTCATCTGCCATGAGCCCATTCATATCAGAAAATCCGGGCTTCGTCAGCGGTTATCGTTCAAGTGGCAAGTGCTCAGTGGCATGGCAGGAATACCAAGGAAGGCCCACTTTAGATTCAGCTATCGTCCTCTGTCAGGTGTTGTCAATTTACAACGACCAGAGAGATGCGGTGGCGTTGGTCCGCATCCATGAGAAGTCACCAAGTCATGAGGTAATTGACACGGTGACACTCGACTGATACAGTTTGTTTGTGTCTTCAGATACTGCAACCTCGCTCATGAGCGTAGACGAGGCGGGTAGCGCGCTGGGGGTCTCCCGCTCGACCGTATGGCGCTTGATTCGCCGCGGCTCGCTCCCCAGCATTCGAAAAGCCGGACGACGGCTGATACCGAAGCAGGCCCTGGCGGCCCGTGCTGCCCGGAACACAAGGCAGGGTATTCCACCCCTGTCTCAGGACCATCCCATTTTTCGACTCGCTGGCGCTGGACGCAGCGGGGGAAAGAGACCCGGGGCACGGAATAAACACGCAATCCTCGACCAATGAGACGTGACGTTCTGTGGGATTCCAGCGCGATCCTCGCTCTCCTGGATGCCGACGATGCGGATCACGCAAAGGCGGCTCGAACCGCTCGAAAGATTGCCGTGGAACGGAGGCCGTGCTTTATTACGAATTATGCCGAGGCCGAAACCCACGCGTTGCTCCTGCGCAAACTGGGCCGCGTGCTGGCGCTGGAGTGGCTTCTGAGAGGTGGTCTCCCGGTGATTCGTGTTCTTCCACGAGAAGAGGAGCGGGCCAAAGAGATTCTCTCCCGTCACGCGGACAAGGACTGGAGTCTGTGCGATGCCATCTCTTTTGCGGTTCTTGAGATCCGTGAGATCCGATCCGCGTTCAGCTTCGATCGGCACTTCC
>JBPCNK010000336.1:0-22981 GCA_051001345.1 Acidobacteriota bacterium | reverse complement strand
TGCCTCTGATTGCCCGCTCCCTTACGGTCGCGGCCCTGTCTGCGGTTGCGGCCCTGACATGGCGGCGCCCTTGATTACGCCGCGGGTGACACGCACGGTGCGCCACAGGCTAGCGCCGATTCATCAGCTCCAGGATTCCGTTGACGATTGCGGTTTCGGCGCAGCCTCGCTTGATCCGGGAGGAGGTGATTTCGTAACTCATCTGGTCGTAGGCGTCGTCGTCGGCAATGTACCCGGCCGCTCCGTTGGCGTGCGTCACCATGATCGTGTGCTTGAGCGGCGATTCCTTCTTCAGGCGCTCATGAATCATCGTCAGTACTTCGCCCGACACGCCGGCCAGAGCAATGTCATTGATCATCAACAACCCGAGACGAAGGTTCACCGGATCGGAATCTTGAAATTTGTATTCATTGCCTGCGCGTGGACCCGGCTCGAGCCGGCGTCCCGGACAGGTGACCTCTTTGTGCGCGCCCCAGAGGCGGACCTCCGGCGACGTCTTTATCGTGCCCGCCACCCGTATCGCCTCTTCTCCCAGAATCTGTCCGGCCGCATCGACGAGCGTGAAATCGGATCCAGGCGCAAGCGTGATTGCGTTCTGGTCTCCGGCGGCGCCGCTGGTCCACAGCGCCACCACTCCGTCGGAAACTTCCTCCGGCCGAGGCCGCAGAAGGGCGCCAGCGTCAGACCGTGGCCTGGGCAATTTGCCAGCGTAGTATTGCTCCACGAAGCGCGAAGTCGCGCCGGGCAGGTCTCCGGTGAGCTGAAGATTCTCCGGCCCCATAATCACCGCGTGTACGGCATAGTTGATGAAAAATGCGATGGGCCTGCCGGACATGTCTTCGAACTTGAGCACGCTGACGGTCTTGTCCGACGGTCCGTCGGGGTTCCTGCCGAGCACCCACGTGTCGAGGCTTGGCACATGCTCCCGGCGGTTGATGTTCAAGTAGGCCTTTCCAGTGCCCGCCCCGGCTCTGGCCGGTTGCAACTTCGCCTTGGCCTGGCGCACGGCGTCGACCGTTGCGGCCAGGACCTTTTCAGTGTAGGCAGGAGTACTCGGCCCGGTCTGCCGTAAACTGCCGCGCAGCGAAGGCGCGCCGTGGTTGTGGACGGCCGCCAGCAGCAGGTTTTCGACCGGAATCCCCGTCTCAGTAGCCACCCGTTGCGACACCTCGGTCCACAGAATGTCGGGAACTCCGATCAGTTCCCATGTGACGATGGCCGCCCGGGTCGTTCCGTTATCGAGCACGAGCGCACGCACGTAGATGTTGTCGTGAATCTTCTGGAATCCCTGTGTACGGCTCCCGTAGCCACTCATCGGAAGCGCGGCGTTGGCTTCCGGCGTGATATCCACGCGCGCAGCCCCGGCCCGAAGAGGCGCTTTGTCGGCGCCCATCGCCGTTAAGGAACAGATTGCAAGAAGAAGAAAAAGCCTCTGGCTCAAAGGTCACCTCCGTTAGAACGACAATCGCAGGTCGCAATAGCAATTCGCAGGTTTCAATCGGTGCCCGACTTTTGAGAGGCTGCCAGCGACCCGCAACCTTCCGGTTGCGGCACTGACAGGGCGGCGCAACCAACATCGGCGCTTCGTTGCGAAAAATTGATCGGGGTTAGGCCTTCCTTGTATTCCTGCCACTGATCACTTGCCACTTGAACTCAGACCAGAATTTTTCGGATGGGGTCGCCTTCGACGTCGGTCAGGCGGAAGTGGCGGCCCTGGAATTTGAAGGTCAGCTTGGTGTGGTCGATGCCGAGGCAATGCAGGATGGTCGCATGCAGATCGTGCACGCTGACCGGGTCCTTCACCACGTTGTAACTGTAGTCGTCGGTCTCGCCGTGGCTGACGCCGGGTTTGATGCCGCCTCCGGCCATCCAGACGGTAAAGCAGCGCGGGTGGTGATCGCGTCCGTAATCGTCCTCTTTGAGTTCCCCTTGTGAATAAACGGTGCGGCCGAATTCGCCGCCCCAAACCACCAGGGTGTCGTCGAGCATCCCGCGCTGTTTGAGGTCTTGCACCAGTGCGGCTGACGGCTGGTCGGTCTGCTGGCACTGGCCGCGGATCTCGCGCGGCAGGTTGCTGTGGTGATCCCAGCCGCGATGAAATAACTGGATGAAGCGCACACCGCGCTCGGCCAGGCGGCGGGCCAGGATGCAATTGGAGGCGTAAGTGCCCGGCTTGCGCGAGTCGGGACCGTACAGCTCAAAGGTCGACTCCGGCTCCGTGGAAAAATCGACCAGCTCGGGAACCGAGGACTGCATTTTGTACGCCATCTCGTACTGCGCGATGCGCGTTGAAATCTCGGGATCCTGATAGACACCCGCGGTCAATTCGTTCAGCTTGCCCAGGTCGTCGAGAAAGCGCCGGCGCGCGATTCCTTCATAACCGGGAGGATTGGAAAGATATAGGACGGGATCTGCTCCCGACCGAAACTTTACGCCCTGGTACTTGCTCGACAGAAATCCGCTGCCCCACTGCCGATCGGCCAGCGCCTGTGTGCTGGTTGGCGATCCCTGCGACACCAGGACGACAAACGCCGGCAGGTTCTCGCTTTCGCCACCCAGACCGTAAGCGATCCACGCGCCAATGCTCGGACGGCCCGCGATCTGGAACCCGGTCTGGAAGAACGTCACGGCCGGATCGTGGTTGATCGCCTCGGTCTGCAGCGACTTGATGAAACAGAGCTGGTCGGCTACCGCTGCGGTGTGCGGCAGCAACTCGCTGACCCAAGCGCCCGACTTGCCGTGCTGCGCGAAACGAAACATCGACGGCGCGGTCGGGAAGTTGGCTTGAAACGAGGTCATGCCGGTCAAGCGCTGGCCCATGCGAATCGAATCAGGCAGGTTGGTCCCGCGCAACTTGGCGAGATCCGGCTTGTAATCGAATAGATCGAGTTGCGAAGGCGCGCCGTGTTGAAACAGGTAGATGACGCGTTTGGCTGTGGGGGGGAAATGCGGCAGGCCGGCCAATGGGGAATAAGCGCGGGCTTCCTCGGAAAACAGCGAAGCCAGTGCTGCTGTCCCCAAGCCCAGACTGGTCTGAAAGAAATGCCTTCGTGTCAGGAGCAGTTTTCTTTCGTCAAGTGGGTCGTCGAATTTCATAACAAATCCGTATGCCGTATGCCGTATGCCGGCGCCTTGCTGGCCACTGGCCACTGACCACTGGTCACTGGCCACTGGTCACTGCTTGCTGACGGTCTCGTCCAAATTCAGCAGCAGACTTCCGACCGCTGCGTACGATGCCAATTCAACGGCATCGAACGATTTGTCCACGGCCAGATCTCCTTCACTCAAAAATTTCCTGGCCCGCGCGGGATCGGCTGCGAAGTACAGGCGATGATAGCGCAGACTCTCGGTCACGATACGCTCTTCGGCCGCAGAGGGAAGCCGTCCGGTCACAAGCCGGAAACCGTGACGGAGACGCCGGGCCTCTTCGGCTCCGCCCTCGCGCATCATGCGTTGTCCCAGTGCGCGCGCCGCTTCGACAAACGTGACGTCGTTCATCAGGTTGAGCGCTTGCAGCGGAGTGTTGGTGCGGTTTTCCCGGACCACGCAGGACTCGCGGCTGGCCGCATCGAACGTCAGCATAAAGGGTGGCGCGACGGTGCGCTTCCAGAACGTGTACAGGCTTCTGCGGTAGAGATCGGGGCCGTGGTCCTGCCGGTAGCTCATATCCTGCATGCTGAGTTCGTCCCACAACCCGGCCGGCTGGTAAGGTTTCACCGACGGGCCGCCCACGCGCTCCGTCGCCAGGCCCGCTATGTACAAGGCCTGGTCGCGCACCACCTCGGCTGACAGGCGGAAACGCGGGCCACGCGCCAGCAGCCGATTTTCGGGGTCTTTCTGCAACAGCTCCGGCGTAGCCGCAGAAGCCTGGCGGTAGGTGGCGCTGGTAACGATCAACTTGTGCAGGGCCTTGAGGTCCCATCCGGAGCTTACAAACTCAGTAGCCAGCCAGTCGAGCAGCGCCGGATGCGACGGCGATTCTCCCTGGGCCCCAAAATCTTCCGCGGTCTTTACCAGGCCGGTTCCGAAATACATCTGCCAGAACCGATTGACCGTCACGCGCGCCAGCAGCGGGTTCTCCGGCGAAACGAGCCAGCGTGCAAACCCCAAACGGTTGTTCGGCGCTGCGGCAGGCAGGCGAGGCAATACGGCCGGGACCCCCGGCCCGACTTCGTCACCCGGCTTGTTGTAGGCGCCGCGATTGAGCAGAAAGGTCTTTTTTTGAACCGGAGCTTCGGCCATCACCATGACAGTCGGAAAACTCTGTTCGAGCCTTTCCTTCTCCCGTTTCAGATCAAGAACGCGGCGCCACTCCTCTCGGACATCGAGCGGAGCTTCCTTTTCGAGGAAGTACCAGCGCAGTTGCTCTTGTTCGATATCGCTTCGCTCGGCGGCGGGTTTGGCGGCGATCGCGTTGACGCTGCTGCCCATCGCCAGCGCCGCAAGTTCATCGGAAGAAAGAATGCGTCCATACAGCCGCAGGTCGTCGATGCGGCCGCGGAAGCGGCGCTCCGGCCCCCAGCCTGCGCCGATGCGGAACTGTTGGACAAACTCTTTTCCGGCGTTGCGGAACGGACGATACAGGTTGTCCTGCTGCACATCGAGCTTTGCCGGCTTGCCGTCCAGGTAGACCCGAATGCCCTCGGCCATTCGGGATCCGCTGTAGCTGACCGCAACATGATGCCAGCGGCCGGGCAAGAGCGTCTCCTCGGTTTCAACCCGAATCGCGTCACTCTCCCAATTGTTCGTCACATTCACGTGGACTTTGCCCCGATTGATATGGACGCCATAACCGCGGCCCTTCGGGTTGTCCGCCATGCGGCTGACCAGGCTGCCGTCGGCAACGCCGTCGGCATAAATCCATGCCGACGCTGTCCAGCGGTCGTCAATGTCGAATGCGCCCGCCTTCGGTCCGCCGTCCAGGTAACTCTTGCCGTCCAGGTTCCAGGCCTTGCCAATGCGGCCTGCCGCTGCGCCCACATCACCGATCGCTTTGGCGGCCAGCGCCTCGGCGGCCACCGACGGCGCCCAGAACAGCGGCTCTTGATCCGCTAGAGACTGCTCCCATCGCGCCCGGGAGTCTGCCGCAGCGCGCTCCTTCTGTTCGATGAACCGTTGCGCCCTTGCGATCTGCTCGTCCAGCGCTTTGGCGGCGCGCTGCTGTTGCGCCAGGGGGGCGGCCACCACAGGAGGCGAGTTGCCGTACTTCATGCCGCGCCCCAGCTCGGGCACATTATTGAAGTACGCGTAAAATTGATAGAACTCCTTTTGCGTAAACGGATCGTACTTGTGGTTGTGGCAGCGCGCGCAGCCAAACATCAGTCCCAGAAAAACAGCGGACGTGGTCTCGACGCGACCGACCACGTATTCGACCGCGTATTCCTCCGCGATGAGGCCGTCTTCCGTGTTGATGCGGTGGTTGCGGTTAAACCCCGTCGCAATCGTCTGGTCCAGGGTCGCGTTGGGCAGCATGTCGCCGGCGATCTGTTCGAGCGTGAACTGATCGAACGGCTTGTTCGTGTTGAAAGCGTCGATGACCCAGTCACGCCAGCGCCACATCCCGCGCTCACCGTCATACTGGTACCCGTTGGAATCCGCATAGCGCGCGGCCTCCAGCCAACGATAAGCCATCCTCTCCCCGTATCGCGGCGACGCGAGCAGCCGGTCGACGATCTTTTCGTAGGCGCCCGGCGAGCGGTCCTGCAGAAACGCATCGATCTCGGCGGGCGTGGGAGGAAGTCCAGTCAGGTCGAGGGCGACCCGGCGCAGCAGAACCTCACGGCTTGCCTGCGGGGAGGGTCGCAGACCCTGGCGCTGCAGGCGCTGCAATACAAATGCATCAATCGGGTTTCGAACCCTGGACGGGTTGCTGACGGCAGGGACCGGCGGCCGCTTGGGAAGAATAAACGACCAGTGGGTCTGCCACTTTGCCCCCTGCGCAATCCACGTCCGCAACAACTCGATTTCCTGTTGCGACAGCGTCACGTCGGAATAAACCGGCGGCATGCGTTGGGCCTCGTCGGTTGCGGTGATGCGCCGGACCATTTCGCTTTCCGCGGGCTTGCCGGCGACGATAGCCCGACGGCCGTTACGGTCGGCCTTCGCAGTGGCTTCACTGTCCAGACGCGGAATCCCCAGCGCCGCCGCATCGGCGCCGTGGCATTTGTAGCACTTGTCGGAAAGGATCGGGCGAACGTCGCGATTGAAATCCAGGGCGGGTGTGGCCGAGCTTGCACTTGCCAGGATGCAGATCCAGAAAAAAGTCTGCAGGGCTACACAGACCAGTCCGGCGGCGGCAAATTGAGCGCCTCGTGCCTTGGTTGGCATGTCACCGCGAGTTTACCAGACTAAGGACTGAGGACTAAGGACTAAGGACGAGGACGAAGTACGAGGTACGAGGTACGAAGTACGAGGTACGAGGTACGATTACGAAGGACATAAGGCGAAAGCCGAATCATTCCTTGTTCTTAGTCTCCCTCGTCCTTCGTCCTTCGTCCTTAGTCCCTCGTCCCTCGTCCTTCGTACCTCGTACCTCGTTTTTCGTAGTTCAACCCCTGATTTTTTCAAAGCGGCCTGATTCGGAGGACCGAACGATGGCTTCGATGACGGCCATGTTGCGGATGGAGTCCTCCAGCGGAAAGTCGATGGCCGCCTGGTGACGGACCGCCTGGGAGAAGAGGTCGCCTTGGATGGTGTACTGGTCGCAGATAGGAAACTCGCGCGTTTCGATACCGCCGCCCAAGAGGTCCGAGCCGTCGTCAACGAAAATACGGCACGGTCGATCGGGCGGCGCATTGAAAGGGATCTCGATTTCAATCCGGCCGGTCGTTCCGAAAAATTGCATGCGCTGGTACGGGACCAGTTGTGTGGAGCACGTAAACACCGATTGTCCGCCTGGAAAATCCAGCACGGTCGACGCAAGCCGGTCGACGCCGCTTTTTGGATCGCGCTCGACCAGGCCGAGCGCGCGCACGGGTTCCTGGCCGAAGATGAATCTGGATGTGACGATGGGATAGCAGCCGATGTCCATCATGCCGCCGCCGCCGTAGGCGGCGATGTTGCGAATGTTAGCGGGGTCGGCGTTGGAGTAGCTGAAAAAGCCCAGCGCCGAGCGCAGCGTTCCGATGCGGCCGGAGCGGACCAGTTCGCGCGCCGCCAGCCACTGCGGATGGCTGCGGATCATAAAGGCCTCGGCGATCAGCATCCCCGTCCGGTCACGCGCCGCGCGCAATTGCTCGGCCTCGGCGCTGCTCAGTCCGATGGGTTTTTCGCAGAGCACGTGCTTGCCGGCCTCGGCAGCGCGGATCGACCAGGCAACGTGCAGGTGGTTGGGAAGCGGATTGTAGATGGCCTCGATTTCCGGATCGGCCAGCAGTTCTTCGTAAGATCCATAGGCCCGCGCGATCCCCAGGCGCCGCGCCGCCTCTTCGGCTTTGCCGCCGTCGCGCGAGGCGATGGCCGCCACCTTGGAATAACGGCCCTGCTGCATGGCCGGTATGACTTTCTTGACGGCAATATTGGCGACTCCGAGAACTCCCCATCGAACCGGGTCCATTAGATGTCCTCCTGCTGGCAGGGTCGACAGCCAGAATGCAGATTCTACAGCGGCGCTGCTGTGAATGAGCAACCGTATGCCGTATGCCGTATGCCGCAGGCCGGCGACGGAGCACCAACGGAGCCGCGACCGTGAGGGAGCGGGCCGGCAGATTGAACTTTAATTGAAACTTTTCTCCCATACCGATGACGTCCACGAGCACGTCCACGTCCACGTCCACGACTCTCTCATCAAAGCGTAATCCGCAATCGCCAATGAATCCGCAATCCCCAATCTCCAATCCGCAATTCCCTGACCCCTGACCCCTGAAGCCTGACCCCTGACCCCTAACCCCAAACCCCTGAACCCTGCTACAATACTCCCACTTTGAAAACCAAAATGCGCTGGGTGCTGGCAGTCTTCCTGGTGGGCGGGTGGCTACTGGTCTTTGCCAGATCCGAGGTCCCCAATAGCGAGATCCCCGCCAACAGCAGGACGGTGGATTTCAACCGCGACATCCGTCCGATCCTATCGGACAATTGTTTTACCTGCCACGGGCCGGATGACAAGATGCGGATGGCCGGACTGCGCTTCGATACCCGCGAAGGACCGTTTGCATCCGAGGGCGTGATCGTTCCGGGCAACGCCGCCGCCAGCCGTTTGATCGCGCGCATCACGGCCGAAGACCGGGAAGTCAGAATGCCGCCGGTCACTTCGGAGCGCACGCTGGACGCTCGGCAGATCGAGCTGCTGCGCCGCTGGATCGATGAAGGCGCCAGCCAGGAGGCTCATTGGGCCTTCGTTGCGCCGCAGCGTCCGGAACTCCCCAAGATCGAGCATGCCTCCTGGGCGCGAAATCCGATCGATCACTTCGCTTGGGCGCGCATGCACCAAGAAGGGCTCCAGCCTTCTCCGGAGGCCGACAAAACGACGCTGGTGCGCCGCGTGACCTTCGATTTGACCGGGTTGCCTCCAACCCCCGAGGAGGTCCGCTCGTTTCTAGCCGACAATTCGCCGGATGCTTACGAAAAACGCGTCGATCAACTGCTCGCTTCGCCACATTACGGCGAGCGCATGGCGATGCCGTGGCTCGATCTGGCCCGCTATGCCGATACGCACGGCTACCACATCGACAGTCATCGCGACATGTGGCCGTGGCGCGAGTGGGTCGTCGGCGCCTTTAATCGAAACATGCCTTTTGATCAGTTCACCGTCGAGCAGTTGGCGGGCGATTTGCTGCCCAACGCCACCATCGATCAGAAAATCGCCTCCGGGTTCAACCGCAACCACATGATCAATTACGAAGGCGGAGCCATTCCCGAAGAGTATCAGTTGGAATATGTGGTCGATCGCGTCGAGACCACAGCGACAACGTGGATGGGTGTGACGATGGGGTGCGCCCGCTGCCATAGCCACAAATACGATCCGATCACACACAAGGAGTTCTACCAGTTCTCCGCCTTCTTCAACACGGTTTCGGAAAAGGGCCTGGATGGCAGGACCGGAAACGCCGAGCCATTCCTGCGGCTGCCGACACCTTCCGAGAAAACTCAGCTCGAAGCGTTACAGGCAGAAATCAAGAAAACGGAAGCCGCCCTTTCCGATGGCCCGGTCAAACCTGTGCAGGAACAGTGGGAAAAAGGCTTGCGCGGAAAACTGGCCGACGATGTTCGCGATGGGCTGGTGGCGCACTACGAGATGAACGGCAGCCTGTCCGATGTGTCCGGCCATTACCGGCACGGACGGGCTGTCCAGGGAGATCCCACGTTCGCCGCAGGGCAGGCCGGCCGATCCGTCACATTGGACGGCGATGCCCAAATTTCTTTCGGCCAGGTCGGTTCCTTCCAACGTACCGAGCCGTTCAGTTTCGCTTTCTGGATCAAGCCGAACAGCAACATCCCGATGACGGTACTGCAGAAAATCGAAGACGCCGCGGCCCGAAGAGGCTTTGAGATTCTGCTGGAAGATCTGAAGCTGGCCGGCGTTCAAAGGCGGACCGCGCGGCTGGCGGTTCGCTTGAGCTCGCGCTGGCCGGACGAGACGATCTACGTTCGCACAAACGAGCGGCTGCTTATGCAAAACGAGTGGCATCACGTCGTGCTGAACTACGACGGTTCTTCCAAAGCGTCCGGTTTGAAAATCTATCTGAACGGCAAGCCGCAGGAACCCGAGATTCTTAAAGACCAGCTTGCAGGTTCGACTTCGACCGCCTCTGAACTTCAAATCGGCAACAAAGATTACGGCAAACCGTTCAAGGGGCAAATCGACGACCTGAGAATCTACAGCCGCCCCTTGATGGCAGCCGAGATCGGTCACCTGGCCCTTCATCACCCCATAGAGGTCATCCTGTCGGGCGTCAATGGCAAGGCGTCCGAAGAAGAAAACGGCCGCGTACGGAATTATTTTTTGACGGTTCCGGGGGCCGAGTCTTTTGGGAAGTTCGTTGCGGATTTGAAAACACTCCAAAAGCAGAAAGCGGAACTTGACCGCAACATCGCCAGCGTGATGGTCATGTCGGAGATGGAAAAGCCGCGCGAGACATTTATCCTGGCCCGCGGCGATTACCGCAACAAAACGGAAAAAGTCACGCCGGGAGTCCCCGGGGTCCTGCCGCCGCTCTCCGAAGAGTTCACGCAAGGCAAACCGCCCAACCGCCTGGCTCTGGCGCGCTGGCTGGTGCATCCGAAAAACCCGCTGACGGCGCGCGTCAACGTCAATCGCTATTGGCAGATGTATTTCGGGGAAGGACTGGTCAAGACGTCCGAAAATTTCGGGTCGCAGGGCGAACCGCCCACGCACCCGGAACTGCTCGACTGGCTCGCTACGGAGTTTGTTCGGACCCAATGGGACATCCGGGCTATGCAGCGTTTGATCGTCACGTCGGCCACCTATCGTCAGTCCTCCAAGCTGACGGCGGCCCTGCTGGAAAAAGATCCGGAGAACCGTCTTCTAGCTCGAGGGCCACGGTCTCGTCTGCCAGCGGAAATGATTCGGGACAATGCGCTGGCCGCCGGCGGCTTGCTGAATCGAGAGATTGGAGGGCGCAGCGTTTTTCCGTACCAACCCAAGGGGCTCTGGGAAGAAATGGCCATCGGCGAAGGATTCTCGGCCCAGGAGTATACGCCAAGCAGCGGCAAGGATCTCTACCGCCGCAGCATGTACACTTTCTGGAAGCGAACCGTACCACCGACCATGCTGGCGACCTTCGACGCGCCGGACCGCGAGAAGTGCACGACCAGAAGGCCCCTTACCAATACGCCGCTTCAGGCGCTGGCGTTGATGAATGATCCGACGTTTGTAGAAGCGGCCCGAGCGCTTGCGCAACGCACGCTGCAGGAAGCCGCCGGCGATCCGAAACGGCTCGATTTTGCGTTCCTGATTGCGACGGCGCGCCGCCCCGAGCCAGAAGAACGCCGCGTGCTCGAACGGCTCTTGCGGCAGCAACGAGTCAAGTTCAAGCAAGACCCTGCGGCCGCCGCCCAACTGTTGAGTGTGGGCGAGTCGCCCTGGAATCGGACGCTGGGGGCCGCCGAGCTGGCGGCATGGACGACGCTGGCCAGCGCCATTTTGAATTTGGATGAGACGATTACGAAGGAATAAAGCAGTGGCCAGTGGCCACTGCTTTGGAGTAGGCAGTCATGACAATCGAACACAAATTGGACCTAGCGATGACACGCCGCCAACTGTTTGGCCTGGCCAGCAGCGGAATCGGCGTGGCGGCTTTGGCCTCGCTGTTTGGACCCGAGGTTTTGGCGGAAGGCCAGGTAGCGCCCGCAGCGAATGCAGCAAAGTCGGGAGCGCTGGTCGATTTACCCCACTTTGCGCCCAAAGCCAAACGCGTCATCTATCTGCATCAGTCCGGAGGTCCCTCCCAGGTCGATCTGTTCGATTACAAACCGGCGCTGCAGAAATACCACGGCGCCGAGCTGCCCGACTCCATACGAATGGGACAGCGGATCACCGGAATGACTTCGGGTCAGTCTTCGCTGCCCGTCGCCAGATCGATTTTCAAGTTCAGCCAGCATGGCCGGTCGGGGGCCTGGGTCAGTGAGCTTTTGCCTCACACGGCCCGGATCATCGATGAGATCGCCGTCATCAAGACGGTCTACACCGACGCGATCAACCACGATCCGGCAATCACTTTTATCCAGAGCGGGAGCCAGCAACCGGGCCGCCCCAGCATCGGGTCCTGGCTCAGCTATGGATTGGGTAGCGAAAACCGCAGCCTGCCGACATTTGTCGTACTGATCTCACAGGCCAACGGGCTCAACTCCGATCAACCATTGTTTTCACGGCTGTGGGGCAGCGGCTTCCTTCCCTCCAACCACCAGGGCGTGCGTTTCCGCGCGGCGGCCGATCCCGTGCTGTACCTGCCCAATCCCCCGGGTATCGATGGTCCGACGCGCCGGCAAATGCTCGACGCAGTGACGGCTTTGGACCGGATCAAATCCAGATCCTACGCGGACCCGGAAATCGACACGCGGATCGAGCAGTATGAGATGGCCTATCGCATGCAGACCTCTGTTCCGGATTTGATGGACCTGACCGGAGAGCCCGACAGCGTCTTTGATCTCTACGGCCCTGATTCCAAAACGCCGGGGACTTATGCAGCCAACTGCCTTCTGGCGCGGCGCCTGGCCGAGCGCAATGTGCGTTTCATCCAGCTGTACCATCGCGGCTGGGATCAGCACGCGGATCTGCCCCGCGATCTGGCGCTGCAATGCCAGGGAACCGATCAGCCGACGGCGGCTCTGATCACGGATTTGAAACAGCGCGGGTTGCTCGACGATACGCTGGTCATCTGGGGTGGGGAGTTCGGACGCACGGTGTACTGCCAGGGAAAGCTGACCGAGAACAATTACGGCCGCGATCACCACCCGCGTTGCTTCTCCATGTGGATGGCAGGCGGTGGAATCAAAGGTGGCGTTGTCCTGGGCGAGACCGACGATTACAGTTACAACATCGTTTCAGACCCGGTGCACGTCCACGACCTGCAAGCAACTCTCCTGCACTGCCTCGGCGTCGATCACAAGCGCCTGACCTTCAAATTCCAAGGCCGCCACTTCAGGCTCACCGATGTACATGGTGAGGTTGTCAACAAAGTGCTTGCTTAATCGACTGTGGCGCCAACGAACTACGAAGGACTAAGGACTAAGGACAAAGGACAAAGGACAAAGGACAAAGGACGAAGGACGAAGGACGAGGTACGAGAAACGAGGGACGAGGGACGAGGGACGAGGGACGAGGAATAATCTGGCTTACCTTCGTAAATCATCCCTCGTACTTCGTACCTCGTACCTCGTACCTCGTACGTCGTCCTTGTAAGTGGTCATTGGTGGTTCGCATTTTGTTCAGCTTTGATAATGATTTTGGTGATGATGGCGATTAGCTCGTCGACTTCTTTCATTAGCGATTCCACTTGGGCGCAAGTGAGGCCCGAGCTCTGTAGTAGCCTTAGCCAATAAAGGGTTTCGCTACATAGTGTAGTGTCCAATAAATAACTGGACTATTCATTTCTTCGTTTTCCTGGAGCTCGGCAGAGTGCAGCCGGGCTGAATTTGCTTCAGAATTTGTCGGCAGCGCAAGAGCTTCTCGACGATGGAATCCACGGTCGCGGTCCAGACGAAGGGCCGCGGGTTCTGAATAAACGCAGCCATTGGATAGTCCAGTTATTTATTGGACACTACACTAGCCTCTTTGCGGGCAATTCTGTACTTGTGAACGAAATCGCGGCGACTCTCGCCGAAGCGAGCTTCCTCCACGTTGGCGCCGATAGATGTTGCCGATCTGAGGAACTGACGACTCAATATCCAACCCGCTCCGTCTTTTTGCTTCTGGATCAACCGATACAGCTCGATTGCCCGCAGCGCGTATTGAAACGAGCGCTCTCGGACGCCGGTCGCTTTTAAGGTGGACATGTTCTGCCACTGATACGGCCCCACCCGAAAAAGTACGAACGAAAAATGAAGGACGAGGGCTGAAGGACCAGGTACGAGGTACGAGGTACGAGGGGTAAATTACGAAGGTAAGCCAGATTGTTCCTCGTCCTTCGTCCTTTGCCCCTCGTACCTCGTCCTTCGTACCTCGTACCTCGTACCTCGTCCTTCGTACTTCGTACTTCGCCCCTCGTACTTAGTTCTGCCGCTCAATGGCGAGACAAAAATGGAAAGGCGAATTAGGCGAACCCAGGATGATGCGGTTTTCCTCCAGCTCACAACGAATCTGCAGGCTCTCACTGGGCCCTCCGAGACGAGTGCCATTGACGATCGTCCCCACGGCGCTGCCCTCATCCACGACGAAAATGTCCTGGTGAACGCGTGTGATCGAACAGTGCGCGCGAGACACGTTGAAGGGTGCTTCATCCGCCAGCTCCAGGTTTCTCTGCCCAAGCGAAAAGAGACCTTTGGAACTCTTGCGGCCGATTTTGAAGGGAAAGCGTTCGATCAGTAGCGGTTGCTGGTTCAGCGCTTCCGCGCCCTTGCCAAACCCCGAGAGCGTCACGGCCCGAATTGGAGTTTGCACAAGGCTGATCCCGCTAGCCAGGACATGCTCATTCATCCCGCGGACTCGGTCAACCAGCAGGCCAATGAGCAGTTGTACAGGGCGAGAGGACGCGCTGAGATCCTGATGCAAAAGCTCGGCGGTAATCTCCTCGACGACACACGGCTCGATTGCCGTTACCGTCGCCGAGCGTGGCTTTTCGTCGATGAGGCTCATTTCTCCAAAAAGGGGGGAGTGCTTATCCAGGATCGCCAGGACGATGTGGTGCCCCTCGAATTCGCGGCTGACTTCCACACGGCCCTTTTTCAGCCAAAAAGCTGACGTTCCCGCTTCGCCCTCTCGGATGATCTTCTCGCCGGGTTGGAATGTTTTTTCCATCGCGGAACACCGCGAACGCTATTGTACCGGAATTTGCACGCGATGTCCGAGCCACGAATGTAATCAAAGGACTAAGGACAAGGACGAGGTACGAGGTACGAGGTACGAGGGACGAGGGACGAGGGACGAAGGGCGAGGGACGAGGGACGACGGACGAGGGACGAGGGACGGGACGAGGGACGAGGGACGAGGGACGAAGGGCGAGGGACGAGGTACGAGGGACGAGGGACGAAGGGCGAAGGGCGAGGGACGAGGAATAATCTGGCTTACTTCGAAATTCGTACCTCGAATTCGTACCTCGAATTCGTACTTCGTACTTCGTACCTCGTACTTCGTACCTCGTACCTCGTACCTCGTACCTCGTCCTTAGTCCTTCGTCCTTAGTCCTTCGTCCTTGGTCAATCCCTGCTTTTCAGCGCTTTCCAGTTTGTCACCAGTGTCAAGGGAGAGGAGTGGTCGGAAGGCAGTGAGTTGATTAGGAAGCGGCCGTCGGAGGCTACGTCGTACTGCGTTCCGACGAAGTTGGGGGCAATAATACGGGTTTGAAAAAGCACGCGCGGCGTGCCGGCGGATCCGGTCTGCGGGTCGAAGCTGACTTCCATCAGCTTCTTGTCCGGCGCAATGTAAAAGATGCGCCTGCCATCACGGCTCCAGACGGGCTGGGCGCACCCCACAGCAGAGATCTGAATGCGTCCGCCCGGGCCCGGGAAGGGTTGGACGGAAATACCGGTGGCGACGTAGGCGATCCACTTGCCGTCCGGGGAAAACCGGGGTTCTGCACCAAAGGGGGCAAACTTCATGACCTGACGGTCGGCAGCCGAGTAGACCGCCACGAAAGGGATGCCCTTCGCAAAATCGGAGAACACCAGGTGACCGTCTGGTGACCAGTCGACGTGGAGCATCCAGGCGCCTTTCAACAGGAGTTTCGGGGGGCCCGAACCATCGGCTGCAACTTCGTACATGTAAGACGTGTCGCCTCGGCCAATGACGACATACGTAATCCGTTTGCCGTCGTGTGACCAGGCGGGGTTTGCTTCCTTGCCGCCATCGGTTAGGCGCGTGGAGATTTCTCGCACGAAGTCGTAGACGCGAATATACGTCTTGCCGTTGCGGTCGTCGTCGGAGTCGACCGCCAGAAAGCGGCCGTCGGGAGAGATGCGCGGCCGTAGGTAGCCGAGCGGGGGCAGTAGGCCCAGTTCTTTGCCGTTTGAGTCAAACCACATCAGGCGTGATGACGAATCGGCCAACGATTGAAAGACCAGCACGCCGTTCTCCGCGACAGAAAATCCTGAATCCAGGAAACCCTGGTCGGTCACCACTTCCTGCACAGCTATCGCCACGGCAGGTCCGGTCGTCTCTAGCCGATCGGGGTCAAAAGGTTGCGCCATCAGACTGCGGTCATTGGCGTAGAGCAGCCGACCGGAAGCGAAAACCACGTTTCCAGTCAGTTCCAAGGAAACCAGTTTGGCTTCGCCCCCGTCGAGCGAACCCGCGTAGATGCCGTTGCCCTGATTATCCTCAGGGGCGCTCCAATGCACGAAGTAAAGGAAGTGCTTGCCGTCGGGCAAAAACGACGGCCAGCGATGGGCTTGGCCGCTGCCCTGGCGTGGAATCGTAGTCACTGGAGCCGAAACGCCACCGCTGTCAGCGATACGGTAAAGCGGCCCGGCGATGCGGGGAGCAAAGACGATGATGCCACCGCCGTTCCAAGTAGCGCCGCGGCCTACCTCAGCGTCACACAGAATCTGCGGCGCGCCGCCGCTGATGTCTACCGTTTTTAGCTTGCCTTCGGCAAAGAATCCGACGCGGCGGCTGTCGGTCGACCAGAAGGGAAACATCGCCCCATCGGTGCCGTTGAGTTGCTGCGCGCTGGAAGCAGACAAAGAGCGAACCCACAGCGTATTTTTAGCATCCGGGCGGGTGGCGACAAAGGCCAGGCGGCTGCCGTCGGGGGAGACCGAGAAGTTGCGGGACACGAACGAAGTGCCCGCAGGCGGCGGCAATGAGGAACGCATCAGTTGAACCGGAGGGAGCGGTGCGCGGAAAATCAAGGTCGCGGCAAGCGCAACGGCCGCGAGAAAACAAATCGCCGCCAAGACCCACGCGACCCTTGGCGAAAATCGCCGTCGCGTAGCCGACGGGAAGGGTACGTCCGGCTGCGACCCGCCCCCGGCAATCCACTGCAGCTGCAGCCCAATGTCGTGCGCCGTTTGCCAGCGCTCATCGGGATCTTTGGCCAGGCAAAATTTGACGACGTGGTCGAGCGCCGGCGGCGACATCGACTGCAAGGTTGAAACAGGCGGCGGGTCGCGGTCGAGGATCGCGGCAACGACGCTTGCGTGCGATTTGCCTTCAAACGCCCGCTTACCGGTGGCCATTTCGTAGAGCACCGCACCGAAAGAAAAGATGTCGCTGCGCGCATCGGCTTCCTTGCCTTCGAGCTGTTCGGGCGACATATATTGAAAGGTCCCAAGGATCGTCCCTTCCTCCGTCAGGCCTCGACCCTGCTCGGTGGGAAGCGTTGAGAGATTCGCAAAGGCGGGGCCGGTTTGCGCTTGACGCGATGTGGCCAATCCAAAGTCCAGCAGCTTGGCTCCCGACTTGGTCAGCATGATATTGCCCGGCTTCAAGTCGCGATGGGTGATCCCCTGCCGGTGGGCCCTCTCCAATGCGGCGCTAATCTCGATGCCACAACGCAGAACTTGATCGAGCGCCAGCGGTCCTTTGGCGAGGCGGTCGGCCAGCGTTTCTCCTTCCAGATATTCCATGACCAGGAAATCGACGCCGTCCTGATGGCCGATGTCATGCAGCGTGCAAATGTGCGGATGGTTCAGGCTGGAAACAGCGCGCGCCTCGCGCTCCAGGCGCTGGCGACGTTCCGGGTCGTCGGAAAGATGGGCGGGAAGAACTTTGATGGCGACGGTCCGGTCCAGTCTGGTGTCTTTGGCCCGATAGACTTCGCCCATCCCGCCAGCGCCAAGCGGCGCGAGGATTTCGTAAGGACCTAATCGAGTGCCCGCCGAGAGTGCCATGAGAGGCTGGGAGAAATTATACACATCCAAATGGGACAACGATCGTGAACTGAATACTCGGCGTCCCTTTCAGGCAGGTTAAGGCTCGGGTAGAGCCGGCGCGCTTCCGCGAATGACTTCAACCGTCACATCAATCTTCAACTTGGACCACAAGCGCTCTGCCGTCACGACAGTCTGGTTGAGCATCAGGCCTAGCGCCAAACACGCGCGATCTCCCAAGGACAATCCAAGTTTTTTTGTTTCGACGATCAGTGAGCCAGCCTTATAGGCCAGCTCTGCATCAAAGGGTACAACCTCCAGATTGATCAGCTCGATGCTGGCCCGCGCATCGCTAAGATCCATTCCGGCGTTGGCGAGTTTCCCGACGGTTTCGCATACATTCACAGCGCCGATGACCGACTCTGAAAGGATATCCTTGACGCGCTGCGCGCCGGGCTCATTGTTGAGCAGCGCTAGCAGCGCCGAAGCATCCAAAACGTACTTACTCACGTTTTGCTTCCTTGCGGCGTTCCTGCAATAACTCTTTCACCAGCGAACGGCCCTTAGGGATGGAATTGCGGACCAGGGCCTGCGCTTTGCGAATCGCTTGGGATGGTGTCAGAACGTGGATCTCTCCTGCGACAAGGCGCAGGATTACTTCGTCGCCCACATCGGCGCCCAGTTCGCGTCTAAAGCCTGCTGGTATGACAATCCGCCCTCCGGCGGCTATTTTGGTGTGCACGTCGCCCATTGGCATTTCTCCTTCCGAGTGCCACTTCATTCAGATTGTACCAATCTTACAGGCAATTGTCAGGGTCGAGAGGGTTGTACCACCAGCGCTTGCAATTCGTGAAGGTCCTCATTCGCACTCCGTAATTGTGGGCTGACGATTCGGATCCGGCAGGTGGAGCTTCCTCTTCGCGCGAACAGGCGAAAAGGTCGACACTCCCGGAAACTGAGATAGGGAGGAACCGGCTGAAGCGGTCGCAGGGCCGCTCCTGGCTCAAGGCCAGAACCCAAGCCGAAGAAAAACACACCGGCTGGAAGCCACCCTCCGATCAAGGCGGCCTTAGGGTAATAGCAGACCCTTCTACTCGATCACCCTTCTCAATCCGCAATCCGCAATTCCCTGACCCCTGACCCCTGAAGCCTGACCCCTGGTCACGTTTTGCGCGCGGGAAGGTCCTTGACGATGCGGCGCCGCGCCGAATCCCATGCCAGCACCTTGCCCTGCCGGTAAGACTCGACGCCCAGTTTGATGGCGGTCATAACCTGGTAGCCCTTCAACACGTCGTAGGCTGGTTTCTCGCGGCTGCGCATGCAGTCAAGCCAGTTGTCGACCAGATCGGGCCGCTCGCCTGGTTCGAGGCGGACCTCCGTTTTGCCTTCGTTGGCTTCCTTGAACTCCTTCAGGAACGTGCGTTCGGGTTTGATCACGGCGACGGTTCGCGGTTGACGCCGGCGAGCGGCGCGAGACGGGTCTCCACTGCCCAGATTGGGATCGTCCTCGGCCTGATCGCGCACGATCTGCAGCGTGCCCCAGTTGCCATACACGGTGACAGGCGCCGATTCCGCGTTGCCCATGCAGGAAATCATGTTGATGCAGTAGTCGCCCGGATACTCGACCATCGTCATGTAGGTGTCCGGCACTTCGCGATTCTTCTGCACGTAGATTCCGCCGGCCCCGACAACGCGCGCGGGAAAATCAAAGCCGAGGATCGTGCTCATCGCTCCCAGGCGGTGATAGAGCAGGTCGGTGGCGTTGCCGCCCGAGTAATCCCAGTATTTGCGCCAGCGGAAATAGCGTTCCGCGCTGAAGGGACGCTTCGGAGCCGGACCTAGCCAGGCCTTCCAGTCCAGGTTCGCCGGGCTGACTTCCGCGTTGGGCCAGTGCTCGTCGCCCACGCCTGGAATCGGATAGTCCCACATGCCCGTGGTCGTATTGCGGTTGTAACTGATCAAGCCCCAAAGAACCTTTCCCATCCGGCCCGACTTGATATACTCCTGCGACTTCCAGTTGATATCGTCGGTCACTCCGCTGCCGCCGACTTGCAGAATGCGCCGGTTCTGTTCGACCACGTCGTGGAGTTTGGCGGCCTCCTCGATAGTGTAGGTCATCGGCTTTTCCAGATAGACATCCTTGCCGGCCAGGCAGGCGTCGCGCGCCATCAGGTAATGCCAGTGATCGGGAACGGCTATCACTACGCCGTCAATATCGGAACGCTCGAGCACCTCGCGGTAATCGCGCAGAGCGTTCTGGGCCCCGGTCTTTTCTTTGGCGCGATCGAGCCGCGGATTCCAAACATCGCAGACGGCTGCATATTCGAAGTCGTTTCGACCCTCTTTGCGCCGTTGAAACGCGCGCCCGAGCAGCCCGTAGAATTGCATGCCGCAGCCGATAAACCCCACGTTGATCCGGTCGTTGGCTCCCAGGACGCGCCCTGTGGCCCGCCGAATCGGCTTGTCCGCCGAAGACGCCTCAGCCTTGGACAGAAGCGAGGCTGTGGCAGCCGTCGCCGCCGTATGTCCCAGGAACTGGCGCCGCGATAATTTTTTTCCGGGTTTACTTTCCTCGCTGCTCATAGCATCTCCTTTTCAAAGTACGAAGGACGAAGTACGAAGGACGAAGTACGAAATACGTGAGAGCATGGGATTCACTCCGTCATTCGAAATTCCCTGAAGCCTGGAGCCTGAAGCCTATTTCTTCAATTCAACAATTAGTGCGTGCACTTCCGATGTTCCGATGTTTTCCGTGCTGTGGATGACCGCTTCGCTCCAGCCGGCTTCGCCCGCCTTGCGCTCGCGGACTACTGACTGGCCGTCGGGGGAAGTTATCTTGACCTTCAATGGGCTCAGATAATAGCCGACATAAGCCGGATGAGAATGCATCGGTTCTTTTTCGCCTGGCTTGAGCCGGGCTTCGAGTACGCGGACCCGGTCATTTTCAAGCAAGACTTTGACGGTTTTGGGCGTGACCTTCACGGGATCCTGCGCCGTCAGCACGCCGACTGTCACACCCAGAATGAAAACGGCCGCCAGCGATCCGGCCAGTACGAAACGTTCGATTTTCATCGTTGCCTCCCTTGATTGGCTGCTACTCGCCACTTCGGCCGGCCCGCTCGCTTACTCACATTATTCACAAAGAAGCACGAAGCTGGCCGCTGCAAGGAAAAGCCAAAAGCAGTCACGAATTACACGAATGAACCCGAATGACCCGAACGCTCGTAGGTCGACCGTACCCGGCTGGCAACGCCCCTTTTGAACCCGAGCGCAAATCCCGATCAGGGGATTTCGGGTTCATTCGTTTCATTCGTGTAATTCGTGACTGGCTTTTCATTCTGTGAATAATCCGAGCTTACGGTCGCGGCACCGAACGTCGCGGGCTGGCCGCTGAACTCAACGCCGGCTGAGATCCAGAACAAAGATGTCCTTGAAGCGCATATTCCCCAGCCCGCCCGAATGCAGCTGCAACGCGATGTAACCGTCGCGGGCCTTCGCCTTCGGGTCGGTGAAATCGCACATCAGGACACCATTCAGGTACGACACATAGCGGTTGCCCTCGACCTTCAGCAACATGTCATTCCAGTCGTTGGGGCGGACCAGCGGTTCCAGCTCCGGCGCCGGCCAGGCCAGCCAGTCGCGGCCGTCGCCGTAGAAGCCGCCCGTATGGTGTCCGATGACCCGATCGATTTCCACCTGCAATCCCTGATTGACGTCGACGGTGCCCGGGGCGAAATCGCAGCGAAAGTAAACACCGCTGTTGCCGTCGGCTTCGCATTTGAATCGGATGAACATGTGAAAGTCGGCGTATTTTTTCTCGGTTCGCAGGTAACCGTAGGCGCTGGTAACGCCTTGTCCGTGGATCGCGCCGTCTTCGATGATCCATTTCTCCTTGCCGACCTCCACCCAGTTGGTCAGGTCCTTGCCGTTGAAAAGCGAGACCCACTGTTCGCCCGGAAACGGAGCCCGCGTCTGCTGGCTCTGCGCCACCAGGACACCGCCCACGACCACGACAAGAACCAAGCCGGCGATTGCAAAATTTTTCATAGGTTTCCCTCTCCTCTAATGTTTCACTTCGAATGGATCATAACTGTCCGTTCCCTGGAGCCTGAAGCCTGACCCCTGGACTGCGACTAAGCTCGACGACAATCCGTGCATCGCGCACTCCTTGCAAATGAATCGCAATGCGGCGGATTCCTGTATTGGCCGCCTGTCCGGCAGGGTTCGGTGAAGAGGCAAGCGGCGCGGCATCGGCGACTTCGAAGGCCGCCTGCTCGGGACCGCGCAGGCGCACGTAGAGCTGCTTGCCCCCGAGATCCAGCTTTGCGAGGCGGCCCGATTCCAGGATTTCCACTGCGGCAGGCGTGTGCAGAAACCACCAACTGTCCAACGCAGCGTCGGATGAAATCTCATCCTCGATGAGAACAGCGGGCGATGTGGTGGAATCTCCGCGAAGGAGCTGCACGCTGCGGCGAACGCTGCGCGCGTGGGCCCAATAGGCCGGGGTCAGATCGGCGATCGCCAGCGCTTTTTCCGGAGAAGCCAGGTACTGTACAACGCGCGCTGCAGCGGCCGGATCCTGATCCGGCCCTTTGCCGGGATTGAGCACCAGCGTGTTGTGGCTTTCTGCCCGCATGCGGTAATAGGTCCAGCGGCGGCCGTCGACGCCTCGCTCCCAGTAGCCGGGAAGATTGTAGTTGTCCCGTCCCGGATCGACCACCCAGCGTTGTCCCCCGGCCTCCAGCACGAAGCTGCCGATATCGAGGTTGCTGTGATTGGCCTTATTGTCGCCGGCCTTTAAGGCGACAAACATAGCTTCCGGATCGTCCCAGGATGACCGCATCGTAACGACTTCGGAACCGCGGAAATAGCGATCCAATGGCGGCGGTTTGGACTCCCCACCTTGCAGCAGGCCCGCATCGTACCACAGCAGATCGAGCGCATTGGGCTCGGCGCGGCTGGCCTGGTAACGGGCGTACTCGGGACGGTCGAAGCGGCGCGCCAGCCAGAACATTTCTTCGGCGCGAATCGGGTTGTCGCCGCCGTCAGCGAAGTTGAAAGTGCGGCCCGTCGGACCTGTGACATAGATGGGGAATGTCCCGGCGTCGGCAAATCCTTGAATGTCGGACAGACCGAAATCATGACCGAGCGCCGACTCCAGCGCCGCCAGGATGTAGACGTTGTAACGCGTCGCGTAGTGCCAGTATCCCGGTCCTTCATTCCAGGCGCCGTCGGGTCCGTAGTGGACCATGGCGCGCGGCAGCCGGCGCAGCGCCTCGTGCAGCACGCGGCCGGCCAACTTTGGCTCCTCGTCGCCAATGGCAAGAGCGCCGATGCCGATTCCGCCGTTGCATACCTGGTTCCAGTTGTGCTCGGCGTTGACCCCCGTGCCGTACTGGGAGCGCCCGTCGTAGGCGGCCTGCGCCGGCTTTAAGCCGAATTCGATTATCGCCGTGGGCGGGCGGCTGCGTTGCGGGTCCGTCTCTTTGTTGTACAACTAATCGTGAGGGGTCGCGAAGGAGCGTGTCGTCTCGGGCGGGTCCAGGAAGTGGCGAGG
>JBPCNK010000335.1:0-39557 GCA_051001345.1 Acidobacteriota bacterium | reverse complement strand
AGGTAGCCACGCGCGTAAGCGCGGGGTTGCCGGCGTGAGGAGCGACCGAGGCCTGAAGGGCCGGCACCCATACCATGTAGTCGGGAATCGTCCCTCGTCCCTCGTCCCTCGTCCCTCGTCCTTCGTCCCTCGTCCTTCGTCCTTCGTGCCTCGTCCCTCGTCCCTCGTCCCTCGTCCCTCGTCCCTCGTCCCTCGTCCTTCGTAATTCGTAATTCGTAATTCGTAACTCGAAATTACCTTACCCCCATCAAAATTTCCATCGTCAACTGGTCGAGGCGCTCGTAGGGGAGTGGGCGGCGGGCCAGGGCTGTGCGGTCTAACGGCGCTTCATCGATGATTTGACGGTTCTTCTTCGAGTAGGACCGTAATGCCTTTTCAAGCTTCGGATCGCGCTCCTGGATCTCTTCGAGCAGCGCCTGAATTTTCTTATCCTTCCTGAACTGTTCGGCCTTTTCCTTCAAAATCAGGTAGGTTCGCATGCAGCCCCGTGCAAAATCCCAGACGCCGTCAGGGTCTTCACTGCGGTAGCAATGCGCGTCGAAGTGGCGGCAGCCCGTATAGCCGACTTCTTCGAGAAACTTCACCAGGAAAAAGCAAGCCTTCAGGCTCTCCGAGCCAAAACGCAGATCCTGATCGAAACGGTTCAGCTTTTGGTCATTGAGATCGATGTGAAAGAGCTTGCCTGCTTCCCAGGCCTGAGCAACCGAGTGGTAAAAATTCAGGCCGCACATATGGTCGTGCGCCAGTTCCGGATTGAGTCCCACCATCTCCGGATCATCCAGCGTGGCGATAAACCCGAGCATGGCGCCGGTTGTGGGAAGGTAAATGTCGCCGCGTGGCTCATTGGGTTTTGGTTCGAGTGCGAACGTCAGCTTGTAGCGATTCTGGCGGACATAGGCGGTGAGGAAATTCATACACTCGCGCATCCGTTTGATGGACTCCACAGCGTCCTTGGACGCATCCACTTCGGTTCCCTCGCGGCCGCCCCAGAAAACATAAACCTCGGCGCCCAGTTCTACTCCCAGATCGATGGAGCGCATCGTCTTCTGGACCGCGTAGGCGCGCACCGGCGCGCTGTTGGACGTAAAGGCGCCGTCTTTGAATACCGGATCGAAGAACAAATTGGTCGTCGCCATGGGGACTTTCACACCGTAATCGGCGAGAGCCTTCTTGAATTCGGACACGATGCGTCGCCTTTCGGCCGGCGTGACTTCGATCGGCAGCAGGTCGTTGTCGTGAAGGTTGACTCCGTAGGCGCCGATTTCCGAGACCCTCTTGACGATTTCGACCGGCGGCAGGGCGGCGCGTGTGAAATCTCCGAACGGGTCGCGACCGCGGTTGCCGACCGTCCAGAGACCGAACGTGAACCTGTGTTTGGGGTGCGGGGTGTACTGGGGCATTAAAATTCTCCTAAATTTGTTGAAAAAACTACATAGGTTCCAGGCTCCAGGGACGGTCAATTCACGATTAATTCCTGAAGAGCCCGACTCGTCTGGCAGTGCCGTGATGTTCAGTGCCGCGACTAAAGGAAGCGCGTCCCGCCATCTACAACATTCTGACGACAACTGAGGCGAGGACCCGCTCCCTGCGGTCGCGGCACTGAACGGTGGCGGCACATTCATGACCGTTCCCGGCTGCCCTGGCCCCTGAAGCCTGGAGCCTGGAGCCTGTTTTAGCCACTGACAAACTTGCGATGGCGCGCAAAAACCGATTGCTCGCTGCCGGCACAGCACAACGTTCTGTTCAACTCGAGATACAGCTCGTACAGTTCGTGGTAGCGTCGGCGGGTGCCTTCTCTCGGACGGGTTGCGGAGCTGTCCAGAACAACCGCGCGGCGCACAATATCGGAAATGGTTTCGGCCGCGCCCGATTGCTGCGACCACATCCAGAAGGCCTGCAGCGCGGCTCCCAGCGCCGCGCTTTCTTCAGTCTTCAAACAAACGACCGAGGTCCCGAAGATATCGGCGACCATCTGGCGCCAGAGCGGACTGCGCGAGCCGCCGCCGATCAGGCGGATCTCCTGAGGATCGATTCCGAGCTCCTTCATTCGATCCAGTCCGTAGCGCAATCCCAGCGTGACGCCCTCCATGGCGGCGCGAGCCAGATGGGCGGGCGTGGCCGTAGCGGGACGCAGTCCCAGCAGGACACCGGTACCCTGAGGAACATTGGGCGTGCGCTCGCCCTCCAGATAGGGAAGCAGCACCAGGCCTTCGCTGCCCGGCTGAATCTGCGCAATGGCGGCATCGAACTGGTCGAACGAATCACCGGGGAAAAAACCACTGCGAACCATCTCGGTTGCAACCGTTACATTCATCGTGCAGGCAAGCGGAAGCCAGTTGCCGGTCGAATCGCAGAACCCTGCAATCTCGGCTTCGGGATCGACGATGGCCTCAGTCGAACAGGCATACAGGGTTCCGGAAGTTCCCAGACTGGCCGTGACGACACCGCGTGCGACGTTGCCCGTCCCGATGGCGCCCATCATATTGTCGCCGCCGCCGGAACTGACCAGCGTCGACGCGGGAACGCCCCAGCGCTCGGCCAGTTCACGCCGAATTGTTCCAGCGGGCTGCGAAGACTGGACCAGGGCAGGGAGCTTGTCGCGAAGGCTTGTATTGGGATCGATCCAACCGAGCGCCTTGTCCGACCAGCACCTTCGGCGCACATCGAAAAAACCGCTACCGGAGGCGTCGCCGCACTCGGCCGTCTTCTGGGCTGTCAGGTACAAATTCAAATAGTCATGAGGCAGCAGGATCCAAGCCAGGCGGCGATAGTTTGCCGGCTCGTGGTCCTTCAGCCAGCGCACTTTTGAAATCGTAAACCCCGCCGGGATTCCGTTTCCTGTTTCAGCTATAGCCGCCTGCAGGCCGCCCGCCGCATCCAGCAGCGCGGTGCACTCCATTTCCGTCGATGTGTCGCACCAGAGTTTGGCTGCGCGGATGACCTTGTCGGAAGAATCCAAGGGCACGAAGCCGTGTTGCTGGCCGGAGACCCCGATGGCAGCCACGCCCGCGAGCGGCACTCTTCCCGAGGACCTCAATTGCGCCATGCAGGATTCCAGCGCGTCGATCCACGTCTGCGGATGCTGTTCCTTGTGGCCTGGTGGCAGGCCTTCAATCAGAGGATACGCCACCTGGGCTGAGTCGACCACGAGAGCCGAATCGGCGTCCCAGGCAATGACTTTGAGGCTCTGTGTACCACAGTCTACGCCTAGAAATAGGGGCATATTTCCATAAGAGGCTTCGAACTACGAAGGACTAAGGACTAAGGACTAAGGACGAAGTACGAAGTACGAAGGACGAGTTACGAGTTACTGAAGGTTGCATCAATCCGCAATCTGCAATAAATCCGCAATTCGCAATCCCCAATCCGCAATTATTCCCCAATACCCAATCTCCAATCCCCAATCTGTGAAGTCACTTCTTGAAGACGACTTTGCCTCCAATAACCGTCGCGACGACTTGGATGTCCTTAATTTTGTCAGCCGGGCAGTTCAGGTAGTCCTCCGAGACGAGAACCAGATCGCCGAGCTTGCCGACTTCGATTGATCCCTTCTTGTCCTCATCAAAGCTCATCGTCGCCGCGTTGCTTGTCATCATGCGTAAAGCATCTTTGCGGGAGACGGCGTGGCTGGGACCTATGACCTGCCCACTCTGGGTTTTTCGCGTTACGACTGTGTACATGGTCAGGAACGGGTTGAAGGGATTCAGGGCGGTGTTTGAGTCCAATCCCAGCATGTGATCGGTATTGATTACGACGGGAACGCCGCCGCTCATCCATTGATCGACAGCGAGGAACTGGTCGATTCGTTTGCTGCCCAGCGCTGGCGCCAGGGCGTCAGCGTCTTTGTAAAACCAGGCGGGCTGAGTATCGAGTATGACCCCCAGCCGGCTGGCGCGCCGAATCGAATCGGGATTGGCGAAGTAGGCGTGCATTAAGTTGAAGCGGCGCGCCGCAATGGGCTGATCGCGGTTGGCTGCTTCGAGCGCGTCCAGGACCAGATCGACTCCGGCATCGCCTGTCACGTGCGAAGTCATCTGCCAGCCCAGCCGGTGGCCCGTCCGGATCAGGTCGCGGATCTGTCCGGCTTGCAGCCCGAGACTGCCGCGGTAGGCTAGGTCGGTCAAGTTATACAGCGACGCAGCGCTCTGGCCGTAAGGCTCGCGCATGTAAGCTGTGCCGATGAGAATTCCGCCGTCGACGGTAATTTTCAAAGGGCCCACGCCCAGCCAGTCGTCGCCCTCGCCCGGTTTGAAGGGCAAGCTGCGGATGAACTCCTCGGCCTCGGCGGAATTGGAGCCTCGCAGGCGAATCGTTACGCGCGACCGCACGTGCAGGCGCTTCTGTTTTTTCAAGTCTTCGTAAAGGCGGTAGTCCTCCAGCGATGCGCCGCGCTCGGTGACGCTCGTCAGGCCAGCCTTCACATACTGCAGGTGGACCTTTTCAAGCGCATCGAGGGTCTGGGTGCGCGAAACGTTTTCGTCGGGTATACAATGGTTCAAGAGGGCCCGGGCATTGCGCAACAAGCCGGTGGGCTGTCCTTGGCTGTCGCGCACAATTTCGCCGATGGCCGGAGGCGGCGAATCGCCGCGGATCTGACACTTCTCCATCGCGAGTGTATTGAGCACGTGCGAATAGGCTCCGTCGAACAACACAGGGTGCCTGGATGTGGCCGCGTCCAGCTCGGCGCGCGTCGGAAAGCGGCGCTCGCGGATTCGCGTCGGGTAGTTGCGGGGAACAAAGATCCACTGGCCGGCCGGTCTGCGCGCGGCGGTTTTGCGAATCCAGTCCTGGGTTGCGGCAATCGACGTCAGTTCTTCAAAGTGATCGGTGACTTCGTAGTTGCCGACACCCACCGAATGGACGTGGCTGTCGATCAGTCCCGGCAGGACGCTCTTGCCGCCGGCGTCCAGGACGACCGTGGATGGGCCGATCCAGCGCTGAGCCTGTTCGTTGCGGCCGACAAACACAAATCGTCCGTTGAGAACGGCCACGGCCTGGGCCCTCGAAAAATTCTTATCGACCGTCAGTACGGAACCGTTCCGAACGACCAGGTCAGCATGCTCGGATGACTGAGCAGCCAGGCAAAAACAGGCGATGACGATTGCGCCCAGAACGATCCAGGTACGATGCATGACTGATCCTCCAATCAAGGACGAAGGACTAAAGACGAAGGACTAAGGACTAAGGACTAAGGACTAAGGACAGATTACGTTTTACTATTCTTCACCCTTTGTCCTTCGTACCTCGTCCTTTGCTATTGTTACGTGACTCTTAATTCGTAACTCTTAATTCAAGATGCTTCCACTGATTGCCCACTCGCTTACGCTCGTGGCCCGGAAATTGCCTTCGTCCTTCCTCCCGGGATGGTTATTATAGAGTGACCGACGAAAGCGTTCATCCCATTTTCTCCGAGCTGCGTGAGCAAAGACCGCGAAGTAGTCCTGCTGACCGTCCTCTTGCTGGGGTTGTTTGTTCTGTGGGGCGTCAATCCGAAGGCGGACCGCTTCACCTGGTTTTTGGAAAACGCGCCGGTAATCGCCGGCGTGGCGCTGCTGGCCGCCACGTATCGCCGTTACCCGATGTCGCGGCTGATTTACCGGCTGGTGTTTCTGCATGCCATCATCTTGATGCTCGGAGGGCATTACAGCTACGCGCGTGTGCCGCTAGGGGACTGGGTCCGCGATTGGCTCGATCTGGAGCGCAATCACTACGACCGATTGGGCCATCTTGCGCAAGGTTTCTTTCCTGCGATCATCACGCGTGAAATTCTGTTGCGTTCGACGCCGCTGGCGCCGGGCGGCTGGCTGTTTGCCATTGTCACCAGCATCGGCCTGGCGATCAGCGCGCTGTATGAACTGATCGAATGGTGGGTGGCTGCCGGGACAGGCACAGCCGCGATGGAGTTTTTAGGAACTCAGGGAGATGTGTGGGACAGCCAGTGGGACATGATGCTGGCGCTGATTGGAGCGGTGGCGGCGCAGCTGTTGCTGTCGAGGGTCCACGATCGCGGTCTGGCCTCAACTTCTAAACAGCCCCGGCGGTAAGCTGGCGTTATTCATGGTGAACGTTCGTTCCAATAAGTTTTGTGGGCGGTATCATTCTTGCGCCTTAGCGCGGATTAATCGAATTAACACGGATTAGACACGGATTAATTGCTGATGAGTTCAACTCATACCCAAGCCGCCTAATCCGTTTAATCCGTGTCAATCCGCGCTACATTGTTGTGGGTTATTTTCTAATTGCCCGAAGGACGATGATCAAAATCCAAGGATTGTGGCAATTGATAGCATGAATACTCGTGAACATCGCGCCTCTGATTGCCCGCTCGCTTACGCGCGCGGCCCGGACCGCTTGCTCGCGGCTTGCCGAGGAGGAAGAATGAAGAAGTGGCTGCCATTGATATTTATGGTTACATTTTCGGCCCTCGCGTACGGGCAGGGCTTTGAGGTCGGTTTTGCCCGGCGCGTGATCACTCCGCCGCTGGACTCGGGCAGGCCTGTTTACATCGCCGGATTTGGGCACAATCGACTTGCAACCGGCGTCCACGACGAGCTGTTCGCACGATGTATAGCAGTCACGTTCCAAGAGAGATCGATTGTCCTGATCTCAGTTGACCTGATCGGTTTGTCGCTGGAAGACACCGAAGCAATCCGCAATCAAGTACAACCGCAGAGGCCAGCCGCTAACCTGCACGTGCTGGTGGCCAGCACGCACAACCATCAGGGACCTGACACGCTGGGCCTGTGGGGACCAAGCCCGCTGCAAAGCGGTGTCGATCGCTCGTACATGCAGTGGTTGCGCAAGCAGATTGCAACCGTTGCCGAGGACGCTCTCGCAAACAGCCGGCCTGCGACCCTGTATTGGGCCCGCACCCAAACTCCCGGACTCATCGAGGACGGACGATTGCCCAAGGTCATCGACGACGACATGGTCATCGCCAAGGCAGTGGCCGCTGACGGAACGGTGCTCGGGACGCTTGTCAACTGGGGCAGCCATCCGGAAGCCCTGGGAAGCAAGAATGCGAAAATAACGGCCGATTATCCGAGCTACCTCGTGGCGCGAATGGAGTCGAAGATCGGGGGCATTTGCGCTTTTTTTAGCGGCACGCTGGGCGGGATGATGACGCCGCTCGGCTTGACGCTTCAGAGTGCCTCCGGAGAGACGATTCCGAAAGAAACATTCGAGCATGCGCAAGCCGTCGGAGAGCGGGCCGCCGACCGCGCCATCGCGGCGCTGGCCACAGCGCAACCTTCCAGGGGGCGAGGGATCGAGTTCCGCAGCCAGACAGTATGGATTCGGCTGGACAATCCGTTGTATCGGCTGGCCTATGCGTTCTCGATCTTCGGTCGGAAGCTCTACACCGACGGCCAACCGGACGCCCGGCTGGGCGACTTTCAGTTCCAGGGCGCGCCGGTGCGGCTGCCGCTCGGGCAGGATCTGAAGAGCGAGATCAATTACATTCGGATCGGCGACGCGGAGATTCTCGGCGTGCCCGGCGAGATTTATCCGGAACTGGTCGTCGGCGGCATTCAAAGGCCTCAGGATGCCGGTGCAGATTTTCTCGGAGAGCCACTGGAAACCCCGCTCAAGAGCCTTCTGAAATCCGAGTACAAATTGCTTTTCGGTTTGGCCAACGATGAAATTGGATACATCATCCCACGCTCGCAGTGGGATGAAAAGCCGCCGTTCGCCTACGGGCGCAAACAGTCGCAGTACGGTGAAATCAACTCCTGTGGCGACTCCGTTGCACCGGCACTGGCACGGGCCTTTCAAGAGCTAATCCTGGGAAAGCCAAAGCAACCGTGAGGATTTCTGTTCGAACCAAACCGGGCACTCGGATTGAATCCGTCGAGCGCGTCGATGATACCCATTTTGTCGTGGCTGTTCGAGAGCGCCCGATTGAAGGCCGTGCCAATCAAGCTGTTGTGGCAGCCTTGGCGCGGCACTTTGACATTGCGCCGTCGCGGATTCGGATCGTCTCGGGGGCGGGGGGCCGCAATAAGATTGTCGACCTCGAATTGTTATGTTGCCGCTGTCACGATCGTCAGTGCCACGAACGCAGAACGAATTACAAGGTACGAGATTTGTAGTTGTTGCCTTTGATTGCCCGCTCCCTTACGGTCGCGGCTCTGTACGGTCGCGGCTCTGTCATGGCTCGGAAATTTGCAGCAACGAGCGTGGCTGTGTTACAAGGTCGGTTTCTTTAAGGTCAGGATGACTCGAATTCTGGTGCAGAAGTACGGAGGAACGTCGGTGGCAAGCGCCGAGCGTATCCTGAACGTGGCCGGGCGCATAGCCCGGACGCAACAACAGGGCTGCCAGGTGGTCGCCGTGGTTTCGGCCATGGGACAGGCCACCGACGAACTGCTGCACCTTTCGCGACAAGTCAATCCGCATCCTTCACGGCGCGAGCTTGATATGTTGCTGTCAACCGGGGAACAGGTTTCCATTGCGCTGCTGGCCATGGCTCTCGAGCGGGAAGGTGTACCGGCTGTGTCGTTGACCGGGTTGCAAAGCGGCATTGTGACCGACATGCAGTTTTCAAACGCGCGCATCCAGCAGATTGACACAAAGCGTTTGCGCGAGCGGCTGCGGCGCGGGCAGGTCGCCATCGTGGCCGGTTTTCAAGGCGTCGGGCCCGATCTGGAGATTACGACCCTGGGACGCGGAGGCTCGGATACGACGGCAGCCGCGCTGGCGGCAGCTCTGAAAGCGGAGGCCTGCGAGATCTACACGGATGTCGACGGCGTCTATACCTCCGACCCGCGGCTGGTTCCGGAGGCGGCTCGACTGGAATGCATCTCCTATGGTGAAATGCTCGAGTTGGCTGGCGGAGGCGCTCAGGTGCTGCATCCGCGTTGTGTGGAGATCTGCCGCAAATACGCGATACCATTGTGGGTGCGATCAAGCTTTGGCGATCGGCCGGGCACTTTAGTCTGGCGGGGAAAAAACTTGGAACAGGTCGTCATCACCGGAGCCACGCTCCACCGTGGAATTGCCAAAGTGGCCATCTGCGGCGTTCCCGACCGCCCGGGTATCGCGGCGCGAGTGTTCGACCTGCTTTCCAAAGAGGGAATCAACGTCCGGCTGATCATCCAGAGCATTAGCCATGAGCACATCAACGATATTTCTTTGGTCGTCGAGAAGAGCTACCTGTCGCGTGCCGTGGAAATCCTGGAACTGCTCAAGAAGAAAATCGGAGCGCGCGAATTGGTGCACGACAGCGACGTGGCTGAGTTGTCGATTGTTGGAAGCGGCATCGCTTCCACATCGGGCGTCGCGGCGCAAATGTTCAAGACACTGGCACGCGAGAAGATCAATATCCAGTTGATCTCTACTTCGGAGGTGCGCATCGCCTGTATTATTGATGCAGCCCGAAGCGAGCAGGCGCTGCGGGCCGTCCACCGCGAGTTTCATCTGGAAGGGCTGCGGCGAAAGACTTTGAAAGCAGGGGTCAGGGGTCAGGGGTCGGGGGTCAGAAGAGCAGGGGTCAGGGGTCGGGGGCCAGGGGTCAGGGGATGAAGAGGTGGCGGGTTGCAATTTTGGGGGCGACCGGGGCGGTGGGTCAGCGCTTTGTCGATTTGCTGCGCGAGCACCCGTGGTTTGAGATTTCGGTGCTGGCCGCATCCGACCAGACGGCGGGGAAACCGTACGGCGAAGGCTGCGCGTGGCGAATGTCCCGCCCAATGCCCGACGCGTTGCTTACAAAAGTTGTGGCCGCCTGCGCTCCTCCGCTGGACTGCGATCTGATCTTTGGAGCCCTCCCTTCTTCGGTAGCCGGTCAGGTGGAAGATGCGTTTGCCGCCGCGGGGTATCCCGTCATCACCAACTCCGGCAATCACCGCATGGACCCGGACGTTCCGCTGGTGGTCCCGGAGATCAATGCCGATCATGTCGCGGTATTGCGAACGCAGAAGAATGCCGAAAAGGGCGGATTCATTGTTGCCAATCCCAACTGTTCGACCATCGCGCTGGCGATGGCGCTGGCGCCGCTGCACAGGGCGTTTGGATTGAAGGCTGTACAGGTGGTAACTATGCAGGCGATCTCTGGCGCCGGGTATCCGGGCGTACCGGCCGCAGACCTGGTCGACAACGTCGTTCCCTACATCAGTCAGGAAGAGGAAAAAATGGAAACGGAAACCCAGAAAATCCTGGGGAGCGTTTCCAATGGCGGCTTTGAGCCGGCCAAATTCCCAGTCAGCGCCCAGTGCAATCGGGTGAACGTGCGCGATGGCCATATGGAGGCCGTTTCGGTGCAGTTGGATCGCAAGACCAGTCTGGGAGAAGTGATCGCAACGCTGCGAAGTTTCCAAGGCGAGCCGCAGTTGCTTGGATTGCCGACCGCGCCCAGGCACCCGATCGTCGTGCGCAACGAGAACAACCGGCCGCAGCCTTTTCTGGATCGCGATGCCGAGAACGGAATGGCGACAGTCGTCGGACGGGTGCGCGAGTGCAAAGTTCTCGATTACAAGTTCGTTCTGCTCGGCCACAACACCGTCCGCGGCGCCGCCGGCGGGACGATACTTGTGGCGGAGTATCTGGCGGCCAAGGGGATCCTTAAGTAATTGCGCGGGCAGTAGGCAGCAGGCAGCCGGCAGCGTCGGGCCGGTAGTCACGGAGCGCCAACAGTGCCGTGGTCGGAAGGCCGCGGGTAGGAAGCGGGATCAAGAATCTTGCTCAAATTACAAGATTTCACCCATTAGCAATTAACGGGGCTGATTGACATGTTGCAGGTAGGGGCAATGGTGAAGGTCAATCTGGCTGGTTTGACGATTGAGCGGGTCACGTTCAGTCAGAACGTTACCGATGCGCTGGGCACGATAATCGACATAACATCCAGTGAACCAAAGACTTATCGGGTTAAGTTGCTCTTTAGTTTCAAGGGCGTCAGCGAAGTAGAAGTACCCGAGGAGCGTATTCGCCCCAGTTGAAGCCGGCAGCGAGATTTCTGGATCTTTTTTCAATCCATTGGACCGCCGCTGCCGTATAATAGTGTGAAGTTCTGAACTCAACCTTACTCAACCTTTAGGGAGAATAGCCTATGAAACGTTCGACGAGCTTTGTTTTGGCTCTTGTATTTGTGCTGGGAGCGGCGATCGCGCTGGCGGGCGATTCGTGGACGGGTTACATTGCCGATGAACATTGCGGAGCCAAACATGACGGCGGCAAGGGTGCTGAATGCGCCGCAAAATGCGTCAAGGGCGGCGCCAAAGCCGTTCTTGTTAGCGACGGCAAAGTTCTAGCCCTCGACAAACAGGATCTGATCACACCTCATGTGGGCCACCATGTGAAGATCACCGGCAAGCTGGACGCCGAGAAGAAGGCCATTGCGGTTGAAAAGATCGAGATGGTTGAAACGAAGTAGTCGTACGCAATCTGTTGTGTTGAAAAAGGCCGGCCCGATTGGGCCGGCTTTTTTTATGGGGTGGCGCAGGCTTTGCCTCTGGCCCTTCGGCCGTCAACAAGCACGATCACGTACTGACCCCTGACCCCTGAAGCCTGACCCCTATCTGAGCGCTACACCTTCCAATCCGTTTGATACTCTCAGACGTATCTACGGTTGGAATGATATGCAGGCTTCGTGTAGAGTACAACCGACAGACGGGAAGCTGATTTCACTCTTCATGAGCCCAGGCGACGCCCTCCTGAAAAAAGACTTCGATTCGTTTTCGCGGCTGTACGACGAGTACGCCCAGGTTGTCTTCAGCCTGGCGATACGGATTCTGCGGAGCCGCGAAGACGCCGAAAACGTCGTGCAGGATGTATTCCTCTCAGCCTGGCAGCAAAGCCATACGTTTGACGCGCAGCGGGGCAACCTAAGGACCTGGTTGCTGGCTATCGCGCGCAACCGGTCGATCGACCACCTTCGCGCGCGAGGATCTCGTCGGGAAGACGAGCAAACCGGCTTTGAGGACTGGAAGGAATCCGGTGGTTTGTCGCCGTCAGACCGTCTGATCGACAGCGAGCGCAGTGCAAGAATCCGGCGCGCGCTGGCAGCGCTGGGCGAGGACCAACGCCGCGCTTTGGAACTTTCGTACTATCAGGGCTTGTCCCATCGTGAAATCGCCGAGAAGCTGCACGAGCCGCTGGGGACCGTCAAGACGAGAATCAATCTGGGACTGAAGAAACTTCGCGAGGCGCTCAAGGAATATTCCGGGCGGCAAATCCATGAGTGATCACCGCTTCGAAGAGTATTGCCTGGAATACACGCTGCGAACGCTGCCCGAAGAGCAGGTGCGTGAGATGGAAGGACACCTGCAAGTTGGTTGCGCACGCTGTGAAGCGGAGCTGCGCGAAATCGGAGCGACCCTGGCGGATTTGCCCTATGCGCTTTCCGCTCAGGCGCTGCCGTCTGACCTTAAGGAAAGGACGATGAAAAAGATCGAGGCTGCCGCGGCTGGAGCCGCGGCCGTCAGAGGTCCGGGGACGGGTCTGTGGCGCGTTTGGGCGATCGCGGCAAGTCTGGCGGCGATTGTTCTTGGATGGCAGCTATACGTGGTCAGGCGAAACACCGATGAGTTGCGCCAGCAGATTGCCGGATACCGCGATCAGATCGAGGTGTTGCAGCAGGCCAGCCAGGAGCTGGACAACGTGAGGCGATTGATTTCGGATCCGTCGCTTCGTGTAGTTCAAATGAAAGGACTGCAGGAAGCACCCGAGGCGCGCGGCTACGTGTTTGTGACTCCTCCGTCGCGTCAGGCCATTGTGTATTTCTGGAAGATGCCCGCGCTGACAGCCGGCAGAATTTACGAGCTGTGGACAATCGACAATAGCCAGCCGCGCAAGGCCGGCCTGTTTTCGGTCGATCGGGACGGGTTTGGCAAGGTGAACGTCAGTTCGGAAGTCGATCTGTCGGGAGTGGATACCTGGGCTGTCACCGGCGAACCGGAGGGAGGTGTTGAGAGTCCGACGGGAACAATCGTTATAGCGGGCGCGGCAGAGCCGCGAACGCAGTGAAAATCGTTCCGGCTTCGAAGGTCGCAACCGTATGCCGTATGCCGTATGCCGCAGGCGCACCACTTTTTCCCAGCGAAGTCTGGGAAAAAGCTTGTAATACTAACGAGTGAACCTTCGCATTTCGCGACGATTCTCGACGACGCCTTCGTTCTACCGGCCCGCTCCCTCACGGCCGCGGCTCTGTTGGTGCTCCGTCGCCGGTCTCCGGCCTGCGGCATACGGCCTGCGGCATACGGCATACGGCCTGCGCCTCCTACAGTGTCACTCGAACGCTGAGTGCCACCCATTCTCCTGGAAGAATGATCGTCTTGAAAGCCGCGTGGGCGCAAAGTTCGTCCAGGTATCGCTCCAGAAAGGCTCGCTGGTCGTTGTCAGCGGATGACTGTTCGAAGTAGTCATTCAGATTGGCGGTGACAAGCAGTCCACCCGAAGCGATCAAACGCTGAAAGTAAGCAAGGCAGGCGGGATACTGTTCCCAGGAGCAATTGAGCAGGATCAAGTCATAGGGTCCCGGCAAAGCGGCGACAACCTCGGATTCGATGCCTTCGCGGACGGTTACCTTCTCAGCCAGGTTGTGCCGGGCAAGTAACTGACGCGTCAACGTCGCGTGCGAAGGGTCGCTCTCGATGGTTTCGACCCGAACGTGCGGGCCACCAGCGCCGGCCAGAAGTGCGGCGCCGTAGCCGAGGCTTCCGCCGATTTCCAGCGACTCCATTCCCAGGACGAACTGATTGAGGAACTCAAAGAGCGGGCCGCTCCAGGAGGGCACGCTTGCCAGCCGGCAGGTCGGGCCATGTTCCCGGCGGTGTGCCTCCAGCGTCTGGCGCAGTTCTGCATACTTCGATGGCGCCGTTGGGTAGAACCGGTCAAGCCTGCGCGATTGTTCCGGAGTCGTCATTCAAGTGGCAAGTGATCAGTAGCAGGAATACAAGGAAGCACGTGTGGGCACAGGGCTCCAGCCCTGTGCGCTTTTTTTTGACTCCACGACTACCATTTCACCGCCGCGGTGAAGTCGCCGCCCAGCGTGTGCTGGATCATCGCATCCATCAGGTGAGTGGCGTAGGCGTCGCGCCCGTACGATTCATTGAATCGGAACGTGGTGACAAAAGCTCGACCGGCGCCCGCACTGGTCTCAACGGCCAGCGCGCGGTTCTGGTGAATCCAGCCGGCAAAAATACCGCTGTGTACGGCGCCGAATTGTTCGGGCGCAACACCTTTGAGAACCAGCCGGGGCATCGCCGCCTCCGCTTCGAATCCGAGGAAGTCTTGAAGCGGTACCGCCGCGAAGGGACCTTGCGCCCTCCAGCCCCAGATGAAGCTGGTAACCCAGTTGCCGTCGAGTTGGTCAGATTGTCGCGTCGCGGCCTGAAGCGTCCTGCCGGAAGGTAATGCTTCGACGCGTTCGACAATGACCAGGGCTTTTCCCCCGGAAACGACATGCTTTTCGACGGCGTCGTTCCACGTCCAGGCCACGACCAGATCCGACTTGGCGGGGTCGTCGACCAGCGTGTAGCCGTGCAATTGTAATTCGGATTTCACACCATTGGAGCCGTCAACAACGTGCAGGCGGGTGGTGCCACGCGCCGCCTTCGGATAGACGTAAACGTCAACGAAGTTATTTGCAACCAGAGCGCCCGCCGAGGTGACCCGCAGTTGAAGGCGAAGGGTCGTAGGAGTGCGGACGTTGGGCGCCTGCCCGCTGAAAACTCCCAGATTGTAAACGCCGGCCTGTGCCGGCGGGTTGGCATCCCAGCGCAACAATGGGGTGAGGGCGCCTGCGACCAATACCTCAACCCGAAGAGGGCCTTTCGCCTGACTGTCGTAACGCGACAACATCACGTCGAAAACGATTTCTTCTCCCTCCCAGAAGTTAAATCGCTCCAGTTGAGGAAACACGATCGTCTGTTGCTGGATGGCCGCCAGCGGCGCTGAGTAATTCTTCAGGTTGCGCTCCATGTCGAGCAGGCCGTTGGCCTCCCAGTTCAAATCGGTAAACTCCGTGATGACGTATCCCCGGATCAAGGGCTGTGTACGGATAGCCTGGATTTCGTGTTGAAGCGACTGAAACTGGTGGGTCTGAGTGGCCTCGGCCAGCGCGTTGTAGTCCCGAAACAATCGCCTGAAGTGGTGCTGGTCAAAACGCTCGAGAACGCCGGCCGGCCGAGTAATCGGGCGGGTGTCGCCAAATCCGCGCTCAAACCACCACCGCACTGGTTGATCGATGCGCGGCAACCCCCAGTTTCCAAACTCTGAGACGATGAGCGGCTCTCTACCCGTGCGTTGGCTATCGCCGTACGGCGAATAGGTCCAGCGCGGCGCCGTGCCGAAGTCGGCGACCCAGCGATCGAAGTCACGATGATTGTCGGGAATCGCAAAGTAGTTGTGAAAATCATTCAGGTCGCTTGAAATGTGAAAGTTTTCGCAGCAAGGACTGTTGTCGACCAGCAGGCGGCCCTCTGCCGCGGTTTTCAGGTCGGCAAAAGTCTGTTTGAGAAAAGCGCGCTGGTCGCCGTCGCGCATGTCGATGCCCCAGGCCTCATTGAAGATTGTCAGGATAGCCAGCGACGGATGGTTCCAGTCGCGCTCGAGCATGCCCTGGAACGTGGCGACGAGCCGCTTGCGCGAGGCCTCCGTAAGTTTGTCGAAATTCGGGATGTCGGTCCAGATCAGCAGACCCACCTCATCGGCGACTTCATAGTAGACCGGATCGGGAACCTTAATGTGGCAGCGCAGGCTGTTGAGGCCCATCTGGCGGGCTTTGAGAAATTGATCGCGGACGTATTCACGTGAAGGCGGTGAGTAGATGGTCTCGGGATAGAAATCCTGATCGAGCGCGCCGATCAGAAAATAAGGCTTGCCGTTGAGATAGAGGTGCCCGTCGCGTGCCTGGATGGAACGAAAGCCGAAGCGGTCCTCGACGCGGTCTTTGTCGCGCTGACCGATTTCGCAGTCGAGGCGATAGAGATTCGGAGCTTCCGGAGACCACAGCTTGGCGTCGGGAACCAGAATCGTCTGCGTGTGCGTGGCGCCGGAATTCCAGTTGAAGGAAGTAGTGACGACGGTTGCGTTCTGGTTGTCAAGAATCCGAATCCGCCCGGACGCCCCGCTGCTGGCTCGTTCGCCCGCTAGCGTCAGCGCGACCTGTACGCGGCCATGCTCAAGCGGCGTGATGCGGAGCTTTTCGATGTAAGGGTCACTGCGTACTTCCAGATAAACGTTCTGCCACAAGCCTCCGGTCTGGATATACCAGTCCTGCTTGCCGTGAGGGATCTCGTTGTAGCGAATAGGAAGATCCTCGCCGCCTTTCTGGGGCGGGTCGAGAACGCGCAACTGCAGGCGGTTGGTAGGGCGCGCCCGATTGGTGATGTCGAAGTCAAACGGGAGATAGCCCCCTTCGTGGATGCCCAGCAGCTCTCCGTTGAGATAGACTTCGGTCTGATAATCACAGGCCAGGAACACCAGCCGGATGCGGGCTCCCGTGACAGCCGCGGGCAGAACAAAGTCGCGTTGATACCAGGCATAGCCGCCGTAGTCGCGCAGGTCGGAAAACTGACTGTTCCAGCTGCCGGGAACGCGGATATCACGCCAGCCGGACGCCGCTGCCAGCTCGCCGGGCCGCAGCCTGCCGCCCGGGTCGGTCAGAAACTTCCAGGTGCCTCCCAGCGACACCCGTTCGGCCTGCAGAGTGGACGCCAGCAAAAGACAGAAGACCGGAACGAAAACGAGTCTCTTTATCAGGGTCTGCATGCCCGGCATTATAGGGCACCGTGGTTGGAGGGGCTACTGAATCGTCGCCCGAATCGGTGCGGCGCCCGGCGGCGTCCAGTGAAGCGTTGCACCGGAGGCTTCAGAGAAATCCTTCTTTACCTTGATATAAAGGAAGCCTTCGGTCTCTTCTCCGGATGCAAGTTCTCGGGCCTTCAGGCGGCTGTTGGAAAGCATTTCAACGACTTGAGTTGCCGTATCAAGCGACCGCACTCCGCCGCTGGAACTGCCGCGGACGACCGGACCGCCTAGCCCTGGAGGGTAGGGCTGGCCGGTCCGAGGATCGACGCCGTCTCTGCCGTAGCCGCCATAGCCCGCATCGCCATGAACGCTGCGCCCGCGGGCCGACTTGAAAACGGGGGTCTTCATGACCTCGGGGGTGACTTGAGTGACCACGCGGTTTTCGAGCGGTCGATTCTTCGCATCCTGCACAGTCATCAGATCGGGATTGATTGCCAGCGTCGCTGCCGTTCCATTTTTGATCCAGACTTTTACAACTGCGTAGCGCGCTTCCAAAACGCCGTACGAGAAATCGTCGGTCAGGTCCCAGCGCTTCATGTTGGTGGCTTTCACTTCGATGCCTTGCGCGAGGGCGGAAGCCGCCAAGCAGAAGGCCAATGTGACCAGGGCAAGAAGTCGTCGCATGATTGCTATTGTAGTTCAACTAGCAGATGTGCAGGTGCAAATACAAGGACTATCAAACTCGACGGTGGATCGTATGTAGTCGAGCACAACCGTAAGAAAATCGACAAGGGCATGAGCCCTGTGCCCACTCGTCCGGGGCTGGAACCCTGTGCCACTCTCGTATTCTTGCTCCTGTGCTACTTGTCACTTGAACGCTGGAGTAGAATTGAGTTTGGGATTGTATGCCCAAAACAAGTTCTAACCGGCTAGGGCAGATCCCTGTGCCACACTTGTATTATTGCACCTGTGAACTTGGCACTTGAACGAATTGAGTTGGAGTTTGTATGCCCCGAAGTAAGTTCTCAAACCTGCTGCTGTCCAGTGCCGCCGGGTTGCTTCTGCTGTCCCTTGTTTGGCTGGCGGTGTCTGCGGCCACGGCTGTCGGGTTTCTGATCGTCGACCGCGGCGGAGTGTCTTGGGCGACGCAGGGAGGCTCGGGAACCGTCCTGGTCGGTTACGGTCGAATCCAGCCGGACGCGGGAAGCACGACGCCGGCGGGTCTGGCGATTTTTGGACTGCGGCAAAACGGTATCCTGGTAACCGAAACGGGTGTGCCCGCCTCAGCGTTGACGCTGTCGGGACGCATCTACGCGGAGCGCAGCAACTCGGTCAACACCGGCGTTGCCATGGCCAACCCAAACAATCAAGGGGCACTGGTCAATTTTTTCTTTACCGACATCAACGGCAATAATTTCGGCGCCGGAAGCTTCACGATTCCAGCCAACGGCCAGCGGTCCGCCTTTCTCAACGAAGCTCCCTTCAATGGCGGAACGATCCTCAACGGCACTTTCACCTATTCGTCGAGCGTCCCCATCTCGGCGGTCGCCATCCGCGGCCTCAACAATGAGCGCGGGGAGTTTCTGATTACAACCCTGCCGGTTGTACCTCTGGGGGTGGTCGTCGGAGAGACGGTGCTGATTCCTCACTTCGCCGACGGTGGCGGCTGGACGACTCAAATTATTCTGGTCAACCCGACGGACGAAAGCATCAGTGGAACGATCCAGTTTTTAGGGCAGGGCAGCGCGACCTCGTCGGCTCAGCCCGTCGTTGTGTCAATCGGAGGGCAAAGCAACAGTACTTTTTCCTACACGATTCCGCCGCGTAGTTCGCGCAGCCTGCCCACATTGGGGCAGGACACGACCACGCGAGCCGGCTCGGTACGGATCACACCGCTTGCCAACCAGAGGACTCCGGCCGGCTTGAGTGTTTTTTCATTTCGGCAGGCTGGAATAGTCGTCACCGAAGGCGGAGTTCCCACGCTGCGTCCGACCACCGCCTTTCGGATGTACGCCGAATCGGCGCAGGTTGGGGCGATCCAGACCGGTGTAGCCGTGGCCAACAACTCCCCGACTCCAGTTGCCGTCAACTTTGAGCTGACGACTCTCGCGGGCGGGTCGACAGGACTTACCGGGACGGAAACGATCGGCGGCAACGGTCAGACGGCGAAGTTCTTAAATCAAATTCAGGGATTCGGATCGCTGGCGTCACCGTTTCAAGGCATTCTCCGGATCTCGACGGCGTCGGCGGCAGGGGTTGCCGTGATTGGTCTGCGAGGCCGCACCAACGAGCGGGGCGATTTTCTAATTACGACAACTCCTCCGGCCGATGAGACCGCTGCTGCGTCGAATGCCGAACTGGACTTTCCCCAGTTTGTCGACAATGGCGGATACACAACTCAGTTCATACTATTCAGCTCGACTGCGTCTCCCACTGCGGCTGGCATTTTCGGCCGGTTCCGCGCCACGGCGCCCCTGAACGGCACGTTGCGGTTTTTCAATCAGGCCGGCCAGCCTGCAGATTTGAACCTGGGCACGGCTCCCGACCTGGCAATCAGCAAGAGCCACACGGGTTCCTTTACGCAGGGCGCCAACGGCGTCTACACGATTCAGATCCTGAACGTCGGCGTCGGGGCCACCAGCGGTACGACTACGGTCACCGATACGCTGCCGGCGGGATTAAGCTTTGTCTCGGCGACGGGTACCGGCTGGAACTGCTCGGCTGCCGGCGCGGCGGTGACGTGCGTCAATACCGGACCCATTGCTCCGGCTGCCAGCAGCACAATCACGCTGACGGTGGCCGTGTCGGCTGCGGCATCGGGAACCCTGACCAATACGGTTACCGTTTCCAATTCGAGCGACAGCAATCCGGCTAACAATACCAGCAGTGATCAGACCGGGATCGGCTCCGGGGTCGATATGTCAATTACCAAGTCGGACTCGCCCGATCCGGCGTTTGTCGGCGCCGACCTGACCTATACGCTGACGATCCGAAATAACGGCCCGGCGACTGCGACCGGCGTCGTGGTCACTGATCCTTTGCCGGCTGGAGTCACCTTTGTCAGCGCCACGCCGGTCCTGCCGGCAACCTGCTCCTTTTCAAATGGAACCGTTACCTGCTCTTTCGGATCGATATCCAACGGTGATTCAAAACAAGTCCAAATCGTCGTTCGACCGACGGCGGCCGGCACGCTGACCAACACGGCTACCGTCACGCGCAACGAAAACGATCCGGTAGCGAGCAACAACAGCAGCACGGCAACGACGACGGTCAATGCCGCCAACGCCGACCTTTCAGTCAGCCAGACGGGACCGCCCACGTGCTCGATAACATCAAACAACTGCGACGGCGTGACCTATTCGGTTACGGTGACAAACAACGGTCCTGGCCCGGCCTCCGCCGTCGTGCTGACCGACACGTTGCCGATTGATCCGCCCAGCGGAGCGACCGTGGTGACGCTGGTTTCAGTCACGCCGAGCCAGGGGACTTGTTCGGGCGTATCAGGTGGCGCTTTCAGTTGTAACCTGGGAACTCTCAACAGCGGCGCCAGCACGACGGTCGCCGTTGTCGTCAACGTGGACGCGACTGCGATCGGAAGAACCATCACCAATGCGGTCAGCGTCTCCAGTGGGACCACCGACCCCAACACGGCAAACAACACGTCAAACTTCAGCCACGCCGTCACGCCGACCCAGCCCGAGACGGACCTGGAAGTGACGACGCTGACTGACTCACCCGATCCAGTCACCGTCGGCAGCAATTTGACGTACACGGCCACGGTCATCAACAAGGGCCGCTCAACCGCCACGCAGGTGATCGTGACCGATACGCTGCCTGCCGGCGTCACGTTCGTGTCAGCTACCTCGACGCAGGGCGGTTGCAGTTTTTCTGGCGGAACCGTCACTTGTACACTGGGAACACTGCTAAGGAACGTGAGCAGGACGATTACAATTGTTGTAACCCCCACGACCGTGGGCGCGAAATCAAACACCGTCAGCATCTCGGGCAATTCAGGCGAAAACGATCCGGTTGCCGGCAACAACAGCAGGACTGTGTCGACGACGGTCAACGGCGTCCCGGATTTGTCGATCATCAAGAGTGACGGCGGACTTGCCTTCACCGTGAGCGTCAACGGTTCCTACACGATTACGGTGACAAATGGCGGCACTGCCGCTACCACCGGGACGATTACGGTCAACGACACGTTGCCGGCGGGGCTCAGCTTCGTGTCGGGGACTGGGACGAACTGGTTGTGCTCGGCCTTAGGTCAGGCGGTGACGTGTATCCGATCCGTCGCCATCGCAACCAGCGCAAACAGCACCATCACGCTGACAGTCAATCCAACCAGCCCGGGCAGTGTCACCAATACGGCTACCGTCTCAACTGCCGGCGAAGTCTACACGGCCGACAATTCCGGCAGTGACACGACGACGATCAACAACGCCGACGCGAACCTTTCAGTGGCTAAGTCGGGACCCCTCTCCTGCAACGTTTCGGGAACGGCCTGTACGGACGTGACCTACACCATTGTAATCAGCAACAGCGGTCCGCAGGCCGCCAGCGGAGTGGTGTTGACCGACACGTTGCCGCTCGATCCGGCCGGCTCGGGCGCAACGATTGCCACGCTGAAGTCCGCCACGAGTCCGAGCGGCACTTGCGGTACCGTTTCGGGCGGCGCCTTTACCTGCAATCTGGGCACGATCGCCAACGGCGGCAGCGCCACGGTGACCGTCGTGGTCGACATTGACGCGACAGCGCAGGGCAGAATCGCCACCAACAATTCCAGTGTCGCGGCCACGTCGAGCGATCCGAACACGAGCAACAACGCAGATCCTCACCCTGTTTCGGTTTTTCCGGGCAATATCGACAGTGACATGGGCGTGACGATGACAGGACCGACTAACGTTGCGCTAAATGCCGATGCGACCTATGTGGCGACCATTAACAATAACGGTCTATCCGGTGCGACCGGCGTTACATTGACCGACGTGCTGCCCAGTAACACAGCCTTTGTTTCCGCGACGTCCACTAAGGGCACCTGTTCGCTATCGGGCGGAACGATCACGTGCTCAATTGGTGCGATGGCTAGAACGGCGCCGCTGCCTGCGCCTGGATCTGCGGTGACTGTAACGATTGTTGTCAGGTACACGACAACGGGCGCCAGAACTCACACCGTGAGCGTCACGCGCGTCGAGAACGATCCGAACGCTGCCAACAACACGGCGTCGAGGGGCACGACTGTTTTTTAGGCACGGCAACGCCGACTTTACATCGCGCCCTGCGTCGGTTTATGGCTGAAGGATTGAAACGAAAAGCAAAAGCAGTCACGAATTACACGAATTTAACGAATTAACCCGAAATCTGCTGATAGGGTTTTGCTCTCTGGTTCAAAAGCGGCATTGCCAACCGGTCACGGTCGACCTAGGAGCGTTCGGGTCATTCGGGTTCGTTCGTGTAATTCGTGACTGCTTTTGTTTTTTCCATGCAAGAGGCGCTGCGTCGTTTGCGCTACGCTGCCGACTGGCCGACGTCTTGGTTGCGGTCTTGCCGCGCTGGGCCTCTGTGGTGAAGCCGCCTTTCACTCTACCGCAGACCGTCACGCGGGATTGATGTTGTTGGTATCAGTTCAGATGTTACAGTCCACTAGGTCTTCCTATGCATTCCTGCCACTATCCCTTGCCACTTGATCGCTGTCATAGAATTTGAGTTGGAGTTTGTATGTGCCGAGGTAAGTTCTCAAACCTGCTGGTCTCGTGTGCAGCGGGGTTGCTCCTGCTATCCCTTGTTTGGCTGGCGGTGGTGTCTGCGGCGACGGCTGTCGGGTATCTGATCGTCGACCGCGGAGGAGTGTCCTGGGCGACGCAGGGAGGCTCGGGAGCCGTCCTGGTCGGTTACGGTCGAATCCAGCCGGACGCGGGAAGCACGACGCCGGCGGGTCTGGCGATTTTTGGTCTGCGGCAAAACGGCATCCTGGTGACCGAAACGGGTGTGCCCGCCTCAGCGTTGACGCTGTCGGGACGCATCTACGCGGAGCGCAGCAACTCGGTCAACACAGGCGTTGCCATGGCCAACCCGAACAATCAGGGGGCCTTGGTCAATTTTTTCTTTACCGACATCAACGGGAATAATTTCGGCGCCGGAAGCTTCACGATACCAGCCAACGGCCAGCGGTCCGCGTTTCTCAACGAAGCTCCCTTCATTGGCGGAACGATTATCAACGGCACGTTTACCTATTCATCCAGTGTGCCGATCTCGGCAGTGGCCATCCGCGGCCTCAACAATGAGCGCGCGGAGTTTCTGATTACAACCCTGCCGGTGGTACCTCTGGGGGCGGTCGTCGGAGAGACGGTGCTGATTCCTCACTTCGCCGACGGTGGCGGTTGGACGACTCAAATTATTCTGGTCAATCCGACGGACGAAAGCATCAGTGGGACGATCCAGTTTTTAGGGCAGGGCACCGCGACCTCGTCGGCTCAGCCTGTCGTTGTGTCAATCGGAGGGCAGACCAACAGTACGTTTTCCTACACGATTCCATCGCGGAGTTCGCGCAGCTTGCCCACATTGGGGCAGGACACGACCACGCGAGCCGGTTCGGTACGGATCACACCGCTTGCCAACCAGAAGACTCCTGCCGGCCTGAGTGTTTTTTCTTTTCGGCAGGCTGGAATAGTCGTCACCGAAGGCGGAGTTCCAACGCTGCGGCCGACCACCGTCTTTCGGATGTACGCCGAATCGGCGCAGGTTGGGGCGATCCAGACCGGCGTGGCCGTGGCCAACAATGCGGCGACTCCCGTTGCCGTCAACTTTGAGCTGACAACCCTCGCGGGCGGGTCGACAGGACTTACCGGGACGGAAACGATCGGCGGCAACGGTCAGATGGCGAAGTTTCTAAATCAAATTCAGGGATTCGGATCGCTGGCGCCACTGTTTCAAGGCATTCTCCGGATCTCGACGGCTTCCGGGGCGGGCGTTGCCGTGGTTGGGCTGCGAGGCCGCACCAACGAGCGGGGCGATTTTCTGATTACGACAACTTCTCCGGCCGATGAGACCGCTGCTGCGTCGAACGCCGAACTGGATTTCCCTCATTTTGTCGACAATGGCGGATACACGACCCAGTTCATACTGTTCAGTTCGTCCGCGTCTGCCACGGCGCCCCTGAACGGCACCCTGCGGTTTTTTGGCCAGAACGGCCAGGCGGCGGATTTGAACCTGGGCACGCCCGGGGCTGATATGTCACTGACCAAGTCGGACTCACCCGATCCGGCGTTTGTTGGCGCCGACCTGACCTATACGCTGGCGATCCGAAACAACGGCCCGGCGACGGCGACCGGTGTGGTGGTCACCGATGCTTTGCCGCCTGGAGTCTCCTTTGTGAGTGCCACGCCGGTCCTGCCTGCAACCTGCTCCTTTTCAGGGGGGACCGTCACATGCTCTTTCGGGTCAGTATCCAACGGTGACTCAAAACAGGTCCAAATCGTCGTCCGACCGACGGCGGCCGGCACGCTGACCAACACGGCCACGGTCACGCGCAACGAAAGCGATCCGGTAGCGAACAACAACAGCAGCACGGCAACAACAACGGTCAATGCCGACAGCGCGAACCTCTCCGTCAATAAAACAGGGCCAGCGTTTTGCCAGGTTGCGGGAACGGCCTGCGCCGACGTCACATACACCGTTACAATCAGCAACAGCGGCCCGCAGCCTGCTACCGGAGTGGTGTTGACCGACACGCTGCCGGTCGATCCGGCCGGCTCAGGCGCAACCATTGCCACGCTGAAGTCCGCCACGCCGAGTCAGGGCACTTGCGGCGCCGTTTCGGGCGGGGTCTTTACCTGCACTCTGGGCACGATCGCCAACGGAGGCAGCGCCACGGTGACCGTCGTGGTCGACATTGACGCGACGGCGGTGGGACGAACCGCCACCAACAATTCCAGTGTCGCGGCCACGTCGAGCGATCCGGACACGAGCAATAACGCGGATCCTCACACTCATTCGGTATTTCCCGAAGAAATCGACAGTGACGTGGCGGTGACGATGGCAGGACCCAATAACGTTGCGTTCGACACGAACGCGATCTATACGGCAACTGTCACTAACAACGGCCCGTCGACGGCCACAGCAGTGACCTTGAACAGCGGAGCGCTGCCGGCCGGCGCCACTCTCGTCAGCGGTTCGTGGAGCGGCGGCACTTGCTCGGTGGGAGGAGGTGCTTTGAACTGCAACCTGGGAACGATGGTTCGTACAGCAACCCGAGTTGTGACAATCGTGCTGCGCTATTCCACCACCGGATCGAAAACTTTTCAGGTTAACGTCACACGCAACGAAAACGACCCGAACGCCGCCAATAACACAGCGTCGAAGGTCACGACTGTGCCGTGATCAGTAGGCAGTAGGCAGTGGCCTGTAGCATCTGTAATGCTAAAGCCCGGTTTCATCCCAAACCACGGCACGGCAACGCCGACTTTACGTCGCGCGCTGCGCCGGTCTATGGATGAAGGATTGAAACGAAAAGCAAAAGCAGTCACAAATTACACGAATGAAACGAATTAACCCGAAATCTGCTGATAGGGTTTTGCTGTCTGGTTCAAAAGCGGCATTGCCAACCGGGTACGATCGACCTAGGAGCGTTCGGGTCATTCGGATTCATTCGTGTAATTCGTGACTGCTTTTGCTTTTTCCATGCAGGAGACGCTGCTTCGTTTGCGCTACGCTGCCGACTGCCGACGTCTTGGTTGCGGTCCACTAGGTCTTCCTTTACGCGCGCGGCACCGCTATGGCCGTCGGCTGGCGACTGGCACTGGCGACTGTTTTCAAGGAGCTTTAACGACTCGAATTCGGTTGTTGCCGTTATCGACTATGTATAGATTGCCGGCGGCGTCCAGGGCCGCGGCGATGGGGACGTAGACGGCGGCGTTGACGGCCGGTCCGTTGTCACCGCCAAATCCACTCGCGCCCGTGCCTGCCACAGTGGCGATGATATCCGCTGCAATCCTGCGCACTCGATAATTAAACGTGTCGAGCACGAACACATTGCCCGCGGCGCCGGCAGTGACCCCAAGCGGGAAATTCAGCGACGCCCCCATCGCCGGCCCGCCATCGTCGCCAAAAGCGCGCCGGCCGTCGCCGGCCAGCGTGGTGATGACTCCGCCGGCATCGATTTTGCGAACGCGATCGTTATTGCTGTCGGCGATGAAGAGGTTGCCGGCCGTGTCTGCGGTAACGGACGCGGGAGAACTCAGTGTTGCTTGGGTGGCCGGTCCGTTGTCACCGGAAAAGCCGCTCTGGCCGGTGCCAGCAATCGTCGTAATGATTCCGGCTGAATCTACTTTACGGATCCGGTTGTTTCCCGTGTCGGCGATCAGCAGGTTTCCGGCGGCGTCCAGGGCGACGGAAAATGGAAACGTCAAACTGGACGCGCCGGCCGCAACATTGTCTGCGGTAAAGCCGAGCAAACCCATACCGGCTACCGTCGTGATGACGCCGCTCGGATCGACCCTTCGAACTCGGTGGTTGCTGGTATCGGCTATGTAAAGATTGCCCGCCGCATCGACTACCAGTCCGCCCGGGAAGTTCAGCGCGGCGCTGGTTGCCGGACCGTCGTCCCCTGAATAGGACTGCGCGCCGTTGCCGGCCACGGTTGTAATGATTCCGGTAAGGGCAGCCACCTTGCGCACGCGCTGGTTGGCGGAATCGGAAATGAGAAGATTTCCTTCCCGGTCCAGAGCGATTCCTTGTGGCGAGTTCAGATTGGCGAAGACGGCCAGATCGTTGTCGCCGGCAAACGTGCCCACGCCGCTGCCTGCCACAGTCGTGATGATCGAATCAGACGCAGCGATCTTTCGGATCCGGCTGTTTCCTCGATCGGCCACAAAGAGATTTCCCGATCCGTCCGACGCGATTCCGTGGGGCATCGACAAGGCCGCAAATCTGGCGGGGGCTCCCTCTCCCGAGAAGCCGGCTGCCTCCTGTCCGGCCACGGTTGTCACCAGATTTTTGCCGGCATGCAGTTTGCGAATACGGTGATTGCCCGTGTCGGCGATGAACAGATTTCCAAACGGGTCGACGGCAACTCCGCGCGGCTCTTTCAAAACAGAAAAGATGGAAAACCCCGGAACGCCGTGGCCGTCAACCGTAGTGATGATGTGTGTTTGAGAATTGACCTTCCGGATCCTATTATTTGCCGAATCGGCGATAAACAGGTTTCCGGCGGCGTCGACAGCGACGCCGTAAGGTCCCTTCAACGCGGCAGCCACGGCAGGGCCCCCGTCACCGGAAAAAGCCTGCTGGCCATTTCCCGCGACGGTCACGATGATGCCGGTCAAAGAATCGACTCGGCGGATCCTATGATTGGAGCTGTCGACGATAAAAAGATTGCCGGTTTGATCGAAGGCCAGACCGCGAGGCGCGTTCAACACGGCGGAGGCGGCTGGACCATTGTCGCCGGAAAATAAGCCGAGGCCACGCCCGGCCACCGTGCTGATGATTCCGGTTTCGGCATCCACCTTGCGAATTCGGCTGTTACCAGTGTCAGAGATGAACAGATCGCCTGCTCCGTTGACCGCCACGCCGCCGGGAGAAGTGAGGGCTGCCGCCGTAGCCGGCCCTCCATCGCCGGCAAAGCCAAGTGTGCCCCGCCCGGCCACCGTAGTGATGATTCCCGTCGCGCCGTCCACTCGGCGAATCTTGTGGTTGCCCGAGTCGGCTATATACAGATTGCCCAGGTTGTCGAGTGCTACTTGTTCGGCCCCGGCAAGCGACGCGGATGTCGCCGCCGAACCGTCGCCCGAAAAGGTCGTTCCGCCGGCCACCGTCGTAATCTCACCGGGCGCGAGGTCGCTGAGTGGAACCGGATCGACCAGCAACTGCGCCTGGGCAAGACCGCCACGGTTCTGCACCGTCACGGTCGTCCGTCCACTGGGCAGCGCGGGCGCCGTGAAGGTCAGAGTCTCTGTGTCGACGATTTGCAATCCCGATATGACCGTGCCGGCGACAACGACCAACGTACCCGGTGCAAAGTTTTTCCCGCGAATGGTCACGCTGCTTGCTCCACGGCTGCTGATTCGCGCGGGATTGACGCTGGAGATCGCCGGCGGCCCAAACTCTACCTGGCGCACGGAACGATCGCCTTCAGCAACGACAATTCTGCCGCTCTCGGTAAACGCAATACCGCGTGGCTGGTCAAAAGTGCCGATCTGGGCGGTCGGCACTACAGCACCGCTCTTCAAGACCGTCTTGACCTGGCCGGATGCAGTCTCGGAAACATAGATGTTGCCGAATGCGTCGACGGCGACGCCGGTGGGTGAATTCAATGTCAGCGCCACAGCGCGGGTCACGGGCTGCGGGCCACCGGTCACCATTGAAACTGACACGCGCTTGCGCACAGCAGCCGCGGAGGATGACTGAGCGGTCGCCGCAGCCGCGGCAGCGATCGTTTCAACCTGGCCGTTTTCGTGGACGCGGCGAAGCCGGCCGTTGCCGCTGTCGGCCACGATGATGGTGACAGGCGGCGGAGCGGCTCCGGTTCTTTCTCGCTCGAGCTGCTGGGCCAGCGATTCGGTCTCGATGGCGATACCGATCGGCGAGTTGAAGCGCGCCTGATCTCCGGCACCATCACTCGATCCCGAGGATCCCCCTTTTCCGGCGACCGTCTGCACTTCGTTGTTCAGCAGATTGACGCGTCGAATCGTATGGCTACCCGAGTCGGCTACCCAGAGGTTGCCGCGGTTGTCCAAAGCAAGCCCCTGCGGGCTGTTCAAGGACTCAGATAGTGCCAGCGTCTCGACCCGTCCGGTCAGCCCCGGAAGGACTCGGCGGATGACACCGTTACCTGAGTCGCTCACGTATAGGGTTCCCTGCGAATGGTCGAGCGCGAGAAATGCCGGTCTTTGAAACAGCGATCGCAGGCGCTCGTCATTGTGAAGGCCGGCTGACTGGCTGATTCCGGCGTAGCGCTGCGGAGCTTTGGACAGGTCCTCGGCCAGCAGCACCGTGTGATTATTGGAAGCGGTCAGATACAGCCGCCGCGCCAGGTCCTGTGCGACCCCGGTAATTTCAAAACCGCTGGCTCCCGCGGTGATCCGTGCAACGGTGATTGTGACCGTCTTGACCAGGGCGCCCGAGGTGGCCACTAGCGTAGAGAACCCGGCCTTTTTTCCATCAATTTTTCCGAGGGCGTCGACGCTGGCGACCTCGGGATTGGTGCTGACGTATGTGAAGCTGAAATCGTCGCGCGCATTGCCGTCGCTATCGAGCGCCGTCGGGCTGAGTTGAAGCGAGCTGCCTTCGTTGACCGCTATCTCCTGGCTTTCAGGAGCAAAGGGATCCAGTGTGATCTGTTGGGCGGTCGCCGTTGTGCCCGGTCTGAACTGGCGGGCGCCGGCGGCAGCGACACTGTAATCGAGCTGGCTGAGTGTTTGACCACCGAGAGGAACCGCCAGGGCGTTTCCAGCCGATTGAAAGAAATTCAGACGGCCTGCAGATGCTTTTGCTTTGTCCGTACTGATAAAGATCAGGCGGGTGGAGAACCCTGATCCGAAGGCGATTTGAGGAAAAACAAGCGACGTGGCCAGATTGGGGCGGCTTAGATCGGCAACGGGAAGACTGGTCAACAGCCTGTCGCCGCGCGCGTTGGTGGTCAACTTCAACGTGATCGGTACAATCGGCAGGGGACTGGTGATCTCGATCAGTCCGGTAAATCCCTCGGGCAGACCAGGAAACAGCTCGGAGGCAAGCTTGGCGAGATGTCCTGCGGCAGGCAGCGTCTGAGTGGTGGCGCCGAGATGGACGCCATTGCGATCGAACAGGTCGAAGGTCACAGCCATGGCCGGATTGCCGGGGCTTGCGATGGCGATAGCCGTTTCGGTCTTCGCTCTGTCTACAAAGATCCGGGCCGAGGTTGTCGGCGGAATGGCGGCAACGCCGGTTTCGCTCACAACGCTGTCGCCGCGCCGGATCTGAAAAATAGCGCTGGCCGATGGAATCGCGTCGCCCTGCTCCAAGGTGACGACGGCGTAACCGATCTGCACTGCCGACGGGCTGGCCAGTTCGGCTCGAAACGTTCCGCCGGGGGGGATGTCGTAAGAAAGTTCCGAGCCGCCTGACAACTGCAGCGGAGAACCGTCGGAACGAAACAGGCGGATGCGTCCCGTGACCCGCTGGTTGCTCCGGCTGACGAGAACCAGTTGCGTCGCGAAGTCGCCGCCGGCGGCAATCTGGGGCAGGACCAGCGACTCGGCCGATCCGGCTTGGCCGAGATCGACAACGGGAAGCGTGGCGAAGATGGTGTCCTGTTGCGCGTTCACATTCTCGCGCAGCGTGACGGCCGCAAGCTTCTGCTCGCCGGATGCAGTTTCAAACGTCAGAGTGCCGCTGGTGAAGCCGGCCGGAAGGCCCGAAAATAGTTCATGGATAAATTTCGCCACATGCTGGCGTGGACCAAACGCCAGAAGGGTCCGGCTGACCTCGAGCCCGGCAGAATCCCGCAACACCAAAGTGGCGTTAACCGGCAGAGTGGAGGAATTGACCAGCGCGATGGCTGTGCGAGTGTTGAACTGATAGTCGACGAAGATCCGGCCCGAACGGATCGGTTCAACGGCGCTCACTCCGGCTTGCCACAGCAGCGTTCCAGAAGCGTCGGAGAAAGAAAACAACGCCGTCGCGACCGGGAGGCTGCTGCCCGGTTCGGCAACGATCACGCTGTAGCCGACTTGAATCTGGCTCTGCGCCAGGATCAGCGCCAGGCAAAGAGGTAGAAGAGTGCAAAGGAAAAGAAAATACGCGCCGCGCGCATAAACAGAATTTTTCATGGCGAACTTTGTTCCAATACTCATTGCGAGCTACATCCTTCTTTCGGCCTTAAGAACGATCATTGAGGTTCAACGCTTGTGGCAGCTGATAGCCTGACCAGCCAGGGCTAGCGCGGATTAAGCGGATTAACACGGATTGATCGTGATCATTCGTGACTAGTGGACTGTAACATCTGAATTGATACCAACAACATTGATCCTAGTGACGCTCTGCGGTGCAGTGAAAAGCGGCTTCACCACAGAGTCTCACAGAGGACACAGAGAAAAACTTCGCACCAACGACCCGCAGCCTGTAATTCTAAGCATGCATGTCAACGAAGTGACTGAGACAGTCCCTCCGTGCTGCGATCGAAGTTCATAAGACTCGTGCGCCCGCTCTTCTCTGTGTTCCTCTGTGTCCTCTGTGTCTCTGTGGTGAAGCCGGTCAAAAACCGGCCTCAGTTTTCCCATAGCCACCCGCGGAGGCGGGTCAATGTTGTTGATACCAATTCGAATGTTACAGGCCACTAGGTTCGTGCTTCTTTGTGAATAGTCCCGCTCCCTGGCGGTCGCGGCACTGCCGCCACAAAAGCTGACAGGCTGGAAGCCTGTCCCACCCTGACCCCTGACCCCTGACCCCTGATTATTGCAGGGGACCTTTTACAACCCGGATGCGGTGAATGTCTGTGTCGGCGATAAAAAGGTTGCCGGCGCCGTCCAGCGCAATGCTGCGGGGATAACTCACACGAGCTACAACGGCCGGACCGTTATCGCCCAGTCGATCGGCCGGGTCCTCTCCTCCCGCAACGCGGGTCACGATGCGAGTCACAGCGTCGATTCGACGCACCGCCCCGCGATTGAAATCGACTACGAAAAGATTTCCGGCGGAATCGACGACGACGTCGGCGGGAAGCAAGCGCGTCTGATTGGCTGGAAAGTTGTCATCGTACTCTTGGCCACCGCCGGCCACTGTGGTGATGATTCCAGCTGGATCCACTCTTCGAACCAAACCATGAGAGGCATCGGCAATAAAAAGATTTCCGGCGGCGTCGACCACCACGGAAACGGGGTCATTCAGCAATGCGGCAGTTGCCTGAAGACCGTCTCCTATTCCGAAAAATGGTTGTCCTCCTCCGGCGACCGTGCGAATGATTCCGCTGGTAAGATCGATCTTCCGTATGCGATTGTTGCCGATGTCGACGACAAGCAAATTGCCGTCCTTGTCGACCGTGACAGCGTTGGGCGCGCTGAGTTGGGCAGCCAGGGCGGACCCGCCATCTCCTGAAAAACCTTGGTCACCCGTTCCGGCGATCGTTGTTATGACGCCGGTCTTTGCGTCGATCCGGCGGATGAGATGGTTCCATGTATCGGCAATATACAGGTCGCCTTGCTTGCCGACGGCAATACCCCGCGGTCCTGAGAGACTGGCTGCCAGGCCCGGACCCCCGTCGCCGATCCCTTGGGGAGCCGTAGCCTCGCCGGCGACCGTCGTAATAATGCCGGCAGAATCGACCCTTCGAATCCGCCCGTTCCCCGTGTCGGCAATAAGCAGATTGCCGCCGGCATCGAAAGCAATGCGCGAAGGCAGCAGCAAGGTAGCAGCCGCCGCCGGGGCATTGTCACCCAGGGAATCGCTCAGGCCCGGGCCGGCCACGGTACTGATAATTCCGCTGACGGCGTCGACTCTGCGTACGCGCTTGCTCCGGCGTTCGGCAATAAAAAGGTTTCCCGATGCATCGATGACGACACCGTAGGGCTCGTCTAGAACGGCTTGTGTGGCGGCGGCTCCGTCGCCGGCGTCGCCGCCGCCTGCCACAGTCGTTATGATTCCGTTAGAGGCGTTGACCTTGCGAATTCTAAAATTGAGGTCAGCGATGATTAGATTTCCGTCGGCGTCCAGTGTGACGTCCTGAGGATAGTTCAGAGCGGCTGAGGTGGCAGGTCCGTTGTCGCCGGAAAAATCGGCCTGGCCGTTGCCCGCCACCGAGACGATCGTTTGGTTGGCCAAGTTCAGTCTGCGGATGCGGTGATTGTAGCTGTCGGCGATCAGAAGATTGCCGGCCCTGTCCAGGGCCAGGCCCGCCGGGTAGTTGAGAGCCGCGGCAGTGGCCGGGCCGTTGTCGCCTCCATAACCTGGCTGGCCGTTGCCGGCCACCGTCGTGATCACTTGAGTTTTTGCGTCGACCCGTCGGATGCGATGGTTGAAGCTATCGGCGATGTACAGATTTCCGGACGCGTCGATGGCGATTCCAAGAGGAAGATCTATCGCGGCTTTCTTGGCCGGACCGCCGTCGCCACCGAAACCGTACTCGCCTCCTACCTCGGTCGTAATGATCCCGCTAGCGGCATCGACCTTGCGGATACGTCCATTGTAGCCATCGGCGATGTAGAGATTGCCGGCAGCGTCGAACGTCGCCGCCGACGGATTATTCAGCGTGGCGGCGACGGCAAGAACGCCGTCAACATAAAATTGGTTCTCGCCGGTTCCAGCGACCGTCGTGATAACGCCGCTACGGGCGTCGACTTTGCGAACCCGGTGGTTGTCCGTGTCGACGATAAAAAGATTGCCAGCAACGTCCAGAGTCACGCGAGTCGGCGAGGACAGGTTGGCGGAAACTGCGGGCGCGCCATCGCCCGCGAAGGTTGATCCGCCAACAACCGTCGTAATGTGCCCCTTCGGCAGTTGGGCGAGGGGCACCACGTCGATGAGAAGCGACCCCTGCGCCAAGCCTCCGCGATTCTGAATCGTCAGGGTGGTGCGGCCGCTGGGCAAAATCGGGGCGCTCAACGTAATTGTCTTTGTATCGGCGATCGTAAAGTTGGAGATCAGAAGGCCTGCAATGACCAACACGGTGCCCGGTGCAAAATTCTTTCCCTTGATTGTGATGTTGTCACCGCCTTTGCTGCTGACTCGCTGCGGCGTAATGCTGCTGATCTCAGGCTGGCCAAAAACCAACTGCTGAACCGAACGATTGCTCTCAGCAACCAGAACCCGCCCGCTTTCGCGGCTAGCAATCCCTCTTGGCGCCAGGAATGTCCCAGGTTGGGTAGCGGCCACGACGCTGCCGTCAGTCAGGATCGTCTTGACTTGTCCGGAAATTGGCTCGCTGACGTAGATGTTGCCGATCGAATCGACAGCGACACAGGACGGGGATTTGAAAGTTAGCGGAACGGTCAGCCGCGTCCTGTGATCTGACTTTCGCAAGCTGCTGGCGGGCGGGCTTCCCACGGTCTCCACAACGCCGCTTTCTTTGACGCGCCGAATCAATCCATTGCCGCTATCGGCCACCAGGATGCTAACGGGCGGAGGCGGTGCGTCGGTCCTTTCTCTCTCCAGTTGCCGAGCCAGCGGCTCCGGCTCGATGGCCAATCCGATGGGTGTCCTAAACCGGGCGTTCGAACCGGTGCCATCGCTCGACCCAGGCGAACCGGGCTGTCCCGCGACAGTGGAGACAACTCCGCTGCTCAAGTTCACCCGCTTGATGGTGTGGCTGCCGGAATCGGCTATCCACAGGTTTCCGCGGTCGTCGAGCACCACGCCTTGCGGATTGTTCAGTGGAGCGTCGAGCGCAACGGTCTCGACCTGTCCGGAGCTACCAGGCCGGACCCGGCGAATCAGGTTATTGCCTGCATCGCTGACGTAGAGGCTTCCTTCCGATTGGTTGTAAGCCAGAAAGGCCGGACTTTGAAACCGAGCGTCGAGGCGGTCGGCGTTGCGCAAGCCACCGTTTTGGTGAACGCCGGCGTACAGCTCAGGGGCGCTTGAAACATCCTGCGCCCGCAGCACCGTGTGGCTGTTGGTGCTGGTCAGGTAGATCCGTCGCGCCAGGTCATGCGCCAGCCCGGTGATCTGATACCCGCTGACACCGGAGCTGACGCTGGTGACCGTGATGGTGACAGATGCCACGGCTCCGCTTGCTGACGATATCGACAAAGTCGAAAAGCCCGGCGCCAGGCCCCGGACCGTACCGAGCCCATCGACGCTGGCAACATCGCTGCTGATGCTGTTGAAAACCAACTTGAAGTCGTCGCGAGTACCGCCGGTGTTATCGATAACCACCGGACTCAAGGCGAGGACATTGCCCTGATTGACGGGTATCTCGCGAGTGCCTGGATTGTGAAGATCGACGATGATCTGTTGCACAGTCGCCGTATTTCCAGGCCGGAACTGGCGCGCTCCGCCGGCGATGATTTGATAGTCGGATGTGCTTGTGGATTGTCCCGCCAGCGGAACGCTCAAGTCGGCGCCATCGGATTGAAAAAATCTCAGGTTTCCTGCCAGCGCTCCAGTCGTGTCGGTATTGATAAAGATCAGGCGAGTTGAAAAACCGCCCCCCAGGGCGATCTGTGGGAAAACTAAAGCGCCGGTTGCGGCGGCCCGCAGCAGGTCGGCCACTGGCAGCGTCGTCAGAATCGTGGTTCCGCGCTGATTGGTTGTGAGTTTCAAAGTGATCGGCACGACGGGAAGAGTGCTGTTGATCTCCAGCATGCCGGTGAATCCCTCCGGCAAGAAAGGAAAGAATTCGTGAACGAATCGTGCTCGCTGGCCGCGCGCAGGAATATCCAGCGACGCGCTTTCAATCAGCGCTCCGTTGCGATCGAGTAGCTTCAGTACCACCGTCGTGGCCGGATTATCAGGACTGGCAATGGCGAGAGCTGTCTTTGTCGCCGCGTTATCGACAAAGATTCGGGCCGACCTGGTGGGCGCAATCGCGGCCACGCCCGCTTCGGTAGCGGCGCTGCCCTGCTGCAACTGGAAAATGGCGGTGCCCGAAGGGGTGCTCTCGCCCTGTTCTAATGTCACCACAGCGTAGCCCGTCTGGACGCTGGCCGAACTGGTCAACTGGGTGCGATACGTTCCGTTGCCGGCAATTTCGTAGGCGAATTCCGCGCCGGATGGCAGTTGCAGCGGGTTGCCATCGGATCCAAACAAACGAATGCGTCCGCGCACCGTACTGGTGCTTCGATTGATCAGCACCAGTTGCGTGACGTAGCCCTCGCCAATGGCAATGTGCGGAAACACGATGGGAAGATTATTGGGAGTGGCGCCCAGGTCGACAACCGGCAGTGTCGAATAAAGCGTCCCGCCGGTGGAGACGATTTCACGCAGCGTGATGGCGGCCAGTTTTTGATCGCTCGAGGCGGTTTCAAAGGTGAGACTGCCGGTAAAAGTGTCAGGCAACGTAAACAGTTCACTCACAAAACGCGCCCGGTGTTCGCGCGCTCCAAAGATTTCATTGGATTTGCGTTGTACCTCCAGACCGGTTGCATCTCGCAAAATCAGCGTGGCCGTAACGGGCTGCGTGGAGGGATTGACCAGCGCCACGGCGGTGCGGCGCTGTCCGCTTTGCTGGTCGACAAAAACTCGTCCCGCGCGAATCGGTTCGACAGCGGCCACGCCGGCTTCCCAAACCAGGACCCCCGAGGCGTCAGTCAGCGAAAACAACGCGGTACCTACAGGTGCAGCGCCGCCGCCTGACGGCGTGACAACGCTGTAGCCGACTTGAACCTGGCCCTGTGCCCAGGCAGAATGCAGACAACAAGGCAGAAGGGTGCAAAGGGAAAGGAGTAGCTTGGCCCGGAGACTGTGGCTTCTTTTTCTCATACCTGGGGTGGAAAATCCTTGTTCTTATTATACGTATCCTTACGCTCGATTGCTATGCTGAGGTTTATTTGCGGAGACTGTCGGCTTTCAGTTGGGTCTTGGGGACAATTGGGACAAGCTTCCAGCCTGTCAGTTTTTCGACGACGGCCACGACGACGGTCACGTGCACGTGCACGAGCACGTCAACGGCCACGACCACGTCGACGAGTCACTGCAGTTTCGGTCAATCCGCAATCCGCAATTCCCTGGAGCCTGAAGCCTGAAGCCTGGAGCCTGGAGCAAATTCACGGAGTGATAAACCAGGCCGGACGGACAAACGCAGGTTTTGACTTTCCGTCGGCATAAGCGCGAGCCAGTTCCCAGGTCGCTTCGACAATCCTTGTCATCTCCTGGTAGCGAACCTTATCGGCCGTGTCGCTGGGCTGGTGGTAGTCGGCATGGAGCCCGGTGAAGAAGTGCACGCTGGGGATCTTCGCCTTTGCAAAATGGTAAGCGTCGGTCAGGTAAATCAGCCGCCAGGACGGTTGCTGATCGGGGATCACATCGATGCCGTGGTTTTTCCCTAACGCGACGGACTCATCAAACAGGGATGGCGCGCACGGAGCGATGGCCTCAACGCGCCCCTGTGATCTGCCTATCATGTCCAGGTTTATCTGCAGCACGACCCGTTCCATCGGGACCGCTGGATGTGCCGCATAGTAGGCCGAGCCGAATATTCCGCGGTCTTCACCGCTGGTCAAGAAAACCAGAACGCTGCGTTTGCCCGGTTGCCGGGCCAACCTTCGCGCGATCTCCAGGACGGCTGCCGTACCGGACGCATTGTCGTCGGCTCCGTTCCAGATGCCGTCCTGGCCCGGAGCGACCTGGTGCGAACCCAGGTGATCGAAGTGGGCCGAAAGGACGATCCACTCGTCGCGCAAAGCCGCGTCGGAACCGCTGATCCTGCCGATGACATTGGGTGCACTGCCCTCGCTCACCGGCGCTTCGATTGAAATCTGGATTCTTTTGCCAAGCGGGCCTTTGGGCAGTGGCTCGACTGTGGCGCCGATGGCCGCAGCCAGTGCCCCCGGCTTCAGAACGAGAAGCGGGTTCAAAGCGCTGGGTTGACCGAGGCCCGACTCGCGCAGGAATGCCACCGGGGCATTCTTCATTTCGCGAAAAAATCCAGCTTCCGCCTCGTTTGCGACATCCAGGTCCGGACTTAGATAGACCAGCAATGGAGCGCCCCGAACGGTAGCGGCCATCAGTTTTCCAATCGCGCGATCCGGACCAAACACCGCCGACGGATCGAGCGCCCAAGGGGCGCCCTTGCTGGCTACGACCGCTTTACCGTCAACGGCGAGTCCTTGGAGGTCGTTGACCTGGCGTTCTTCGACGACAATTCCGTTTCCGGCGCCGATCAATTCCAGATCCATGTCCCCTTTGGAGACATCTCTTCCGATATTGAGAAACACGTAATCGCTTGGCGAAATCATCCGCCCGGCGATCCGTACGCTGACACGCGCGTCGGCGGGTTTGTACTCGCCAATTCGATAAGCCTGCAGGTAGGAACTTCCTAGAGCGGGTTCTACGCCGGCGCTTTGCAATTGCGATTGCAGGTAGAGAGCCGCCAGGTCAAGTCCACGACTGGGCGTCCCGCGGCCTTCCAAGGCGTCCGCCGCAAGAAAATAAACGTCGGCCTGCAATCTACCGGCTGTGCCGTCGGTAGGCGGTACGGAAGATTTTGGGCTCTGGCCCGTGCAACCGGCCAACCAGAGCAGTCCCACCAGGGCTGGCACAGGGACTCTCCGGGCTGTGTTCGCAAGTTTCCGCATGGATTGCCTGTGGTCAATCAAAGTTGCCAAGCGCTCATACAAGCGCCAATACAATCGCCATACAGAGCCGCGACCGTAAGGGAGCGGGCAATCACAGCCGACATTTTTCAAGATGCCGCCACTGATTGCCCACTCGCTTACGCGGTTTGTTCACAAAAAAGCAAAAAGCTTAGTCACGAATTTCACGAATTATCCCGAATGACACGAAAACAGATCGGTTTTCGACAACTGGTTGCTCAAAGTGGGGGTCGAGATAATTGGTCGAAACTGCAAACCCGGCCAAAGGTCCTCAAAGCCGTTCATAGATTCGTGATCATTCGTGAAATTCGTGAAATTCGTGACCAGGTTTTTCATTATGTGAATAATCCGCGCGTACGCTCGTGGCTCGGAACCTAATTAAAGGAGTAAGGGTTCAAAGGCAAGCGGAAATGTGGCGCCAGGTGGGCTATGGGCGGGCTTTTCTGCGTGCATCCCAAAAAGTACACTGGCCTGGTGGCCGGTGCCACTTCTGCTTCCGTCCCGTTGCCGATTGGAATCGTCGCAAGACTTTGGTTCGGGCGCCGGCACCGACCCTTCGTTCTCATGCGCGCTTATACGCGTCCGCTCCGGCGTTTCTCGTTGTAGAATTACGTAGCGTATGGACTTCCGTGCTTTGCCGCGCATCGGCTCGCGACCTTCCGATCGCGGCTTTGTTGGCGCTTCGTATCTGCCGGGCCAGCGACCATCCGGTCGCGGCACTGCCAGCGCAGCCGCAGTATCGCACCGCTCATCTGGCGCCTGGCGACTGGCGGCGTGTTTGATTTTGGCCGTGCTGTCCACCCTGGTAGTGGCGCAGACGCAGGCGCCCGCTCCAGCCGATCCTCAAAAATTGTGGGCCTTGCTGATCGGGGTTTCCAACTATGTTTACGCCGAGCCGCTGCTCTATGCGGCATCGGATGCACAAGCGCTCAGCGACTTTGTGGCCAGTCCGCGTGGCGGCGGCATACCCGCCGATCACATCTTCACGCTGCTGGAGGACGGGGCGTCGCGTGCTGCAGTGCTCAATGAACTGGAGCAGATGCAGGAGCGCGTCAAAGATGGTGACACCGTCTACATCTACGTCGCAGGCCACGGCTTCATCAATAATCCGAAGGGCATCGGCTACTTCATCCCCAGCGACGGAAACCTGCGTAATCTTGCTTCCACGGCTGTTTCTTTCAGTCAGCTAAAGGAACTGGTCGAGGTGGGATTGGCCAATGCCGGACGACGCGTTCTGGTCACCGATTTGTGCAACGCGGGAAGGATCGGGCCAGGCAAGTCCGAGCTGGCGCAGAGCATCCAGAACCTGATCAACGCGGAACTGCTCAAGGTCAATCCGTCCGCCGCCGGCGGGACCTTTCTGAACCTGCTGGCGAGCCGTCCGACGGAAGCCTCCTGGGAGATGGACGAGCTGGGTCGAGGCGTATTCACGCATACGCTTCTGGAGGCCCTCAATGGCAAGGCGGGCGCGGGCGGGCTGTCCGTCGCCCGAGCCGCCGAAGTCGTGCAGTACATCCTCACCGAGGTCCCCAAGTACACCGGTAACGCGCAGCACCCGGTTTCAAACGCCGACTTCGATCCAAACATGCCGCTGGCCTTCCTCGATAAGCCCGGACCCGCCGCCAAGAGCACGTCGGGAGGCGTTGTCCTGGA
>JBPCNK010000334.1:0-15901 GCA_051001345.1 Acidobacteriota bacterium | reverse complement strand
GGTCAGCGCCACCGACTGCTGGTGGCGAGCAATTCGAGGATTGATGTTACTTACTCGCGCTATCTGACCCAATGAGCGGAGCGGACCCGCTCGCGTCGCTCGCAGCACTGTTAATTGTGGCGCTGTTTAAATCGCGGCACCGTTAATTTTGGGCGCCGACAACAGCTGTGGAAAAGGGGGCGAATGAGGCCAACAGTCGCGTCTTTGAAGTCTGCTGCATAATGGTTCAACCGACTGAAAGCCTTACTGTACGGGCTTCTCAGACCAATTGAACCCCACGTTTTTTACCCACAAACTATAAACATACTACGCGATTTTTTTCTTGCGTTGGTCATTTGGCGAACATAGTATTGGCCTCACGAAAGGGACGAACGGCTGTAAGGCCGATTGAAACTTTCGGCTCCACTCTAACGGGGAATAGGAACCCTGGCGATTCACCTGGGAGTTATCCCAAGGATCTGGCAGCACGGGAGCCGGAGGGATCTCAGAGGCACCGCAAGGTGCCGACGAGATTCTCCACCACGGAACTCCTAGCCGTGGAGGGTACCCCTTCGGGGGCAGGACGGTTGCGGCAGCGTTGGATGAGGCTACCCTCGGGAACAAACGCCTTCACGGGCGTCCCGCAGGGAGGCTAGAGGCGCTTCCGGTCAGATTCAAAAAACGACCCGCAAGGGTCGTTTTTTTTTTCCTTTGTCATCACCCAACGGCCCTCGGGACTTTCCTTCTGCGCCAAGCTATCGTGCTGCTGTTATTGGGCTGGACTGCGGGCCAAGTGGCCCGTCCGGTGGCAACGGAAACCATCAGCTTCAAAGACGTGACCCGGCAGGCGGGCATCGACTTTGTCCACCATTCGTCTTCAGACAAACGCTACATCGTCGAAAGCATGGGGGGCGGCGTGGCTCTTTGGGATTACGACGGAGATGGCTGGCTGGACATCTATCTATTGAATTCCAACACGGTCGACGGCGTCCTCGCCAACCGTCCGAGCCCCTCCGCTGGGCTGTACCGCAACAAAAAGAATGGGACCTTCGAAGAAGTCGCGGCGCGCGCAGGCCTGGCCAACCCGGGCTGGGCCATGGGTGTGTCGGTTGCCGACTACGACGACAATGGCCACGACGATCTGTATGTGACCTGCTTTGGCCCCAACCGCCTCTATCGCAACCGCGGCGACGGGACTTTTGAAGATGTCACGACCAAAGCCGGGGTGGGTGACCCGCGATTTTCGACTGGTTCGGCCTGGGGCGATTACGATCGCGACGGCGACCTCGATCTGTTCGTTGCCAACTATGTCGCCTTCGATCTCAACCGTTTGCCATTATTCGGCCAAGGCCCGCGCTGTCAGTATCGCGGCGTTCCGGTGCAGTGCGGCCCGCGCGGGCTGGAGGGATCCGGCGATACGCTCTATCGCAATAACGGAGACGGCACCTTCACCGACGTCTCGGTGGCCGCCGGGGTTGACGATCGCATCGGCTACTACGGGCTGGGCGTAGTCTGGACCGATCTTGACAACGACGGCTGGCTTGATTTGTTCGTCGCCAACGACGTCACACCCAACTACGCCTACCGCAATCAGCGCGACGGAACCTTCTCGGAGCAGGGCCTGGCGCTCGGCCTGGCCGTCAGCGAGGATGGCGTCGAACAAGCTTCGATGGGCGTCTCCGTAGGAGACTATGACCGCGACGGGCTGCTCGATCTGATCGTTACCAATTTCAGCGACGAGTACAACACGCTCTATCGTCGCAGTCCCGACGGCTCGTTCACCGATGTCTCGCGCAAGACGCGTACGGCCGAAGCCAGCATCCCATATGTCGGTTGGGGAGTGCGCTTTTCCGATCTTGACAACGACGGCTGGCTTGATCTCTTTGTCGCCAACGGCCACGTCTATCCGCAAATCGAAGGCGCTTACCCCGGCGGCCACTATCGCCAGCGTAAACTGCTTTATCGCAATCTTGGGGACGGGACCTTCTCGGAGACAGCCGCAATGGCCGGCGAGGCGCTCATGCATCCGCGTGCCTCCCGCGGCGCCGCATTCGGTGACATCGATCATGACGGCGACATCGACATTGTGGTCAACAATCTCGATGGCCCGGCGCAACTACTGCGCAATGAAGCCGGCTCGAAGATCCGCCACTGGATCGAGCTCAGTCTTGTCGGAACAAAGTCAAACCGCAACGCGATCGGCGCACGAGTTGAACTGACAGCCTCCGGACGCAAGCAAGTCGATGAAGTGCGCGCCGGCGACAGTTATCTCTCGTCCTCGGACCGCAGACTGCATTTCGGCCTGGCCGGCGCCACGTCAGTCGATCGGGTGATTGTCCGCTGGCCGAGCGTCGTCGTCGAGGAGTGGAAGGGCCTGAAATGCGATGGCATTGCGAAGTTGGTTGAAGGCAAAGGAACGAAGGTGAACTAAAAACGGCTTCGCCATAGAGACACAGCGCGGCATAGCCGCAACCGTATGCCGTATGCCGTATGCCGTATGCCGCAGGCCGGCGACGGAGCATCAACAGAGCCGCGACCGTGAGGGAGCGGGCCGGCAGTTGGAAGGCGTAATCGAGAATCGTCGCGAAATGCGAATCAATACTATTGGTATCAACTGGATTACGGTTTTCTGATTTTTTCCCGATCTGCTTCCAGTTCCTGCTTCTTGATGCGCTGGATTTCGGCGAACTGGCGGGCGGCGTCTTCGCGGCGTCCCAGTTGCTGATAGGCACGGGCAAGCTGGTAGCGCTTCTCGCTGCCGTTTGGGTCCTTGGTGACCGCTCTTTCCAACGGCACAACCGCCTCGGAGGCCTTCCCTTCCTTCAAAAGCATCTTCCCCAGTAGCGCATTCCCTTCCGAAGAGTCGGGCTCGATTTCGAGCGCCGCTCTTAGACGGGCAAGAGCCGCCGTCACATCACCGGTGGTCTCGTTTAGATAGGCAAGATAATACAAAGACGAGAAATCCTTCGGCGCTCGCGCCAACTCCTTTTCAAAGGCAGCGACCGCTTCATCATTACGGCCGAGCTTCAGGTAGGCCAATCCAAGCGAGTACTGAAGACGTGGAAGATCCGATTTCAAACGCCCGGCCGCCTCCAGGTCCTGGGCAGCACGCTCAAACTCAAGCCGCCCGAGGTAAGTCTGTCCGCGTAACAGGTGCGCACCAGATTTCCCCCCGGGGGCCTTTTCGAGCCGCTCCATAACCTTCTCCAGCCCCTTGCGATTCAGCCGCAGCAGTGCCAGGCCGAGCCCGTACAAAACAGCTGGGTCTTCCGGCGAGCGCTCCAGCGCGCGGGTCAAATACGTTTCGGCCTGCGCATCGCGGCCCATCTCCAGCAACGACAGCCCGGATAGTTGAATGGCCTGCAGGTTGTCCGCTTGCACCGCAAGAAACCGCTGGAACGCATCAAACGCCTTTTCGAACTGGCCGCTTCGATAATGGGCTATGCCGAGATTGAGCAGAACCGGCGTCAGACTTGGGGACAGTTCCAGCGCCTTCTCGTAAGAGAGCACCGCTTCGTCGTAACGTCCCAGGCCTGCCAGAACAGCGCCCAGATTTGCGTGCGCTTCGGCGTACCGCGGTGCTCCCGCCAGCAGGACGAGGTATTCGGACTCCGCTTGTTGGAGAGCTCCCTGGCGCTGCAGTTCAGCGGCACGATTGAAGCGCTCCGCCGGGCTGTCCTGCACGCCCGTCAGCACCAGCGCCACTCCCAGCAGTGCTGCAATTATCATGCCGTGAGTTTAACATTACAGCCGCGAGTCACGGTGGACAGGCTGCAAGCCTGTCCCACTCGCCGGCCGCCAGCGACTGGTAGTATCATGACACGGTGCCAAAGAGAATCCTTCGGGTTGTCGCGGTTCCGTTTCTGCTGACAGCGTTTCTGCAACTGCCCGCTCAACACGCTACCGAGAAGAAGCCGGCCGTGTGGTTCCCTAATCAGCCGGCGCCCTCCGGTTCCAGCTACGTCGGTCACAAGCGCTGCGCCGAGTGTCACGCCAGCGAGGCCGCCAACCAGGCTCGCGGGGCGATGGCGGGTGCGCTTGCGCCGGCCAATGCCAGTCCCGTTCTGCGCGCGCGTCCGCGCCTGGCGATGCGCCGCGGACCTTATTCCTACCAGATCACGCGCAGCCGCAACCAGGTCGTCTACCGTGTCAGCGACGGGACGCGATCGCTCGACGCACCGTTGCTATGGGCCTTCGGCGAAGGGAAAGTCGGGCAGACCTTCGTATTTCGCCACGCCGGCGATTACTGGGAGAGCCGCGTCAGTTACTACCACCGCCTCGGCGGCCTCGATTTCACAGTCGGAACGGCGCGCCAGCCCGAAACGCTCGAAGAAGCTTTCGGACGCAGGCTCAGCCCCGCCGACGCGCGCGATTGCTTCGGATGCCACGCAACCGGGGCCGTGGTCTCCGGCCGGCTCGAGGCCGAAGCGGCCACAGCGGGAGTTCGATGCGAAGCTTGCCACGGTCCTGGCAGCGCGCACATACAGGCGGTGCGAAGCGGCGTCGCCGAAAGCCGCATCTTCAATCCAGCTGTTCTCAATTCAGACGATCAGTCGCAGCAGTTCTGCGGCTCCTGTCATCGCAGTTGGTCCACCGTCATGGAGATGCCCGACCGGGGCGGGCTGGACAACGTACGCTTTCAGCCCTACCGGATTTTTCACAGCCCCTGTTACAGCATGGACGACGCGCGCATTCGATGCGTTACGTGCCACGATCCCCATGCTCCGCTTGGGACCGCTGCGGCGTCCTACGACGCCAAGTGTCTCGCTTGCCACGCGACGGCGCGCAACGCCAGGACAGCTTTACGGCATGCTCCGCCTTGTCCCGTCGGCGTTCGCGAGTGCGTGAACTGTCACATGCCGAAAGTCGAACTTTCCAGCGCGCACTTCAAGTTCACGGATCACCGGATTCGGGTGGTACGAGCCGGCGACAAATATCCGAACTAAAGTATTTGAACTAGCGACACGAATCGGAAAGAAAAACGACGTCGGCGGCTTTTCAACCAGCCGCCAACTTCAATACGAGCGATGCGTTCTATAATGATGAGCTGATATCGAGAAAGCTAAGGGAGATCGCTTATGAAACACGTTCGGCTGTCAAGCTTCGCAGTTTTTGCAACGATCATCACATTTGTGCTGCTGTTTGCCTCGTGCGGTCGGGCGTCCGACGAGAGCCCCGCCGGCGCCAGTGGCGCCGCACCGAACGTCTCGGCAACGGATGTGGCTGTCGGCAGTGAAGGAAAGCTGCACGCCGAGGGTGGAACAGTCTCCGGGGCGGTGGACGAGCCGACCTTTGGAGACATGTACAATGCCGTATTCATGAAGGACACGGCGACCATCGACCGCTTGAAGCAGGCGGGCCGAGTCATAGCCGTGCCCAATGGAACCCGCGTGCAGGTGCTTTATGCTGGAACGCCCGTCAAGCGGCAAGTGCAGATTCTCGAAGGGGAACACCAGGGCAAGAAGGTGTGGGTGCTGGCCGAGTGGGTTGGACAGTAGGCAGTAGGCAGCAGGCAGTAGGCAGCGGGCAGTAGGCTAGACATGTCCGAGCCAACTGTCCACTGCCAACTGCTTACTGCCTGCTGCCGACTGCCTACTGCCTACTGCTGAGACGAATCGGAAATCAAAACGACGTCGGCGGTTTCTTCGCCACGGGAAAGGACCAGCTTCTTTCCGTCGGGCGACCAGGCGAAATTGAAAATGCGGCTGCTGGTGAAATGGGTCACCTGTTTGGGCGGGCCGCCAACGATGGGCTGATTCCACAGGTTGGAGACGCCGCCGCGAGTCATCACGAAGGTGACGGACTTGAGATCCGGAGACCAGTTCGGCAAAGCCCCTCGTCCGGTAGGCCGATAAAACGTCAACAGGGGCGGCCCGCCCGCCAGCGGCAACACTGCCATCTTCCCGCGACGCTCCTGCTCGTCCACAAATCTTGCCAGCAACAGCCGCCCGTCGGGCGAAAGCATCACAGGCCGCAGTGAACTCGGAAGAGACCAGCGCTCTCCAGACCATGCCGGATCGGCCGGGCCGAAGATCGCCACAGGAGGGCCACCTCCAACGGGAGCTTTCCAAAGTGACGACCACTGCGATACGTAGAAAACCCACTTACTGTCTTGCGAAAAGTGTGGGACAAAATCTTCGGTTCCCTGGCTCACCGCACGTGTGTTGCCACCATCTTTGTCCATGACGAAGACCTGAAAACGGCCTGCTCGGTTCGACGAAAAGGCTACATAGCGAGAATCGGGCGAAACCTCGGGATCGAGTTCGTCGGTTGGGTCGGAAGTGATCTGTCGCGGATTACGTCCCTCTTCGTCTATCATCCAGATGTCGGGATTGCCGCTGGCCAGCGAGACATAAACGATCTGGCCATCGCCCGACCAAGCCAATCCCTCCGTCCCCTGATAGGATGCCGTCTCACTGGTAATCTTTCGCGCGCCCAAGGAGTTGGCGAGCGGAACCGTCCAAAGATTGGCGTGCTGGTCGCTCTGCAACGACACCAGCAGCCTCGAGTCAGCCGTCAGGCTCACATCGCCGTATTGGTTCAGATCGCTCGTAATAGGTCGCACTGCGCCGTCGGGATAGGAGAGCCGCCACAACTGAGTCGCCATGCCGAGGCTCGGATCAAATGCAGCCACGACCAAACTACTGCCGTCCGGAGTCCAAGCAACGGAAGTGATCCATTCCCATTTCTGGGCTCCAATCGGCTTTTGCTCGCCGGTTTGCAGATCAACGCGCAACACGCCCGTATAGCGGGCTCCTTCAACACCGCCTCCGACAGCGGCGATGCTCTTTCCGTCAGGAGACCAGCTCGCCCCGACCAGGGAGAAGAATTCCGGCCTCTTCCGGACCGCCAATTTTCTTTCCCGCGTACCGTCGGCGTCGGCAACGATCAAAGCGTCCTCTCGCGTCTGCTGGTATCCGCGCACAAAGGCAAAGCTTCGGCCGTCGGGAGCGAAAGCCACTGGACTGTCGATGTCTTCAACCAGTTTCCTGGGAGCTCCACCGAGAACGGGGATCTGGAACAGGTTCCCGAAGCTCTCGTTTCCGGGATAGATGACGTAGTAAACAAAATCTCCATCGGGCGAGAAGGTCAGGCCACGGTAGCGCACTTCGGCCGGCGGGACGATCTGGACATTGGTGGTGGCGGCTACTTGACGCAGCCAGAGGCTCTGCCGACCGGCATCCTCGGCGACGTGGGCCACATAACGGCCGTCTGGAGAGATCGCGGCCGTCACCGCCTTTCCAGTATTGGTCAGGCGAGTCAGCCGTATGCGTTCGAAGCGTCCCGGCCGCGGCGCTGCCTCGCGGCTGGGCCACCATAGCACCAGCGACCCAGCCGCGCCAATGACGAGCACGACGGCCAGAACGCCGGCAATCAGCCACGCGGGGCGGCCTACCAGGACCGGCGCAACTGCCGTCAAAGCTCCGGTCTGAATTTCTCCGGAATCCAGACCGGCTTTAAGTTCCTCCAGGTCGTTGCGCACATCCTTGGACGTCTGGTAGCGGTGTTCGCGATCCTTGACCAGCATGCGCCTGATAATCCGCCCCAAGTCGCGCGGCAGATCCTGTTTGAGTTCGGTAATCGGCGCGGGCGTGTCCCGCAGAATCGCCGACAGCACTGATACGCTGGTCTCTCCGCGAAAGGGCCGCTGGCCCGTAACCATCTCGTAGAAGATGATCCCCAGCGAGAAAATGTCAGAGCGGTCGTCGACCTTGCGTCCCTCGGCCTGCTCGGGAGACATGTAGGCGGCTGTTCCCACGACACGGCCCTCCCCGGTGATTTCCTGCGTCGGAAAGGCTGTGGCGTCAATGGAAGGCTCTTGTTCGATCAGTTTGGCTAGCCCAAAATCCAAAATCTTCAACCGTCCGTCGGCAGCGGCGATGATATTGGAAGGCTTAAGATCGCGATGAATGATGCCTCGCTCGTGCGCTGCGCCGAGGGCATCGGCCAGCGGGATGGCAAGTTGCAGAAAGCGCTCGAGCGGCAGGCCCTCGGCTGGGATCCTTTCCTGCAGCGTACCGCCCTCGAGCAGCTCCATAGTAATGAAGTGGATTCCATCGGACTCTTCCACCGAGTGAATCGTAACGATGTTGGGATGGTTTAACGCGGCCACGGCCTGGGCTTCCCGATCGAAACGCTGGCGCCGCTCCGGATCTCCGGCCAGCTTCGATGGAAGCACCTTCAAGGCCACCCTGCGATTGAGTTTGGAATCTTCGGCGACGTAGACCTCGCCCATGCCGCCCCGGCCGAGCGACGCTACGATCCGGTAATGCGATAGAGTTGTTCCAATCATGGCTGGTCGGTCGAGGGGATCATCAAAATAGTACTGGTATGTTAAGCGCTGCAGCCAAATGAGTCAATCAAGTCAGTAGGCAGTAGGCAGTAGGCAGAGCATGTCCGAGCCACGAGCCTAAGCGAGTGGACAATCAGTGGCAGCATTTTTAGATATTGCTCATGATTGCCCGCTCCCTGACGGTCGCGGCCCTGTCAGTTGCTTTTCTATTCCACATGCTTCGGCATTACATCAGCAAGAAACCAATCTGACTTCACATAATCTGGGAAGTGGTAGAACTGCCAGGATGTTGAACGGAGGTGGGTGGCACCCAGCTGCCAGCAGGTGTGCTGTTCTGCCTGCTGCCTGCTGCCAACTACTTCTGGCCGCGCAGTTGCAAGACCAGCTGGCGCAGTTTTTCGGCATCGGGGGCTTCGGGGACCAGCTTGAGGTATGTCTCAAGCGCGGCGGCTGCATCCAACGGCCGGTTTTCTCTCAGGTGGAGAGTGGCCAGGTGAACGTGCGCACGCGCGCCACGCTTTGGATCGATGCTGAGAGCCTGATCGAGCGCCTGGCGCGCAGCCTCACGGCGATCGAGTCCCAACTGGGCCATTCCAAGCAACAGATAGGCGGTGATGTCGGCGCTGTCGACCTTGACGGCCTGCTCCAGCGGGCCAATAGCTTCACCGTAATGCTTCTGCTGGATTCGAGCCATGGCAATTCCGCGCAGCGCAGGGCCGTACACCGGATTGATCTTTAGCGCGCTGTCAAAATCACCGGAAGCCTCTTCGACCCGGCCACTGTTGAGCCGGTACTGGCCGCGCTCAGACAGCGCCTGAAAATAATCCGGAAACAATTCGATCGAACGGTCAAAGCTCTCCTGGGCGCGATTGTCTTCCTTGCGGGAGAGGAATTTCAAACCGTCCTCGAATGCCTTGCGCGCAGACTTCGGGATGTGCTGAGTGGCCTCGGCGACGCTCACCGTGGAGGCTCCCTTGACCTGCTGCCGCCCCGGTTGCAGCTTTGTCCGCAGAAAAATGTGAACCAGCAGGCGGTTCTGTGTCGCGCGCGCCGTGTCAGCCTCCACTGGATCGGTGTACTGGTCCGGGTCAGCCGGGTTTTCGACCGTCAGAAAGTAACGGCCACGGGGCAAATCGCGAATCTCGTAGCGCCCGTGGTCGTCCACAAAGATATCGCGATCGAAGCCAGATGAACTTTTGACTTTAACAACGACCCTTGCAGCGGGCTGGCCCTCCGGCAAGCTGATCCGGCCGTAGACGGTGTAAGTGGCCTGCTGGGACTGGCCAAGTGGAACGGCCTGGGCGCAGAGCGGCGTGCTCTGGCACAACAGAATCAAAAGCCCTACGATTCCGGCGCTACTTCTCATACAAAGAAGAAAGGGCCAGCGGAGTCATCCCGCTGGCCCTTCTAGCATAGCAAGCGGACGTCTAGAAGTAGACTTTGGCCGCCAACTGGATAACACGCGCGGCGCCAACGCCGGGCTGGCCGTTGAATTCACCCACGCCGCGTCCCAACCTGTCGCCCGACACCTGCGGCGGAAAAGCGCCGCCGCGAACGTTGCGGACCCACTGCGGTGAGGCCTGCTGGCGCTCCTTGTAGTTGGAGAAGTCCGGCGCGATATCCCATGTCAAACCACCGTTGAAGCTGCTGAACTGCGGGTGGTTGAACGCGTTGAACATCTCGACGCGGAGCTGGACGCGGCGCGAGCCGTCGCCCCCCATCGGGAAGTTCTTGTAAATCGAAATATCGTGCAGGTTGATGCCGGGATTTTCCAGGAACTGGCGCGGTCCGACACCCCGGCTGCCCACATCGGGCAGACGGAACCTGGTGAAATCGAACCACTGATCGCGCGTTCGAGCACCGGTCGGATCGCCCGTCAGCAACAGGCGCGGTCCGAGGTCTGGAGACCCCGTGATGCTCTGGCTGCGCGACGGCAGAATACCGAACCCGAACTCGGCGGGCGATCCCGTGGCAAACTGGCTGATTCCGGAAACCTCCCAGTTGTCAAACGCGCCCTTGGCAAGCCAGTGCCCTCCGAGCCGATTACTGAGGCCCGGCAGGTTCCAGACGTAGTTGACAGCCAGGATGTGCGAGCGGTGGAAGCTGGCCAGCCGGTAGTCGTACCCGCGCGTATCCGTCGGGTGCGTTACATCGGCGTCGGCGTTGGCCGTGTCAAAGGTCTTGCCCCAGGTGTAAGCCAGGCTGTAGGTCAATCTGCGGTTGAATTTCCGGTTGAGCGTCACCTGCATCGAGTGATAGTTGGCCGAACCAACGTACTCGGTGTAGTTGATCGCGTTGTAACCGGGATACCGGCGCAGGAAGAGCGGATTGAGCGCTTGCGAACCGTCAAACTTCAACCCGGCATCCTTGTAGATCTGAGGAATAGCGGGATCGGAATCGGGCACGGTTCCGCCAAAGCGCGAACTCGCCGGATTCTGGGCGGCCTTCTGGAACATCGTGCCGTAGTCGAGGTAGTTCAGGTTACGACGCTGCGCGAGGTGATGCGACAGCGAACCGACGTAGCCAACACTGATGACCGTGTCGTATCCGATGTCCTGCTGAATTTGAAAGCTGAAATTCTGGACATTCGGAATCTGGCCATCCGGATCATTGCCAGTGACGGAGACAGGCGCCAGAGCGATTCCACCGGCGCTGACATTGCCAACCTCGTTGAGGTTGCCCCAGTCAAACTGCGGGTTCACGAAGAAGGGCGGCTGGCCAACGCCGGCAAACGCCGATATGTTGCCCGATACGCGATCGTAGAAGATCCCGTAGCCGCCGCGGACAACGGTCTTGCCCGAACCGAAGACGTCGTAGGCAAAGCCGAGCCGCGGACCCCACTGGATGCCGCGGTTTTTCATTCCGCCGCGATGATATCCTTTGGCCGCAACGCCCATGCCGTTGAAAGGGTCGCCCGATCCCGGGACAATTCGCCCGACCAGGTAGCTGGGCAGTTTGACCGTAGGATTGGCCGGATCGACTGCGAAGTTGCCGGTCTCAGGCCGGTACAGACGGACCGCCTTGGAGGCATCCCACAACGCCGGGTTGAAATAGCCAGCCTGAAGCCGCGCGTCGTACTGCGGCTGGATGATGTACATTCGCAGTCCGTAATCGAGCGTCAGGCGCTGGTTGAACTTCCAGTTGTCCTGCAGGAACCACTCGACGTTAGTGCTGCGGTACTGCCCCTGAAAGATGCCGATGGTTGGCTGGCGAAAGGTCTCAAAATTCGCGAGCAACGCGTTGGCGTACGGGTGACCCGTGTTTCCGGGATTGCGCGAACCGCCGCCCGTGAAGGCGATATTCATCGAGTCGCCGGCGGCCTGGTCTTTGCGGCTGCGTTGAACAAAAACGCCGCCTTTGATCAGGTGCGGGCCCATGACTTTGCTGACGTTGTCGATGAAGTCGAACGTTGTATTCGAGTTCTTGTACGGGAACTGGCTGTAGGAGGTGATGGCCGCAAAGGTTCCGGGAACGCCGCCAAAATTCAAATTTACGAACTGGGCGTCCGGGTACGGAAACGGCGTCTTAAAATTCAGTCCGATTCCCTTCAGCGTCGCCGCCGTCTTATTGACCGCTTCCAGCGTCAGATTGTTCTGACTGGGTCCAAAGATGAACTCGTTGACCAGCGTCGGTGACATCGTCGCTGTGATGTTCAACGCCGCGTTGCGCGCCGGGCCCTGCCTGAAGATCGTGGGCGTCAGCGGAAAGTTCTGGCCCGATGTCCACCCAAGTCCGTAAGGCATGATCTGTTCGTCACTGTCCTGGGTAAACCGCCCGAAGATCGTGACCTTCTCGCTCATGCGGTAATCCATCCGAATGTTGTCCTGCCGCCGCGGGTAGTTGATGCTGACCTGCGAGTTGTGGTTGTAGACAGGCAGCCGGCCCGGCTCGTTTTCAAACTTGTTGAACAGCTTGAGAATCGCCAGGCCATTCGAGTCGATCCGGTTGGACGGAATCTTGTTGCCGGGGAAGGCAACGCCCGTCAGCGGATCCTTGATGACGATCGCTGTACCGTTGCTGTCGCGCGTGGCGCTGAAATCACCAGCCAGTTCCAGAGCCGTCGGAACGCGGACGTTACGCGCGCCCTGCGGCACGAGTTGTTCGTGCCACTCCTGCCCGCCAAAGAAAAACAGCTTGTCCTTCAGCAGACCCTTGGGAAATTTGACGGGCCCGCCTGCGTTGTAGCCAAAATAGTTGTAGCGGTATAGGTTGCGGGCGTTGAACTCGGTTCCATCGGCTCGCCGGCCGGCCGCGTTGTTGAAGAACGAGTTAGCATTCAATCCCTCGTGGCGGTGGAACAGGTAGCCGCTGGCATGATACTCGCTGCCGCCGCTGCGGGTGACAATTTTGATGTCGCCGCCGGCGGAACGGCCATGCTCGGCCTGGTAGTTCGACGTTAATACTTTAAATTCCGCAATCGCATCAATATTGAGCGCGATGTGCTGGGTTCCGTTCGATCCGGTGTCGACGTTGGTCGAGCCGTCGATAGTCAGGTTGTGCTGATTCTGGCGGGTTCCGTTGATGCTGAACGATCCGAATCCGCCCGGCCCCGCAACCTGAGCGTTGACGGTGCTGACCACGCCCGGAATGATCTTCATCAGGTCGAGAAAATTGCGGCCGTTGAGCGCCAGTTCCCGAACCTGGCGGCCCGTGATGGCCTCGCTGATCTCGCCGCTCGACGACTTGATCTGCAGTTGTCCGGCGTCGGCCGCCACCTCGATGGACGTGGAGATGTCGCCGACTTCGAGAACCAGAATTCCGGTTGTCTGCTTGTCGGCAACGTTGACGATAACTCCAGACTTGACCAGCTTCTTGAACCCCTGGAGTTCGGCCGTGATGGTGTAATCGGACGGTTGAAGCGTCGAGAAGAAGAATGTCCCGTCGTCGCTGCTGACCGTTTCAGACACCTGGTTGGTCCGCGTGTCGGTCGCCTTGACGGTGACACCCGGAATGGGACGCCCCTGCTGGTCGTGAATCGTGCCGCCAATGCTGGCGCTGGTCTGCCCCAGCGCCACAGCGCCGAGTAGTCCCACGATCAAGAGCAGAAGAGTTATTTGAAAGGGCTTCCCCGCTCGCGCAAAGAGATCTGCCCGCAACTCTTTCATGACAATCCTCCCGGCCAACTCACGTCAGCCCAAAACTCTCGAAGATTTGGACAACAAAGGCGGTAGGTCAATGGGCCATTCTGGTCCGCTGCCTGTATACTTGTCAAGCCCCTAAATCGGAAGGATTTGACCCATGAAAAAAGCCCCGTTGTTTGCCCTTTTGCTTGCTCTGGCTGGTTCCCTGTTCCTGCTGGGCGCCGCTCGCAAGACGCTGGACATCTATTTCATCGACGTCGAAGGAGGCGCCGCGACCTTGATCGTGACGCCGGCGGGACAAAGCGTTCTGGTTGACAGCGGCTGGAAGCGCGAAGATCGCCGCGACGCCCTTCGAATCGCCAAAGCGGTCAAGGCGGCTGGTTTGACCCAGATCGACCATGTAGTGACGACCCATTTTCACGACGACCATTTCGGCGGACTGGCGGCATTGAGCGAGTTGATTCCAATTCGCAACTTTTACGATCACGGCAAAGTGGAAGGCCTGAAAACCGACCGGCGATTTGTCGCGATGTACCCGGACTACCTGAAAGCAACCGGAGGGCGCCAGAAACAACTGCGGCCCGGCGATCGCATTGCGCTCGATTCGAAGGGCAAGATACCGCTGGCGCTCGTGTGCGTCAGCGCCGGCCGCGAGACGCTGGCGGCTGGGCCTAAATCCGAGGCGAACCGGTCTTGCGCGGACCTCGCCGCGCAACAGGATGATCCCTCCGACAACGCGGCCAGTGTGGGTCTGCTGCTACGCTACGGCGCTTTCGATTTTCTGGATCTGGGCGATCTGACCGACGCGGTCATGGCGAAGCTGGTCTGCCCCGTCAATGTGCTGGGACAAATCGACGTCTACCAGGTCACGCATCATGGAAATCGGCAGAGCAGTCTGCCGCAGTTGGGCGAAGGCATCCAGCCGACGGTGGCCGTCATCAACAACGGACCGAAGAAGGGCGGCCACGCCGAAGCATTCACGATGCTCAAGTCGATCGGATCGATTCAAAACATCTTTCAGTTGCACCGCAATCTGGAAACAGCCGAATGGGATAACACGCAGCCGGCCTGGATCTCCAACCTTGGACCCGAAGAGAATTGCCCCGGCTACGGCGTTCGCATTTCGGTCGATGAGAAGGCGAAGTTCTTCACCGTGATCAACGAGCGGCCGGATTCCGGATTGGCGCCGGTGCGGTATCGGGTTAGGTAGGTACCGTATGCCGTATGCCGTATGCCGCAAGCCGCAAGCCGGGAGGGAAAGCTCACGGGCTGCAAGCCGGTGCCACTTTTCAAGTGGCAAGTGATCAGTGGCAGGAATACAAGGAAGAGAATCGGGCTAATCACTAAAATCAAAATTAGAAAAAAGCCACCGGCCAGCGGCCGGTGCCACTTACCAGTTCCTCGTGAAGTAATCGCTCAGGACAAACGTGATCATGATCGCCAGCCAGAAGAATCCCGAAAGGGCTATGACGCGGGTCAGCTTCGAACTGTAGCGGACGTGCATGAAATAGAGGATAACCAGCAGCGCCTTGCAGGCGGCTATCGTCAGAGCGACGAACGTGTTGAGCCGCCCCAAATTGATAAACGCAATGCAAACCGTCAGCGCTGTCAGCACCATCAAGGCGCCGAATATTGACAGGTATGTTTTCCGAGCAACGATGTGTTCGGACATGCCTAATGCCTGCCGATCAAATACAGCAGCGGGAACAAGAAGATCCACACGATGTCGACAAAGTGCCAGTACAACCCGGATAGCTCCACCGGCGCGTGGTACTCGGGCGAGTACCGGCCGCGCGCCGATTGCACGACGAGCACGGCCATCACGCCAATGCCGATGACCATGTGCAGGGCGTGCATGCCGGTCATGGCAAAGTAAATCCAGAAAAACATGCGCGCCTGGGCGGGGTCAGCGCCGTGATACTGGAATCCGCTGCCAGGAAACAGATGGTGCTCGAACTTGTGCTGGTATTCAACCGCCTTGATTCCCAAAAAAGCCAGGCCGAGGATCATCGTCAACGCCAGAAAAAACACCAGAAGCCTTCGATTCCCCACCTGGGCCTGAAAGACAGCCAGCGCCATCGTCAGGCTGCTTGCGAGCAGAATAGCCGTGTTGATGGCTCCCAGCGTGACGTCCAGTTCCCGGCTGGCTTCCGCAAATCCTGCGGGATAGAGCGTCCTATAAAGGATGTAGGCGAGAAATATTCCCCCGAAGAACATCACTTCGGTCACCAGAAACACCCACATCCCGAGAGTGCCGGCTTCGCGCTGCTGCTCGAGATTCTCGAAGTGGTGTGCAAGCGCAGGATGGCTGTCGCGCACTTCTGCCTGCCTCATGACGGGCCGCTCATTTGCCTTCCCGTTCCTGGGCTCGAAGTTTTCATCACGTGGTGAATGCTCTTCATGCTATCAATTGCCAAAATCGTTGAATTTTGATCATCGTTCTTCGGGCAATTAGAAAATGGCCCACAACAATGTAGCGCGGATTAACACGGATTAAACGGATTAGGCGGGTTGGGTATGAGTTGAACTCATCAGCAATCAATCCGTG
>JBPCNK010000333.1:0-35820 GCA_051001345.1 Acidobacteriota bacterium | reverse complement strand
CCGTATGCGCCGGGAACGAAGGTCAAGATCACGCAAGCGCCGGGAGTGACACCCAACGAGAAGAAGATGGCGGGTGAGATTGTGGCGCACATCCAGTTGAAGGGAGATGCGCTGGTCTACGCCGTCGACTCGTCGGGCAACCAGGCCGCGCTGCACGCGTGCCTGGTGCCGCCGCCGAACTAATCGGCGGTTGTTCAACCTCTCCTTTGGCCCCTGTGCTCGCAAGAGCATCGGGGCTTTTTTGTTTGCACCACTCCGTGCTGTAGTTTCCGGAGGTCAGATCCGTTCCGAATTAACAGTGCTGCGAGCGTATCGAGCGGGTCCGATGTGCAAAGTTCGCGTAAGAGCAGAGCTATTTCCATAATTGTCGGAAGCGAAGCGAGATTCGTGCGGGAATTAACAGTGCCGGGAGCATCGCGAGCGGGTCAGTTCCGCTGGTTTATTCCGTCAGCTTCAAGTTGCTGGCAACCCTCCTACGTATCTATCTAGAGGAAGCCGAGAACGATGGAAACGAACTGGAAGAAATGGATTCCCACCAACAGGAAGCGTGTCATGGGAAATTCTGGCGTGTTCATCCGTAGGGAAACGCAAGACATCACTGCGGAGTGTCTGGCCGCGTCGAAATTCCCTCCGCGTGTGGTAAGCAAGTGAACCAGATTTTGGTCTTTCCGCGAATTGCATCAATTGACCCCTTTTTAGAGGGCGGGGGGCACAAAAAGGGGCACAGTCATTTCGGCGCCATTTCCATGTGGCGGAGCATTACGGCAGCCGTACCACGACGTAGAATCCGATTCACGCGACGTGCTTCACGTGTTTGGCTAGCACTTCATTGATGAGCGTCTGGTATCCCACATTGCGGCGCTTCGCTTCCTTCCGAAACTCGTCGATCACTTGCGGATCGAGACGGATCGCAATGAGTTGACGCGCTTGCTCGCCGATAGGGGGACGCCCGACGCGTCGCATCGCGCGGAGCTGCTCAGTAGAAGCCTCAGGAATGTCAGAGAAATCAATCTTCCGTGCTCGCGTACGCCGCTCTTTCCTTCCGGCTCGCTCGCCGCGCGCTGATGATTCGGATCGTTTCGCCATTTCCTGTACTCCTCAGTGTGTACGCGACCATCAAGACCGTGCCCAACGCCGACCGTCCTAGCCGGAGAAATCGGAGCTCGCCGGCTGAGTGATGCAGGTCCCGCCCGTCCATCGCGTTCGGGTCCGCGAAGACTGTCGAAGCCTTCTCGAAGGAGATCCCGTGCTTCGTCAGGTTTGCGGAAGCCTTCTTCGGGTCCCATTCGAACACAATTAAGTATATACATTATACGCCCATCTAACACGACGGGGTAGATTCTCACGGGCTTTCCCCACCGCTGCGATTCGAATTTGGCGCTCGCCTGGAGGAGGGTTGCTATAGGCTTCGCCTGTTTCGACTTAACGCCTAAGTATTAAAAAGCCGAGTGCGAACCGGCTCCTGGTTGGGTTCTCGCCGAGTCCGAGCGTACTTCAGTTCAGACAGGAATTCTTCGTACTTACCCAAGAAACCCTCCTCGGTACTCCAATGGCGGACCTTTGCAAAATTCAGACGATGACTTCGCGCAATTGACACGGCCGCTTGCAGACTCTGTCGATCACTCCAGAAATAGAAAGCTGCAAGCCGATCGCGACACGAGTCAGTCGGCGAAAGAGCGGCGAGGGTTTTTCGTCTGATCTGCAGTCGAGAGGGACGGATCAAGTAGTCGTGCCCGATGGCCAGCGGACCCTTCGGGAACTCGACATAAAAGCGAGTCCGGCTGTGCACATACTGGTTGCCACTCCTGCGGAAACCGACTACAGCCATGGCATTGTCCAACTGGCTTGCGGTCACGTCGTTGATGATAATGAAGTCGACATCGTGTGAGGTGTAGCGGCCTTTCGAGTAAATCGAAGCGCAGGCACCTCCTGTGAGCACGGCTTCGATGCCACCATCCTTCAGCGCACCTGCTACGGCCGCGACCACATCGACGATCCCAGAATTGCGGTTGAGCTTCACAGCTCTTTACCCGTGCGCCGTGGGCGGCGGCGCAGAGCCACAACCCGACGGCGGAGTTCCGTCTCGGGACCAGAAAGGGTCAGCAGATACCGCTGAAGATCCGCGTACGCGAAGTAGGTCGGGCTGAGGCGAAACAGACGTGTGCGCCCGGCGTTCTTTGCCGCGACGAGACCGTCGAGTTCGAGGCTTCGCAGTGCCTGCTGCACGCCGTTTAGGGGAAGCGCAAGGATCCTGGCGAGTTCTCGTGGATAGCTCTCTTCCAGCAGTCGAAGAGCCAGCAGGACGCGCGTACGTGTTTTGCCCCCAAACGGGCTCGAAGTACTGACCAACATACATGGTCATTTGACCATCATAATTGGTCGGATGTCAAGAAGGACCCTTGCATGCTGGCGCGCTTACGAGTTTGGCGGTCAGACGCTCCACGATGTTCCGACGGACTTTCCCGACGCATCATCGGGAACTGCCGGGATCGGCGGGCGACAAGGCAATCTGGGAAGCGGCGTGTTGCGACGGTTCAAGATCATTTACGATTACTCGCGCCAGCAGATGATTGTCGAACCGAACAGATTTATCAGCGACCCGTTCGGGACGCCCAATGCCGAGTGTGGTCGCACAAACGGTGGAAATGTCATCCGCCGCCCTGCAGGATTACGTCGGCGAATACGGAAATAGAGAAATCAGCGTACGAGACGGCGGCTTGCGTTACCAGCGCATCGGCGGTGGCGGGGCGGTGCTGCGAGCAATCGGCCAAGACAAATTTGTGCTGAATCGGGACGCGCAGATTACGTTTATGCGCGATGCCAAAGGGGTTGTCTCCGAAATGCTGGTTGAGTGGGTTGACCGTGATAAAGAGCAATTGAAAAGAGCAATGCCTACCAGCAATCAAGCGAACACCAAGCCGCAAAACGAGCGACCGTTGAGCCAAGCCGAGCAGCCGTACACGGTGGCCAGCTTTTGAACTCTTCGATGGACTGCCGTATAGTGCCCGCATGAAACAGTTACACATGAGACGCAGCGCCCTTCTTATCCTTATCGCGGTATGGCTGGTCATAACGATTGGGACGGTCGCGCCGGCTTCGGTTGCGGGAGCGGATCGGAAGCCGAATATCCTCCTCATTGTGGGCGACGATATGGGGTACGCCGACATTGGCGTTCAGGGCGCGACAGACATTCGCACTCCACACCTCGACGCGCTCGCGCGCCAGGGTGTGCGGTTCCCCACCGGTTACGTAAGCGGGCCCTACTGCAGTCCGACGCGCGCAGCGCTGATGACGGGACGATACCAGCAGCGTTACGGGCACGAGTTCAATTCCGGACCGGCTGCCGACGCCAGCGACAGTTTCGGGTTGCCGCTCACTGAAACGACGCTGGCCGACCGACTCAAGGCTGCCGGCTACCGGACGGGGATGGTCGGCAAATGGCATCTGGGGTTCCGCCCGGAGTTTCACCCGATGAAGCGCGGCTTTGACGAGTACTTCGGGTTTCTCGGGGGCGCGCACTCGTATGTGGATTCGCATGCTGACAAGGCCAATTCGATCCTGCGCGGCGCCAAACGGGTGGACGAACCGGAATATCTGACCGACGCCTTCCGGCGTGAAGCGCTCGCGTTCATCGACCGGCGTGCAGCCGGCGCGGATCCATGGTTTCTCTATCTCGCATTCAATGCGGTCCACACCCCGATGCAGGCCACACCCAAGTACCTGGACCGCTACAAAGACATTGTCGACAAGCGCCGCCGTACCTACGCGGCCATGATGTCGGCGCTCGACGACGCCATTGGCGCCGTGATGCAAAAGCTGCGCGAGCTGAAAATCGAGGAGCACACTCTCATTCTCTTTGTGAGCGACAATGGCGGCCCGCCAGTCAACGGATCGAGCAACGGCTCCCTGCGCGGCCACAAGGCCTCCACCTGGGAAGGTGGCGTACGTGTCCCGTTCTTGATGCAGTGGAAAGGTCAGTTGCCTGCGGGCAAAGTGTATTCCCAGCCAGTTATTCAGATGGATCTGCACGCCACCGCGCTGGCCGCCGCTGGGGTTACCGATCAGCCGGAGAAGCTCGATGGCGTCGATCTGGTGCCGTACATCATGGGCCGGAAAAAAGGACCGCCGCATGAGGCGCTGTATTGGCGCTTTGGCCCGCAGATGGCGATCCGCATGGGAGACTGGAAACTGGTCAAAGCGCGCGACGCGCGCGGGACTGCATCAGGCGGATTTGAACGCCGCGCGACCGACGCGGATCTGGCCGGCGCGCAACTGTTCAATCTCGCGACCGACATAGGCGAGAGGGTCGACCTGGCAGGGAAGGAGCCGGACAGGGTCAAGGCGCTCGAAGCTACGTGGAAGAAATGGAACGGTACCCTGGAAGAGCCCCGATGGCTTCCCCGCGAGCGAAGAAGCCGCAGGTGACAGAGTATCGCCGCTCACTCACCCGCTGTGTGGGTGGTCACTGACAGTTCAAAGATCCAACAAATTTGGCAGGCTTGTTCGTATCAACACGGACCAGATATCAATCCGAAACAAAAACTGAATGACGATCGAGACGGTCCATCTCCAATTGGTACCCTACGCACCGGAGCACCTGCTTGCGTTGATCGAAGGGTATGAACATTTCGAAGAGTGCTTTGGGTGGCCCGCGGCCGACGGACTCCGAGCGTTCATGGTGTCCGATGAGGTCTCACCGGACTGGCTAGCGCGCCTCCGCGCGTCGTCGATCCCGGATCCGTGGGTTCATGGCTTCGCAGTCGTCGATCGGGAAAGCCGTTCGGTCATTGGGAGCGTCGGATTCAAAGGGCCGCCAGACGAGGGTTGTGTGGTCGAAATCGCCTACGGCATCGTGCCCGCATTCCAGGGGCGCGGGTACGCCACCGAAGCCGCCGCTGCAGGCGTTGGGTTCGCCTTCGGAAACGGCGTCCGTCGCGTTCGAGCACACACGCGTCCGGCCGCCAACGCGTCGACGCGCGTACTGGAGAAGTGCGGATTCGAATACACGGGAGAAGTCGACGATCCCGAGGATGGCCTTGTGTGGCGGTGGGAGCGAGGTCTCACCCAGACTGGACTTGATACACACTAGCCCGGATTATTCACGAAAATTGAAGCAAGCCAGGCGCGAAGCGTGTGAAAAAATCGAAACCACCCCATTTCTTTCGCCCCTCTGGGGCTCATGGAGGCGACGAACCCTAAACCCAGGGCTCCACGCCCTGGGCTCTATTATTTGCCCCCTTCGGGGGCACGTCATTGGCCCTCCGCATCGGAGCGGTGCGACGTTGGGCCATCGCAGGGGTCGACACGAAAGTCGCCCCGCAGGGGCGAAGGATTAAAGCCCAGGGCGCAAGCCCTGGGTTTCCGTTGGTCGTTTCGACAAGCCCCGCAGGGGCGAAAGATTAAGCCCAAGGGCGTAGGCGCTGGGTTGCCGGCGTGAGGAGCGAGAGAGGCCCGAAGGGCCGGCACGCACACAATGCAATTCGGAAGTGCCGCGCCTTCGGCGCTCCATCGCTCTGGGACGCCTGATTCCCCGGCCTGACGGCGGCTATTAGCTAGCGGCGCTTCGCGCCTGGATCAGTTCGTGAATAATCGCTGCTATCAGTGTCGCAGGTATCAATTCAGATGTTACAGTCCACTAGCACGTGAAGCTGACGAGGAGCGACGCAAAAATTCTGCGGGTTGTTCCGCCCGCCGGCGGCCTAGTAAATGGTCAGGTTCTTTCCCTTTTCTCGTGTCGGCGGAGGTACGCCTGCGGCGGTCATCACTCGATGAAGCGCGGCCACTGTTTCGGTCGAAGGCTTAAAGTTCCCGTGTCTGTAACCCTCTGCGATTAGCAACGGCGTCCATCCGAACTTGTTTTTCTGATTCCAGATCTCGATCCTGGCGCCCTTGCCGGTCAGCAACTGTACGACCGCAGGGAGGTTCTTATAGGCTGCGCCATGCATGGCGGTTTCACCGTTGTTGTCGACAGCATTCACGTTGGCGCCGAGATCCAACGCCACTCGCACCGCCTCCAACACTTCGCTCTCGGTCCCGGCGTCCTCGCCGGGAGAACGCGTCGCTAGTCCGGCCGCCGCCATCAGAGGCGTGCTGTTGTCTGCATTCGGCAGCAGCGTATCAGCGCCTAACGCGGCCAGCGTCCTCATCAACTCGGCGTCCGCGGTTAGGGCAGCCAGCAGGAAGGGTGTCGCTCCGAGCTCGTTGAGACGCGTATTGGCCAGGTTAGGCCGCTTGGTCATCCTCGCGTTCAAGTTCGCTCCATGCGACGCAAGCTTCTTGACGAGCTCGATGCTGTCCACGGTTCCGGAGCCGTCAGGAGCCGGATCGTTATCGCCGACGCCCGGCTTGCGGACCGACGTAATCGCGTGCAGGACCGTATAGCCCGGCAGTGCGGTATTCGGATCGGCGCCGGCGTCCAGCAGATACGCCGCCAGTTCGTAATGCGCATTGGTGACCGCCACGAGCAACGCGCTGGAGCCGACCGGCGGCCGGCGTCCACCGTAACTACGCCTGCGTCCGGCCTCAGCCGGTACGGTCTCGTTGACGTCCGCCCCCGCCTTCAGCAAGGCCCGCACCACACCGATCTTGCCTTCGCGCACAGCAAACAGCAGAGGCGTAAACCCGGAGTCCAAACGGGTACGGAAATCCGCTCCAGCCTTGATGAGTTCTACTACCATCTCCACGTGGCCTTCAGCCGCCGCCCAAATGAGGGCTGTCTGTCCGCGCTGGCTATCCTTGCTGTGAACGTCGGCGCCGCGGGATAGCAGCGCCGTGACGGGCCCGAGCTGGCCCGTACGCGCGGCGGTCATTAAAGCGGTTTCCCCTCCGCGAAGCGCAGTGTTGGGGTCAGCCCCGGAGTCCAGGAGCAACTCGACCATCGCGCCGCTTCCATTCGTGCAGGCCAGCGACAGTGGCGTCACGTCATAGCGGTTGACAACCTTCACCTCGGCGCCAGCCCGGACCAGCATCTTCGCCGTTTCCAGATCGTCCTGGTGCACCGCCCAGTGGAGCGCCGTCATCCCATCGATCTGCGGCGCGTTCACGTTGACGCGTTGCTGCAGCAGGGCGCGAGTCGTTGCTCTGTCCATCCGTTCCACGGCATCCGCCAGCGGCGCGTCGGAACCGGTTCCGAACAGGCTGGCCGCGAAGAACAGCAAAGCGAATCCGCATGTGGCCAACCGCTTCACACGAGTCAACGTTGTTTCGTCCACGATGAATCAGACAGACAGCAGTTCCTCGACTTTGCCCTGGCTGTCGGCGAAGGAGTCCAGACGGACTCCCACTTTTTCAAGCAGCGTCAGGTGAAGGTCGGCCAGCGGCCTCGGTTCCGCATACTTGATATGACGTCCCCCTTTGAACTTGCCTGCTCCGCCGCCGGCGACCAGAACCGGCAGGTTCACGTGGTCATGCACGTTGGGGTTGCCCATGCCGCTGCCGTACAGATAGAGAGAATGATCCAGCAGGGAGCCGTCGCCTTCGGGCGTTGCCTTCAGCTTCTCCAGGAAGTAAGCGAACAGCGACACGTGGAACGCATTGATCTTGGCCATTCTCGCAATCTTCTCCGGATCGTTCCCGTGATGCGAGAGGGGGTGATGCGGATCGGGAACGCCGATTTCGGCATAAGTTCGCGTGCTTGTTTCGCGAGCCAGTTGGAAGGTAATGACCCTGGTAACGTCCCCCTGGAGAGCCAGCACCTGCAAGTCGAACATCAACCGCGCATGGTCAGCATAGGCGGCCGGTACGCCGACTGGTCGATCAAGATCCGGAAGCCGGTTGTCCGCCGTCTCGGTCTCGGCCTTCTGAATGCGGCGCTCCACCTCACGGATCGTATCCAGATACTGGCTGACCTTATTGCGATCGCCTGGGCCAAGTGTCTTTTGAAGGCGCGACATATCTTCACTGACCCAATCGAGGAGGCTAGCCCTCCTTCGCAATGCGGCGCGCCGGTCCGGGGCGCTTCCACCCTCGCCGAACAGGTTCTCAAAAACAATCCGCGGGTGAGCCTCAGCCGGCAGGGGTGTCGTTGGCGACGACCACGAGAGGTTGTTCTGGTAGACGCACGCATAGCCGTTGTCGCACTGACCGACCGTCTGGAGCAAATCCATTGCCAGCTCCAGGGACGGCAGTTGCGTTTCCTGGCCGATGTGCTTTGCAGCGATTTGATCGACCGTCGTGCCCAAGTAGTAGTCCGTGCTTTCGGTCCACTTCGCCGTGGCCGCGCTCAGGAAGGCGGCGTTGGACGTAGCATGGGTGCCGGGATAGGCGTTCTTCAGTTCCAGGTTGGTGATGACCGTGATTTGATCCATCACCGAAGAGAGCGATTGGAGCGTAGGTGAAAGCTCGACCAGCCTGCCCCCACCCGGTGGAGTCCATCGGGTGATGTCGCACCCCATCGGCATGTAGACAAAACCGAGGCGACGCACAGGATTGGCCGGCGTGCTGGCCAGGGCGGTCATCGACGGAATCATCGCATCCAGCAGCGGCAGCGCCAGTGTGGCGCCCACGCCGCGCAGGAACGTCCGCCGCGGTAGAGCCTTCTTCGTGATGATCATTGTGATCTCCTCATTTGAAACGGCGTACTCTTAGCTATTCCCAGGATGACCGCAGACACGCGGAAATCCTCCGCCCGCGCGCTCTGCACGATCGTGCGGATCGCCGGCGCATCGTAGTACTGTACTCCCCGCCCTAAAGCGTATGTGAGGAGTTTTTCAGCAAAGGTGCCGACAAACGTCTCCGGACGGCTCAGCAAAGCCTGCTCGAGTCCCTCCACATCCCCGAACTCTTTGCCGTCGGGAAGGCTTCCGGAAGAGTCGATGGCTATCCCTCCCTCAGCGGTTCGCCAGCGGCCGATCGCATCAAACTTCTCGAGCGACAAGCCCACCGGATCCATGAGGTTGTGGCAGCCGGCGCAAGCCGGATTGGTGCGGTGCTCAGCCAGGCGCTTGCGAACGGAAAGATTTCCGTCCACCGTCTGGTCTTTCAATGCCGGCACATCCGGCAGCGGCGGGGGCGGAGGCATCCCGACAATGTTATCGAGGACCCACTTGCCGCGAATCACCGGCGAGGTCCGGGTGGCATAGGAAGTCACCGTCAGAATGCTAGCGTGGCGAAGCAGCCCGCCGCGCCTCCTGTCGTCGCCAAACGTGATGCGCCGGAAGCGGCTGCCGTACACGTGCGGGATTCCATAGTGCTTGGCCAGCCGCTCGTTGACGAACGTGTACTTGGCGCTCAACAAGTCGAGCACGCTCCGATCCTCGCGCAGGATGCTCTCGAAAAAGAGTTCCGTTTCCCGCCGAAAGGCCTGTCGAAGATTGTCATCGAAGTCCGGGAACAAACGCATATCCGGAGTGATGGATGCCAGATTGCGCAAGTGCAGCCACTGCGAGGCAAAGTTTGTCACCAAGGTCCGCGAACGCGAGTCCGCCAGCAGCCGCTCTACCTGATGTTGTAGCACCGCGGGCTTTTTCAGTTTTCCTGCAATGGCCACGCCCAGCAGTTCATCGTCGGGGATACTGCTCCACAGGAAAAAGGAGAGGCGAGACGCCAGCTCCAGATCGCTGATCCGATAGACCGTACCCGGCGCAACGCCGGAAGGATCGTGCTCTACGCGGAACAAGAACTGGGGACTCACCAGGACCGCAGATAATGCCATTTCGATGCCGGCCTCGAAGCCCTCCTCTGCCCGCGCCTTCCGGTAGAGCCCCAACGGCCCGTGAAGGTCCGCATCAGTCACGGGTCTGCGGTAGGCCCTTCGCATCAGCGTCGCAATGATGCGTTTGGCGCAGCCTTCTTCCTCGCCGGGGTTGGCCGGCCGGCACACAAAAATCCGGCTGCGGCTGGGTGTGTTGCCGGGACCCTTCGCAGCATAGGGTCCGAGGATCGAGATCGAATAGATGGCCGGCTGGAGTCGAGGATGCCGGTAGACATTGAAGTGTGCCTGGTAGGGCTGGCGCACTGTTTCGAGCAGCGCTGATGGGTTCTTGAGAAATGCCGCTCCAAGCGTGTGCGGGCCAGCCTTCACCGGAACGCGGATCTTGAGGTGCTGGTCTATGGTGTCGTGAGATGGCTGATATTCTTCAGAATTTCTTCCGTCCAGTGCGGGAGGCTTCACGGTGAACAGCTGCACGCGCTGCCTGTCGAGCGCCAACTCCAGCTCGTGGGAGTCGTTTAAGCCCTCAACGTGCTCGTTGCGGTCTCGCGCCAGCCGAATCTGGATCTCGTACTCGGCGTCGAGCGGGAAGGTGTAACGGATGACCGCTCCGCCGCGGGTGCCGAGCGGAAGCCCGTCCAAGTGTTCTTCCTGGGTGAGGTCCGGCTGAATCCTGATGGTATCGCCGCCTGGGGAACGGCCGGGCCGCCCCATCGCCAGCCGGCTGATCTTCTCCGCCGCGGATATGTAACGGTCCAACAATGTCGGGGAAAGATCTCCCACCGTCACGTTGTCGAAGCCGTAACTGGACTCGTCGCTTGGCAGCATCGAGGCAACATCAACATCGAGCGCAAGAAGATCGCGGATGGCGTTCTGGTATTCGGTTCGATTGAGCCGCCGGAAGGTATCCGTTCGACCCGGATTCGGCTGGGCTGCGGCCAGGCGGTCAAGCGAGGCCTCCAGCGAGGACACTACCGCGTCGTAGGTGCGCTCATCCGGCCGCGGCACTTCGGCCGGTGGCATTTGACGGGCGCGAAGCTTCCTGACGGTTTTTTCCCACGCCTCCGGGTGTCTATCCACGGGGTGGGCGGCCAGCGTGTCGAACGCAAGCCCGGCCGTTTTCTGGCTGTCGTTGTGACAGGAAACGCAGTATTGATCAAGGACGCTGCGATGCGCGGGAAGCGGCGAGTGGGTGCCAGCAGCTGGCTGCTGCGCTGCCAACGTGCAAATGTAGCCGCCGGCTGCCAACAAGCTCACCAAGCCGCAAACGATCCATGCTCTACGATGGTCTAACACGTCACTGGTCCTCGACGACGATTCCGGAGCTGGAAGGATCTCCGCATTCGGCGTCCTCCCTGGCGGCGTCCGCCGCAGAAGGCTGATGAGAAATCTTACGTCCGGGTGCCGGGAAACGCAAGCCTCGACGGCGCCAGGCCACTCCCCTCGAAGGCACGGCGGTATTTTGGTGCAGCAACGCTCGGCTGTGAGAAGGCGGTTGCATCGTATCGTAGCGGTTTCTTGACATACCATATTTGATATGGTTACACTGCGGTGTGTGGCGGGTTGAAGAGCATCGACGTGTGGAGAAACAACTCGATGCCGCGCCTCGTGAAACGCAGAAGCGATACGAGAAGTGGAAAGACATCGCAATGATATCGGGTCCACCTGGATTGCGATTGATCCAAGGATTCCATGATGAAACCCTGCGGGGAAAATGGCAGGGGTATCGTTCGTCTCGCTTAGGATTACAGTACCGGGTGATTTACCGGGTGGTGCCCGAACATTCACTGTTCCAAGTGGTGCATATTACGCCGCATGACTATCGGAGTTAGGATGAAGGGCTTTCGTCCAGCAAGAAAGCGCATCGACGTATCGGTGGGTGAGTCAGTCCGTATTATTCGAGAGTTACAGGGGTACAGCCAGAACGACCTGGCCAGGTTGACGGGCATCCCCCAGGGAACTCTTTCTGCTATCGAGAATGATCGCGTCCGGCTTGGCGTCGAGCGCGCCAAGATTCTCGGGCGAGCGTTGAAGTGCCATCCAGCGGTCTTGGTTTTCCCGGGATGGGAAGTTACCCGCGACTCTGCAGCCTAACTAATAACGATGTGCTGACCGCGGAGCGGTCGGCAAAGGGGCCGCTCGGGCTAGGGCTCGCTCCTTCCTGCGGCGCCGCTACAGCAGTTTGTCGAGTGTAATCGGCAGTTCGCGCACGCGCCGGCCGGTCGCGTGGAAAACAGCGTTGGCGATTGCCGCTGACGTGCCAACGATGCCCAGTTCTCCCAAGCCTTTGACGCCAAGCCGATTGACGATCGAGTCGTGTTCTTCGACGAAAATTACGTCGATCTCATGAACGTCGGCATTGACCGGCACGTGATACTCCGCGAAATTGTGGTTGATGAACCGCCCGAACTTCTGATCGATCACGCTCTCCTCCTGGAGGGCCATGCCGATGCCCCAGACGATCCCTCCTACGATCTGACTTCGCGCCGTCTTGGGATTGAGGATGCGTCCGCCGGCGATGGCGCTGACGACGCGCGAGACTTCGATCGAGCCCAGCTCCTCGTCGACTCTCACTTCCGCAAATACCGCCGAGTGTGAATGCCGCGTATAGCGCAATTGCTTCGGCAGGTTCGGAAGGGCGGTTTTAACTTCTTCGATGGCGCCGACCTGCGCACGCCGCATGACTTCTGTAATCGACACGCGACCGGAGGGGTTGCCTATAAGTGCGATGTGGCCATCGGCGAACGTAACCTCCTTCAACTTGGCGTGGCGCAGCGGCGAATTCTTTAATTTCCGCGCAAGCTGAAAGAGCTTTTCGCACACAGTAACGCACACCGCCTGGACGGCCGATCCGACCGTTGCGGCGGTCGCCGAACCACCTTCAGGTGGCGACATCGGAAGAGATGAGTCGCCGAGTTTGAATGTCACATTTTCGATCGGCAAGCCGAGCGTGTCAGCCGCAATCTGCGTCATGATGGTGTAGGTTCCAGTCCCGATGTCGGCCGTCGCGCTGCTGACTGTGAGCTTGCCGTCGGCATGCAGCAGCGCCTTGGCTCTCGCTACTCCTTGCACGGCCCCCCACACGCCTGTCGCCAGCCCCCATCCGATGAGGCTCTGGCCCTCGCGCATCGAACGCGGTTCGGACCTGCGCCCTGACCAGCCGAACCGTTCGGCGCCTTGCCGGTAACACTCGCGCAGCTCTTTGCTTGAGAATGGCTTGTCGTTGCCGAGGTCCTTTTCGGCGTAATTCTTGAGACGCAGGTCGAGCGGGTCGATGGCGAGTTTGTAGGCGAGTTCGTCCATCGCGCATTCGAGCGCGAACAGTCCACACGCAGCGCCGGGCGCTCGCATGTCGATGGGAGTGTGGAAGTCGAGCTGTGCGACTTTGTGGTTGAGTGTCACGTTGTCGCACCGGTAGAGTTCGCCCGACCAGTTGACCACGTTTTCGCTGTAATCCTCGAACCGCGACGTCTCGGCGAGCGCTTCGTGGATGACGGCCTCCAGCGTGCCGTCAGCCGCCGCGCCGAGCTTGATTTGCTGCAGAGTATAGGGCCGATGGCCGAAGGTGAACATTTGCTGGCGCGTCAGCGAGACTCTGACGGAGCGTTTCAGTTCGCGCGCCGCCATCACGGCCAGAAACAATTGATACTGCGGGCGCAGACCCGAACCGAACCCGCCGCCGACAAAGGGACACAGGACTCGTACGTCATCTGGCGACACGCCGAAAACCCTGGAGACGTACTGCCGGTTGTTCTGCGGACCTTGCGTTTTGTCGTAGATAGTGATTTTGCCGTCGTCGTCCCAGACAACGGTCGTGGCGAAAGGCTCCATCGGGTTGTGGTGCTCAACCGGCGTGGCGTATTCCGCTTCGACCTTCACCGAGGCCCTGGCCAAAGCCTTACTGGCGTCGCCGCGAGGTTTCGTTGGCGATCCAATCAATAAGCGCGGCTTCGGCCTGTAAGCTTTGTCCCGCTTCTGAGCCAGATCGGTCGCATGCGGTTTTGGCTTGTACTCGATGCGGACCAGCGATGCGGCATAGCGCGCAAGCTCGAAGCTCTGAGCGACTACAAGCGCCACGGGTTGGCCGCTGAACTGGATCGTGTCGCTGTGGAGCGGGTGAAAGGGCGAACCGGGAGGCGCCACTAAGTCCCGGTAACTGCGGTCAAGCCACGCCGTCCGGGGCGCGTTTTCGTGCGTGAAGACTTGGATCACACCCTCGAGGCGGAGCGCCAGGCTCGCATCGATTTTCTTGATTCTCCCTGTAGCAATGGCGCTTGACACTACGACACCATAGGCGAGATTTGGAACCGCATATTCGCCTGCATATTTCGCCTGGCCCGTGACCTTGGCCCGTCCCTCGACGCGGCTGATCGGTTGGCCGATGTAGTTGGTGCTCATGGCCGAGCTTCCATTTGGGCAGCATCTTTCAGAGCGCGGACGATGGCACGCTTTGCCAGCTCAATTTTGAATGTATTGTGACCGAACCCCTTGGCATCGCGCAGGATGGCTTCGGCGACTGCCTGGAAGTTATCTCGAGTGGCGGTCTTGCCGTTCAGCAACGCTTCGGCTTCCTTGTTGCGCCACGGCTTGTGCGCGACACCACCAAGTGCCAGGCGCGCCTCCTTGATTACGTCGCCGGCCATTTCCAGGGCGGCGGCGACCGACACCAGCGCGAAGGCATAGGACTTGCGATCACGGACCTTAACATATGCGTAATGCTTGGCAAAACCCTTCGCCGGCAGATCGATGGCCGTAATGATTTCGTCCGCATCCAGATTGCTGTCGATGTGAGGCGTATCGCCAGGGAGGCGATGCAAGTCGGCAAACGGGATCGCGCGGCCGCCGCTTTTTCCAGTAACGCGCACAACCGCCTCGAGCGCGGCAAGGGCGACGCACATATCGGAAGGATGCACAGCGATACATTTGTCACTTGTCCCGAGAACTGCGTGCATCCGGTTAAAACCGTCGACGGCAGGGCAGCCTGTGCCGGGTTCGCGCTTATTGCAGGGGGTTGCGATGTCGTAAAAATAGTAGCAGCGTGTCCGCTGCAAGAGATTTCCGCCATTGGTGGCCATGTTGCGGAGTTGCGGCGACGCGCCTGCGAGAATCGCACGCGAGAGCAGCGGGTAGCGCTTTTCGACTTGGTCGTTGTAAGCCGTGTCCGCGTTTGTGACCAGTGCGCCAAGCCGCAGACCACCCTCTTCGGTATCCTCGATGCGGCTCAATGGCAGGCGTGTGATATCAATCAGGCGGCCCGGACGAGCGACGTTCTCCTTCATCAAATCGATCAGGTTGGTTCCGCCCGCGATGAATTTTGCCGCAGCGTCTCTAGAGGCTTCGCTCACGGCCGACGCGACGTCGCCTGCTCTTGTGTAAGAAAAGTTGTTCACGGCTTGATGTTCCTTTCGCGCGCCCGCATGGCCTGGGCAATTGCCGCCAGAATGTTCGGATACGCGCCGCATCGGCAGATGTTGCCACTCATCAATTCCCGGATCTCGTCGGCCGTCGTCGCTCGCCCTTCGCGCAGCATCCCCACGACAGAACAGATCTGCCCTGGCGTGCAGTACCCGCACTGAAAGGCATCGTGGTCAATGAACGCCTGCTGGACCGGGTCGAGTTCGTCTCCCTGGGCAAGTCCCTCGATGGTCGTTACCTCCGCGCCGTCCTTCATGATCGCCAGGGTAAGGCACGAGTTGATCCGCCTGCCATCGACCAGAACCGTGCACGCGCCGCATTGCCCGTGGTCGCACCCCTTTTTTGTTCCGGTCAGGCCCAGGTATTCGCGCAGAAGGTCGAGCAATGTGGTCCAGGGCGCCACATGGATCTGCTTTGTCGCGCCGTTGACCTTCAGGGTGATTTGGCTTTTCGGTGGGGAGGAAACCGCCGGTTCAGCGACAGCATTTAGCTTGCTTTTCATGGTGGCGCCTGTTTTCTGGGACGACGTGAAGCGGTTCTTCAAGAAAGAGATCCCGGACTAGAAGTCACATTTCCATTTCGGAAACCAATCTATCACATTGATGGGAGACCGGAGCCGGACGGCGCCTTTGGGACTGTTCGACAACAACACACTCTTTGCAACAACTTTGAGTTGAGAGGGTGAGTGGTGAGCGATTGCTTTCCGTGATCGGTTACGCTCCATCTGCGGGAATTGACTTTGCTCCCACGAGTCTGAAAGTATTTCGAGAATACTGATAAGCTTCCGGGTTGCGTTGGCGGCAACGGTACCGGCCGAGCCTGTTAGCGGCGACAGGTGGAAAGGATTTGGAATGGTAGTTGGCATCCGCACCCGCGACTTGCGCAAGGTCTACAGCGCAGCGCCTCCGGTGGCTGCCGGCGCGGGCGGCTTCAGCTTTGCTGCGCTGCGCGCAAAGCGGGGCAAACACCCGAAGCCGGAGATTGTTGCCCTCGACGATCTCTCCCTTGATATCGCCTCCGGAGAAGTTTTTGGCCTGCTGGGACCCAACGGCGCCGGCAAATCTACGACTGTGGGCATCCTGACCACTCGCGTACGGCCAACCGGCGGCTGTGCCTGGATTGGCGAACATGATGTCTGGAAAGAACAGGTCGCCGTCAAGCGCCTGATTGGAGTGGTGGCCCAACGTCCCAATCTGGACTTTTCGCTCACCGCTCGCGAAATTCTGCTCTACCACGGCGCCTATTTTGGCCTCAGTTCGCCCGAGCGGGCCAGGCGGGCCGAGGCGCTACTGGATCGCTTCAAGCTCCAGGACCGCGGCAATCAGATGGCTCGCGGATTCTCCGGCGGCATGATGCAGCGTCTCTCCATCGCGCGCGCCATGATGCACGATCCGCAGGTTCTCTTCCTGGACGAGCCCAGTGCCGGTCTGGACCCGCAGACCCGATTACTTCTCTGGGAAATCATCGTCGAGTACAACCGCAACGGTAAAACGATCCTGTTGACGACCCACAACATGGAAGAGGCTGACGCCCTTTGCCAGCGCCTGGCGATTATTGATCACGGACGAATCATCGCAATGGGGACGCCAAGGGACTTGAAGGCTTCCGTGCCGGGCGGGTTTCTGCTGCGCCTCCGCTTCGGCCAGCACTCCGCCGATTTGCTCGAGCGTCTCCAGGCTTTGGCCGGCGTCCGGGAAGTACGTGCAACCGATCTCAACGGCGCCGATGTGTACGCCGACCGCGGCGGCTCGCTGGTCCCCGAAATCGCAACCCTCGCCTCGACTGCCCGCGTCGATTTGCGCGATGTGCACATTTCCGAGCCCAGTTTGGAGAATCTCTTTTTGCATCACACGGGCAGGAGCCTGCGCGAATGAACCGCAAGGCTTTTGTGGCCATGATGGCGCGCGACGCTCATGTCGCTCGCCGCAATTTTGTGCCATTGTTGTTGCAAACGTTTTTGCAACCACTGATGTTCGTGTTTATCTTCGGCCGGGTGATGGTCGGCAGCGGCTACATGCCCACGCAATACAAGAGCCTGCTGCTTCCGGGCATCATGGCCATCAGCATGGTATCGACGGGCATTTGGGCCGTTGCGATGCCCCTGATCGCAGAGTTTCAGTTTACCCACGAAATCGAGGACCGTCTTCTGGCGCCGATGGAAATCTCCTGGGTGGCCGTTGAGAAAGTCGTCGCAGGCATGCTGCAGGCGCTCGTCGCCGGCTTGATGGTGATCCCGGCCGCCTGGGCGTTGTTGCGGCCCGGCGTGGAATTGAGCCTGCACAGTCCGTTGACCTTTGCCGCCGTGGCGCTGCTGGTGGCGCTTTTTTCGGCCTCCGGCGGTCTTGCACTCGGCTGCAGCGTGGGCCAGAACCATATCGGCCTGATGTTCAGTTTGGTTGTGGCGCCGATGATCTTCTTTGGCTGCACCTATTATCCCTGGAGCGCGCTCGACAACTTTCCATTGCTGCAGAAAGCCGTCTTGCTCAATCCGCTCGTGTATGCAAGCGAGGGCCTGCGCGCAACTCTCGTGCCGCAGTTCCCGCATCTTCCCTTGGTGGCGTCACTGACTGGATTGGCGCTCTTTGATCTGCTGCTGCTGGCCGCTGGGCTCCGGCAGTTCCGCAGAAAGGCTGTTAGTTGAAAGATGTCAGTGCCGTACCCGGAAGGGTACGGGTAATCGATGACGGCCACGAGCACGAGCACGTCAATGCGCACGATCGTCCTGATCCCTGACCCCTATTTTTTATCTTGTGGCCAGTTCGGTATCATTGGCTTAGGTGGGACTCAAAGACTTTCAAGATCCGATTCCTTTACGGAAGAGTCTGGCTCGAAAGAGTCGCGTTCTGTTTTCCCTGCTGCGAGGGAAGACCAATACTCCGTTAACCCAGCAACAGATGCGAGCCCGCATCGAGAAGCTCACCGGCCGGCTTGATGCAGCGTCTCCGATGCAGCGCAGGCCCCAAGCCCTGTGGACCATCGAAAAACTGGTGGCCTGCTGCGCCAAGCACTCCACCATTACGCTCAATGACGATTTGCTGCCCCCTGGCATCCAAACCACCGCTCATACAGGTCTTGGATTCTCTGCCACCGAAAGCAGTCGTTTTGACCCGGCAGTATTCACCCGGATCGTAGAGGGAATGTCTCATCCCGACTATCGTTTATTCTGCTATGAATCTGCCGGCTCGGTTTTGGCTTTTCATGAGAACGACGCCATGCTGCCACTGGTCAAAGGCCTTGAGAAAATCGGACTGCTCGAACTGGTCTGTTCCGATCCCGGGCAGATGGATGAGTTCCGGCTTTCCTTTCGCGACCCTGAACTCCAGCGACTGATCGCGAATGGATACGGCCGAATTCTCTATTTCAAAAGCAGAGATGTCTCCGCTGCGGTCGGGGCGGCGTACGCCCGGCCCTTCCTGAATTTTGAAGGGGCCGTCCAGGGAATCGGGTTCGCATATTTATTGATGAACGCTCGCGACTGGGCAACCATTCTGCGCGCTGCAACAGAACTGGAGACGGCGTGGGCCGGTCCCTTCAGGGTAGGTTTGGTTTACACGATGGAATTTTTCGAGTGGATGACGCCTGGTTTTCTAGACACTCTTCCACCACAGCGGCCGGCGGTGGCCAGACTGTTGCAGACAGCTGCCGAGGAATCCCGAGCGGATCGAAAGCGCGGCTTCATCAAGACGTTTGCTTTGGAAAGGCAGGTATAATCGAGCCGTGGCCGAGTCCGATCTGATACGCATAATCCTTGCGCCTGCTTTTCTGACCATCCTTGTGGTGGTCGTGAAAAAAAAGAAACATGTCGCGGCGCGTCTTTTGATGGCCATTGGAGTCCTTCACCTACTGGCAGGCTCCTGGGTTGGCCGCGATATATTGGCACGCTTCGCGCGTGAGAGCATGCTGGGCGGAGCCGATTCCGGTCTGGGTGATATCCCCGCCAATGTCGAAAAGGAAATGGTGTTTTGGTTCGAGTTGTGGGGAGTCTGGCTCATCTTTCTGGGACAACTGCTTACTTCTCTTGAGAAACAGGGCGGCCGGCCTCCAGCCGCGTTTGCCTGGGGATTTGTCGCAGCCTGTCTGGTGTCTGGCATTTTTGTGCCCAAGGGCGGCTTCTGGTGGCTGCTGATACCAGCGTTTCTTATCGTCCGAGACAGCCGCAAGAGCTAGTCGCGAGCGGGCGATCAGAGTTACGAGTGAGGAATTACGAGTTACGACGCACCAACTTTGTGTTTTCGTAATTCGTAACTCGTAATTGGTAACTCGTAATTCATGACGTCGTTCCAATGATTTTTGTAGGCGATATCGTACCTGCGCCTTAGCGCGGATTAATCGGATTGCACTGATTAACACGGATTAGTTGCAATGCGTTGGGTGTTGATAAGTGCAACTCCAAGTGCAATGCGCCTAATCCGTTTAATCCGCGTTAATCCGCGCTACAGTGTTGTGGGCCATTTTCAAATCGCCCGAAGAACGATGATCAAAATTCAACGATTTTGGCAATTGATAGCATAACTCGCGAAATAGTTGCCTCTGATTGCCCACTCCCTTGCGGTCGTGGCCCGGTAGCCGCAGACTCCCAATTTTTCTGCGCGGTTGAACCTCGAGGCGGCTTTGCCATAAAATCCGTGACGTGCTGTTCTCCCCTTTTCCGGTCGTCGGTGCCGATTCTGCCTTGGAGGTTTTCATGAAAATCCGAACCCTCGTTTTGACAGCCGCCCTGATCCTGGGCCTCAACGGCTCTGCAGCTGCGCAGCCTGCGCTCAGCGAGTTCAATATTATCTTTTGCCAGATCGCCGTGGGCGGAGGCTATGTGACCGTTGTGACGCTCATCCACAGCGATGCGCGCAGCACGACTGCCGCCACGGGCAAGTTGCGATTCTTCACTCCTCAGGGCAATGCCCGTACGGTTCAAACCGCCGAGATGGGAGCAGGCAGTGAGTTTCAAATTACCATTCCCGCCGGCGGAGTCCGTGTTGTGACGATCACGTCGGCCGGCGCCGTGGAAGTCGGAATGGCGCGCTATGATGCCGAGTCGGCTGTGGCGGTGGGGGGCGTGGCCACCTTCACGATCGGGTCGGCCGTAGTGGGCGTGCTTCACGCGACTCCGGTTCGAATCGGTTACATTCCGCTCAACACGCGTTCCGGTTTTGGCAACGGAGTCGCGCTGACCAATGGCGGACAGGCTCCGGTAAATATTCGGCTGCGCATCTACGGTCCGGACGGCGCCCTTGACTATACTTCCAGCCCGTCGGAACTCAATCCACTGCCGGCCAACGGTCAATATGCCCGCTTTGTCGGCAACGAAATGGGCTTTAGCTCGACGATCAGACCGGACAGTACCCTGGAGATTGAAGTCCAGGGACAGGGAAGCTTCGCGGTGCTGCCCCTGGTGCTGGGCAATGGATTGATTTCGTCGTCGGGGGTGATTGGCGAAAACAATGAGACGCCGCTGTACTTCCCACAGGCTGTTGATGGCGGCGGCTACGCGACCGTAATCCGATTTTTCAATCCGGGGGCTACCTCCTTTATCGGCACACTGCGATTTTCCAATCCGGACGGAACGGCGCGCCAGGTGGCGGTCGTTGGCCGCGGAACTTCCAGTCAGTTTCTCGTCCAGATTCCAGCCAAGGGAACCGTCGCGTTGGAGACCACAGGAACAAGTTCCATTACCGTCGGCATGGCCCGGCTGGATTCGACAGCACCGATCGGCGGGGTCGCCACAATCTTCTTCGGCTCGACGCACCTCGGTGTGCCCAGCTCGACTCCGATGCGTTCGGGACGAATCGCTATCAACACGTCCGGCAACAACACCGGATTCGCGCTGGCCAACGGCGGACCGGATCCACTCAACCTGAGGCTGACGCTTCAAAACCGGGACGGAAGCGGCTCGCAAGCCGTTCAGCCGGCCGGTGTCAATCCACTGGCGTCCAATGCGCAATTTGCCCGGTACGTCACCGAAGTCGGTTTAACCGGCACGGCCAACCTGGTGGACAGTTCGCTGCTGATCGAGCCCACCGGAGCCGGAAGCTTCATTCCCCTGGCGCTGCTGGATCGCGGCGGAGTTTTTTCAACCACCGCCACATTGCGGCGGACGCTGTACGGTGCGCCCACGCTTGCGGGCAATTACACGGGCCAATGGAACAACCTCCGGTTTGGCAGCAGCGGCAGCATGACGACCAATATTGTCGTCGATACGAATAATCTTACGGGGAGCTTTACACTGGATCTCAATGGAAGTGTTTTTGGCGGGAACGATCCGCCTCCGGAGACCTACAACGGCACCTATGGTGTTTCCGGGGTTAACCTGAGTTCGAATTCTCCGTTGTTTGGGATTCGAACCCTGACGATCAAGCCGGATGGGACTCTCACTATGCGGGCCTACGATGTGCCAAATCCCAACATCACGTTTTTCACGATGGATGGTGAATTCACGGGGACCAGATTCGTAGGCACGTTTCTGATCGGATTTCCGGACCTCTCAACCGCCAGCGGGACGTTTTTCCTCAATAAGCAATAGATTCGAAAGCATGGGCCTTCGGATCGATTATCTTGAGCGTGGACCTGAAAGCGCGTGCGTCTCGCGTGCATTTTGAAGCAGTGGCCCGCTCGCTTGCGCAGACTATTCATAAAAAAACAAAAGCAGTCACGAATTACACGAATGAAGCCGAATGACCCGAACGCTCGTAGGTCGATCGTACCCGGTTGGCAATGCCCTTTTTGAACCAGAGAGCAGATCCCGATCAATCCCGATCAGCGGATTTCGGGTTAATTCGTTTAATTCGTGTAATTCGTGACTGCTTTTGCTTTTCTTCTCAATCATTCAGCCATAGACCGTCGCAGAACGTTGCCACTATCAGGAAACAAGGGACAGAGCCCCACGCGAAATTTGTCGCGGTTTTTTGAATGATCCGCCCTTACGCGCGCGGCGCCGCAGCGCGCACTTGCGGCTGAAGTTGCCGGAGAATCCAGTTGCCTTAGTAGCACGAATTTCCTAAGATTGTTCCCAGGTTCTAAACACACGCTCGTCAAGATCCGCGCGGACCGCGCAAGAATCTTTGGAATGGATGGCCTGGATGACAACGCTCAGGCTCGTTGCGTTTGTTTGTTTGTCTCTTGCCGCATCATCACCGGTGGATCAACCGGCCGCCACAGCCACGATCCGCGTGCGCGTGTGTGTCTTCAATGACAGCCAGGCACCCGTGGCAGCCGATCGGATCGCCGCCCTGCTGGCCCCGGTCCCTTCGGAAATAATGGGCCGGACCGGCGTCCTGCTGACCTATCGGCCAGTCAGGAGCTACCACGGCGCCGTCAATCCATTGAAACCCGAGTTGCAGATTGCATCCTTCAACCGTGAGTGTGCCCAGGACTGCGAGATGAAAGTCCTGTTCACCAACCGGTCGCGCCTTACCAACGCCGGCGTGCGGCTCTCCGGGGAAAGTCACCCCCTCCACGGTTACGTCATTCTTTACGATTCTGATGCGGGATTTGAGGCGCGAGATCTCGGAGGCAACCTCCAGGTCCTGACAACGCTGCGCCACGAGATCGGCCACCTGCTCGGCGCTGACCACACTACGGACCGTTCATCGTTTATGTTTGCCGAGCCGAACCTCTCGCGTGGCCGGTGGACGGAGGCAGTCGCCCAGCAAATCCGCTCCCATCGGCAAAGCCTCCTGGATTCCGTCTTCCTCTGGCAAATCAGCCGCGCCGCTGAATCTTGGTAATGCACACCTTGTATTCTTGCCACCGATCACTTGCCACTTGTATGATCACCTGCCACTTGTACGCCGTTCCCATTCGGCACGCCTGGTCATGGAGCTGACCGGTTCGTCGCTGGCCCAGCCCAACAGACTTCTGCCAGACTGAAAAGTACAAAAGTCGTCAGCAATAAAGTCCATTTCTAATAATCAGTCCCTGAATCCTGACCCCTGAATCCCGACCCCTGAACCCTGACCCCTGAACTCCGTCACGCTCTGGATGGCCTCCAGCAGTTGCTCGGGCTGGATGGGTTTTGTGACATACCCATCCATGCCCGCTTCCAGGCAGCGCTCGCGATCGCCCTTCATCGCCGAGGCCGTCAACGCCACGATCGGTAAATGGCCGCCGTTGTTCTTTTCGCTTTCGCGGATGGCGGCCGTCGCCTCGAAGCCGTCCATTTCCGGCATCTGCAGATCCATCAGCACCAGATCGAAAGGCCCCTCGCTTATCAGTGCGGAAACGGCCTCCCGGCCATTCTCGGCCAGGATGACTTTGTGCCCGCGTTTTTCCAACAGGTGAAGAACGTACTCCTGGTTAACGCTGTTGTCTTCAGCCAGGAGCAGTCGCAAGGGCCGAGGACGGTCCCCTGATGCAGCCACGGAAATCAGGGGTGACTCGGCTGGAACGCCCGTCAAGCCCAGCACTCGTGTGATGGCTTCGAGAAGATCGACGGCAGCGATTGGCTTGGTAAGAGTTGCTCCGGCGCCGAGAGTACGGCAGCGGGCGCTGTCGCGAAATCCACCGGCGGAAGCCAGCATCAATACCATGTGTCGGGCCTCCGCCGGCAAGCGTTCAGCAATAGCAAATCCATCCAATCCGCTGATACCGGCGTCGATCAGCACCAGCTGAAACGGAGTGTTTGATTCCAACGCCTGTTCGATCAGATCCAGGGCAACCAGTCCATTGGCGGCCTCGACCGGCTGCATTTGCCAGGCATGTAGCATCTCGACCACGATATCGCGCAGAGTTGTGCTGTCGTCGGCCACGAGAACCTTCGTTCCAGTCAGCTCGACGGGCGGGCGTGGCATCTGCCACTTGAAAACTTCGCCCTGGATGTCAAAACGCGCCGTGAAATGAAAGACGCTCCCTTGGCCCACTTGACTGTCGACCCAAATCCTTCCACCCATAAGCTCGACCAGCCGCGATGAGATGGCCAGGCCCAGACCCGTTCCTCCATACTTGCGGGTAGTCGAGCCGTCAGCCTGTGCGAAATGCTCGAAAATGATCCCCTTTTTGTCTTCGGCAATACCAATGCCCGTGTCGCCGACGGCAAAGTGCACGAGAACACCCACTCCGGGTTCGGGGTCGAGATGGACTCGTAGCACGACTTCGCCCTCGTCGGTAAACTTGATGGCGTTGCCTACCAGGTTGACGATGACCTGGCGCAGGCGGCCTGGGTCACCCACGACGCTATCTGGGACATCGGGGGCTACGCGGTACGCCAGCTCAAGGCCCTTCTCGTGAGCGCGCAAAGCCAGGACCTTGAGCATCCCGGCCAGGCTCTCGCGCAGAGAAAAGGTCAACGGTTCGAAGTCGAGTCGCCCAGCCTCGATCTTTGAAAAATCGAGAATATCGTTGATCAGACTCAGCAGCGAATCGGCGGAGGATCGGACCGTTTCCAGATAACGGCGCTTCTCGCTGGTAGACTCAGTATCGAGAGCCAGACCTGTCATTCCGATGATTGCATTCATCGGAGTTCGAATTTCGTGGCTCATATTGGCCAGGAACTGGCTCTTGGCCTGGTTGGCCGCTTCTGCGCGAATCTTGGCCTCTTCGAGTTGTTTGGATTTCGTCTCCAGCTCCGCGACAAGTTCATTGAGTTCCTGGACGTGTCGCTGCGCCAGACTGATGCGATCCAGATAGACGCGATACGTGACATAAATGACTAGCACTATCGGAATCGTCACGGCCAGTACATAGAGGCTGTCAAACGGGAGATACCGCACGACGATTGCTGCGGCGGCCGCACCGGCAAAGTTGGGAAGAGAGGTCCACAGGAAATTGTTTTTCCACAATCTCAGCCAGTTTGCCGGCGTCACCAACGAAATGGCCCGCGACACCGATCCACTATTGAGCAAAAAGAGTGTGATTGATGCAATGCCCAGTGAAACAATCAGCGACTGCAGATTCAGCGGCGCGACCCGGGAAACCGGATACTGCCCGGAACTGTAAAAGTGGTAGAACACGTGCGCGGCAATCAACGTTGTGATGGCGAGGTTCGAGAAGTTGAACAGGATGCGGTACAGCTGCCGCTGGCTGGTTTTGAGGTTTCCAAGCAGGATATCGAGACTCGAGATCAGGACCGCAACATAAGGCCCGTACCACAGGATGGCCAGATACACGAAGATGTCCGACAAAGTGAAAGTAACGGAGGTTCCGCTGTCTCCAAACTTCGGAAACCGGACTGAAAGCGCGCCGCCCGTCGCTGCCAGGAAGGCGAGGAAGAGCCAGTCCCAAGACTCGTGGCCGAGCACTCGATAGAGGGAGTAGGCCAGCACGGCGCAGCCGGCCGTGTTGACCAGATATATGTAAATTTTTGCTTTACGATTCAGCGTTGGAGACGGTTCACTTTGTGGAACCATGCCCTATCATACCCCCTCAAATGACAGGGGCCCAGCTGGAGGGGTTGGCGCCGGCCGCCAGGCCGGTGTGTGTTTTCAGATGAAACATACCGGCCAGGCGGCCGGGTGCCACCAGAAACATGACAGGGCCGCGACCGTCAGGGAGCGGGCAATCCCAAGCACCAGGTTGGTTGCTCGAGATTGCCCGCTTGCTGGCGCGCGCGGCCCCGTGATCAGAGACAGAACTATCCGATATCTCCTGAGATGATGCGAGCCCACAGCGGCAGTATTTGGGCGTTACCGGTCAACCGATCGGTCCACATGATCTGAGCGGTCCAGAGGATCGGGTCCGTCCAGAGGATCTGGTCCGTCCAGAGGATTTGATCGGTCCAGAGGATCTGGTCGGTCCACAAGATCTGATGGTGTTTCAGCCCGGAAAGTCCGAGCACCTTCAACAAGTCAGTCCAAAGAATCTGGTCGGTCCAAAGAATCTGATCGGTCCAGAGAATCTGATCGGTCCACAAGATCTGATCGGTCCACAGGATCTGATGTGGCCGGACCAAAATCGGTTTCCCGAAACTGTCGGTCCAGAGGATCTGATCGGTCCACAGAATCTGATTAGACCAGGCGAGCTTGCCGAGCCACGTGGAACCCGGCATGAAAGCCATTTGATATTTCTGGATCAGTGCATCGGTCCAAAGAATCTGATCGGTCCACAGGATCTGCTTGGTCCAGTCGACACCGCCGCCCCAGATCGGCACGCTCGGCTTGCCATTATTCTTGCGCTTGATTTGTTCGCCGTACAAAACCGCATTTCCGGCGATGAGTGACTGGCCCCAATAGACTCGCTCTCCACCAATCAACGAAAAGGGCTGGGTGCTTCCGAGAATGATGCGATCGCCCGCCTTAGCCGACCCGAGGTTAGGAATAAACATCGTGGCCAACCGCGCGGCGCCTTCGCTGTTGAGGTAGCCGTTGCCCTGTTCAAACACGTTGGGCGCAGTCAGCTTCTGTGCCGTATACATCAATGTTGCGCGCGCGAGGTTCGAATTAATCTGGGAATTGGCTTCGAGGACGAGCGCCAGTGTGCCGGTGACGCTGGCGGCGGCCATGGAAGTACCGGTCAACGTGATGTATTTACCGTCCTTTGAAACCAACTCCGGGAAAGCCTGCGACAGAAACGATCCCGGGACGTTGATCGAAGTGATCTTGTGCCCGGGTGCGACAAGGTCTGGCTTGACCAGAAGATCCGGATAGGTTGGACCCTTCGAACTGAACTGCGTGACTTGATCATCCTTGCGCACCACGGTGCCATTGCCGCGAGCTGCGCCTACGGCGATGACCAGCGGGTTGTATGCCGGAGAATTGATCAATCCGTAGGTGCTCTTGTTATTGAGGAAGCCATTATTGCCAACGGAGGCTACGACGTGGATTCCCGCCTCGACGGCGTGCTGCGCAGCCAGCGACAGCAAATCGGTCTTATGGCTCTCGGTGGGCGCGTGGCCCGCGGAGAGGTTGATGATATCGATGCTGTAGGCGTTCTTGTTCTGGATGCACCAGGCGAATGCCGCGATAACGTCACTGGTTCTTCCCGATCCGTCATCGCCGAGCGCCTTGAGCGAAACCAGTTCGACGTCGGGAGCAATTCCCCGAAAGCCTTTGGACTCGGCGCCAATGATTCCGGCGACGTGGCTCCCGTGCCCGTAGCCATCAAGGCCCTTGCTCCCCTTGTCCTTCGTCGTAAAGTCGCGCGACGCGACCACCTGCAGTCCGAAACCGGAGTTAACCCCGGTGTCAATGATGGCTACGGTGACTCCTTTTCCGGTCAAGCCATAGCGTGAGTGGACCTGGTCGGCTCCAATGGTTTCGAGCAACAGGCTCGATGCGTCTGTGTTGGTCTCGACGACAAAGTCAGAAACAATTCGCAGGACGTCGTCCTGGCTGGCCAACTCAGCGATCCGGTCGAGTGGCAGTTCCATGGCGACAGACTCGATCAGCGGCAGGCGCTTCAGCCCATGCGCGCCCAGCATCTCAGCCCGTCGTTCCCGGGCAGTAAAACTACGCCCTGCCTCGGACGCATCACGGACCCCAATCCTGGAATTGTTCCGGAATTGAACAATAACGGGGAGCAGGCGTTGTATGTCGCCCGAACGCTGAGCAGCTGCGAGCTCTTCGAGAACTTCGGGCGATACAACACGCTCCCAGCGTGCCTGCCCCAGTTCTTGAGCCGACAGAAACGACGCGGTCGGAGCAGCCCAGTGTGTCAGAACGAGAAAAAGAACGCCGACGACCAGAAAGGATCGCCGCTTAAATGGGGTCATCACAATTCTCCGAATAGGGTGCCTAACTTCTTAAGTCCTAACAATCCAAAACCTGACGGAAGGCGACCCCAAGTTTGCGTTTCTTCGAGACGACCCACACACACCCGCCCCTGTGCCTGACACGCTATCCTCAGTTTATACCCTTTCTCTCGGGTTTGGCTGAAAATTAACGAAAAACTTCAGGCCTGGAAGACACTGTATTTGTTAGTTGGTCCACCGGCTTGTAGCAATAACGCGACCAACCACGTCGTATCCTGACAAGATATTTAGAATGAGATTGATAGGTCGGTTCGAGAGACCTGCCACGGCGGCCGAGTCCGCCGGTAGGAACTTCCACTTTCGCAGCCCCAGGTGTAAAACGTATCCGAACCGCTAGTTGGCGCTTGAATTTGAAAGTGGTTGTCCTTATTCTCTTAGGCATTATTTTGCAAGTGGGACAGGCTGCCAGCCTGTCAGCCTCAAAGTGAACTGGCTATATGGGTCATACCGATGACGGAGCGCGTGCACGTCAACGAGCATGGTCACGTCATGAACCCTAACTCAGACCATTCAAAAAAGCTCACGGATAAAAAGACTAACAGGAGCGACCCATGAAGCCTGCTGTTCAGAAACTGCTAGGGCGACGTTCTTTCTTTAGTTCACTCGGCAAGGCTTCGGCCGGGCTGGGGGTTGCCGGTCTGTTGTCTGCCGGTGAAATCGAAGGCGCCGTCCAAAACGTCAATCGCAATTCCGTCCCGTCGCAACTAAAGATCACCGATCTGCGCGTGGCTGTCGTCGGCGGAGCGCCGATGACGTGTCCGATTATTCGCATCGACACCAACCAGGGAATCTCCGGCTATGGTGAAGTTCGCGACGGCGCGAGCAAGAATTACGCGCTGTTGCTCAAAAGCCGCATCCTCGGCGAGAACCCTTGCAGCATCGACAAGATCTTCCGGAAGATCAAACAGTTTGGACACCATGCGCGGCAAGCCGGCGGTGTCTGCGCCATCGAGATGGCGTGTTGGGATCTTGCCGGCAAAGCCTACGGAGTTCCGGCCTACCAGATGCTCGGCGGAAAATTCCGGGACCGGGTCCGGCTATACGCGGACACGACGGAGACGCCCGACGGGACGGAGCAAGGCAAGCGCCTGAAGGCTCGAATGGACAAGGGCCTGACCTTTCTCAAAGTCGACTTTGGCATCAACCTGCTGGGGAACACGCCGGGAACGTTGTCGCGGCCGCTCGGCCAGGAGTTCGATCGCAACACCATGCACCCGTTTACCGGAATTGAAATCACCGACAAGGGAATCGCGCAGTTGTCCGACTACATCGCGGCAATTCGCCAGGTCATCGGCATGGATATTCCGCTGGCGTCGGACCACTACGGCCACATCGGCGTCAACAGTTGTGTTCGATTGGCGCGAGCCATGGAAAAACATCAGTTGGCCTGGATGGAAGACATGGTGCCCTGGCAGTTCACCGAGTTGATGAAACAGATCAGAGATGCCGTCGACATCCCGATTCTGACGGGCGAGGACATCTACTTGAAAGAGGACTTCGCCAAACTGGTTCACGCCGGCGCTGTCGACATGATCCACCCCGACCTGGCAAGCTCGGGCGGTCTGCTCGAAACCAAAAAAATCGGCGACATGGCCATGGAGGGGGGCGTTGCGATGGCGATGCATTTTGCAGGGACGCCCATTTCGTTTATGGCCAGTGTGCACTGCGCAGCCGCAACGGACAACTTCCTTTGCCTGGAGCATCATTCGCTGGATGTTCCCTGGTGGGAAGACATGGTGACGGACGCATGCAAGCCGCTCACGGTCAACGGATTTGCCCCTGTTCCCGATCGGCCCGGACTGGGAGTTGAACTCAACGAGGAAGTGGTCCGGCAGCACTTGAGAGATCCTGGTTATTTCGAACCTACACCGGAGTGGGACCGGGACCGATCCAATGATCGGCTCTGGAGCTAAACGAGTCACGGAGGAACCAAAATGGCGCGTAACTCGACTCTTTGGGCTTTGATCTCGATCTGCGTAACTGGAATTTGCCTGGCGCAAGTCACGACGGGCACGATCTCGGGAACCGTGCGGGACAACACTGGGGGCGTAGTCCCGGGCGCCGAAGTTGCCATCACCGAGGTCACTAAGGGAACGTCACAGAAGTATCTGACCGACGACTCCGGGGCATATTCGGCGCCGTTTCTGATTCCAGGCGCCTACGAAATTTCCGTGGAGATGAGCGGCTTCAAACGACAGATCCGGAGCGGAATCATTCTGCAGGTCGACCAGAAGGCCCGGGTGGATTTCGTTTTGGAAATCGGTGAAGTGACCGAAACCACTACAGTGGTAGGAACTGCACCGCTGGTGAAATCCGATTCAGCCGAACTGGGCGAAGTCATCGAAGAACGCGCCATCCGCGAGCTGCCGCTCAATGGCCGCAATTTCGCCCAGTTGGTTTATTTGGCGCCGGGCATTACCACGGGTCAAGTCGGCGAAAACCTGTCGGGCGCCAGTACCTTCAATCCGCGCGGCGCGTCTAACTTCAACGCGCTGGGACATCACGCCAACTCCAACGGCTGGTTGATCGACGGCATCGACAACAACGAATACACCTTCAACACGGTTATCGTGACACCTTCGATCGAATCGGTCCGGGAATTCAAGGTGTTGACTGGAACGTACTCGGCGGAGTTCGGTCGCGGCGCAGGCGTAGTTTCCGTGTCGACCAAGTCAGGCAGCAACGATATTCACGGGTCGCTGTTCGAGTTCCTGAGGAACGACGTGTTTGACGCGCGTAACTTCTTTGCGCTGCCGCCGCCGGCAAAAAAGCCTCCGTTCCGTCGCAACCAGTACGGAGCGGCCATCGGGGGTCCGGTCTATATTCCGAAGTTGTATGACGGGCGAAAGCGCACGTTTATTTTCGGAGACTATTCGGGTCTTCGCGAAATTCGCGGACTCACCAACGTCAATACGGTGCCAACCGACAAAACCCGCAACGGGGACTTCAGCGGATTCACAAACCTGAGCGGGCAATTGATCAGGATTTACGATCCGCTTACGACGCGCCGGAATCCAAATTATGACTCGACCAAGCCGGTCAGTTCTTCCAATCCGCAGTTCCTGCGCGATCAGTTCCTTGGAAACATCATCCCGGCAAACCGCATCCACCCGGTGGGTCGGAATGTCGCCAGCATTTACCCGTTGCCGAACCAGCCCGGCAATTTTGACAACTTTATCTCGACGGCCAATCGAAACGTGACCGACAACGCCTTCAACGTACGCCTCGATCACAATTTCAGCGAGAAGTTGACGATGTTTGCCCGCTACAGCTTCGATCAGTACAAGCTCGACGCGCCGCAGGGCCAGGCGGCCTGTTGTCTGCCGACGCCGCCCGAAGCCGCAAAGCGCTTTGATCTGGGCCCCTTTGTCGCGGGCATTCAGAACACCCGTTTGCGCACGCAGGGTCTGGCGTTGAATTTTACCAGGATTCTTCAACCCAACCTGGTCAACGAAGTCCGCATCGGTTTTGCCCGCACCACGCCGGCAACGTTTCAATCAGACTTCGGACACAAGTCGGCCGAGTCTCTGGGAATTCGTGGCATAAACATCTCGGAGTTCACTTCCGGTTTGCCGAATCTGAACGTGCCTGATTTTACCGGCATCAGCGGCGGCCCGGCGTTTCTGCCCGTCAATCCCAAACAAACGCACTACCAGATCGACAACAACTTATTCTGGACGCGGGGTCGTCACGGTTTGAAATTCGGATACCACTACGTTCGCCGGCTGGTATCGCCATTTACCAACACCGACACGCGCAGCACCATTACCTTTGGACGGAACTTCACCAACGACCCCGTGACCAACACCCAGGGAACCGGACTGGCTACTTTATTGACCGGTTACGCGACCGCTGGCGCGCGCGGCTTCCTGTTGGAACCTTATTACATGACCAATCAGGAGCACGCCGCGTTTATCCAGGATGACTTCAAAATCTCTTCCCGGGTCACGCTGAACATGGGCCTTCGCTATGAGGTCTACGTGCCGGACGTCGAGATCCGCGATCGCCTGGTTAACTTCGACCTGACGGCCCTGCGTCTGGTTTATGCAGGGGAGGACGGCGCATCGCGGACCGCCAACAAAAAGACGCAGTACGGAAATTTCGGACCGCGCTTTGGCTTTGCCTGGGATCTGGTTGGCGATGCCCGAACCGTCCTGCGTGGCGGATACGGGATCAGCTATTTTCCGGAACCACACTCGGCCTCCAGCCTGCTCGGGCAACAGGTCCCGTATACCATTTCCCAGAACTTCCAGCCGGAGACCAACCCGGTGGATTTCTCCAGTGTCCCGACCATCGATAATCCGTTTCCCGCCATCAAACTGGTAAAGCCGCGGACGACCGCCGAGTTGAATGCGGCCAACCCTCGCGTGGTCGGCCATTCGTTCGAAAACGAGACGTCCTACGCCCAATCCTGGAATCTTGATTTGCAACGCCAGTTGACTCCGACGTTGGTGGGCGAGGTGGCTTACGCTGGCAGCCGCGGAATTCACCTTGCGTTTTTTTACAATCCGAATGAGGTTCAACCCGGCACCGGTTCACAGGCTTCACGGCGGCTGCTGACGGCCGCGCTGCCCAATGCCAGCAGTCTCAACCAAGCCGACCCGCGCAACATGTCCGTTTATCACAGCCTGCAGGCCAAACTGTCCAAGAGGTTTGCGCAGGGCCTGCAGTTCCTGTTCAGCTACACGTACGGCAAGACACTTGATTTCGGCGGATCGGCCGCCAGCGGAGGCGGTTCGACGGGAGGACCGCAGACGGTAACAAATCTGAGAGCGGGTCGAGGACTGGCGGGATTTGACATTAAGCACCGCGCTGTCGGCAGCTATGTGTACGAACTGCCTATCGGACCCGGAAAGAAGCTCGCAAATCGGGGAGGAGTTGCCGGAAAGATCATCGGTGGTTGGCAGATTTCCGGCATCAGCACCTTTACGACCGGTCGCCCGTTCAACGTCAACCTGGCAAGCGGTGTCAACAGTGGCGCGCCCAGCTGGCCCAACCGCACCGGCAAAGGAACCCTGGAGGAGCGCGGGCCAAGCCGCTGGTTCAATCCAGCCGATTTTGTCGCGCCGCCGGCCAATACCTACGGTAACGTGGGCCGAGGGGTCTTGTACGCTCCCGGCCACATCAACTTTGATACGTCACTGGTGAAGAACACTGCCATCACCGAGGCCATCAAAATCCAGTACCGATTTGATGCGTTCAATTTGTTTAACACGCCTGCTCTCGGTTTTCCCAATGCCAACATCGGATCACCCACGGTGGGAAGAATCACCAGTACGATCGCCGACAACCGGATTCTCCAAATGGCGCTGAAGGTGGAGTTTTAGATGCGGAGCTGGCGACCATTACAGCCGCGAACATCCGGGCGTGTCGAACCCTAAGAAAAACACCGGCTGGAAACCAGCATCGCTTTCAGGGGCCAAGTGACCAGGTGACAAGAATACAAGAAAGAGCTGGCAGCGCAGGCCATCCTTGTATTCTTGCCACACTTGTATCCTTGCCACACGTGTATTCTTGCCACTTGTCACTTGCCGCTTGAACGGAGTAACCATGACTCGATACCTTCGATCCTTTATCCTGTTGCTGCTGACCATCTCGTTGGCCGTTTCATCGTTTGCGCAGACGGCTGCTCCTCGCGGCCTGCGCGCCGGACGCAATACGTATAGCCCGATTGTCGACGTGCTCGCTCCCGCGCGGACGCCGGTGACCGACGAGCAACTGGCACGCCTCAAGTCACTTCCCATCGAAGCGGTCTGGGGCGCCTTGCAGGGCAAACGATACGTCCAGTGCTTCGTCAATGGATTCCAGATGACACAGCCAACTGCGAAACTGGTCGGACGGGCTTTGACGATGCGCTATCTCCCGGTGCGTCCCGACCTGATGGAGGCCGTGCAGAAGCTTGGAAGCGAAGGGGATTGGGACTATCAATACAACATTCGTGCCGGCGATGATGCAAGGCCCGGAGATGTCCTGGTCGTCGAGTTGGCCGGCGCAATCGATCGGGCAACGTTTATGGGAGATGTCACCGGGCTTGCCATTCGGACGGCCGGCGCCGCCGGAGTCGTTATCGACGGCGGACTGCGCGACCTGAACGAATTTTTGCCGATGAAGGATTTTCCGGTTTACTACAAAGGGACGCATGCTTCGGCGATGGCCGATCATGTCGGCGCGGAATGGAACGCCCCGGTGCGAATTGCCGGTGTGACGGTGCTGCCCGGGGATGTTGTCATCGCCGATCCGTCGGGCGTGCTTTTTTTCCCTCCGCAGCTGGCCGGTGAAGTCATCGCAGCAGCCGAGAATACGGTGTACACGGAAACCTTCAAGAGGGAAATGATCCTCACCAAAAAGTATCGGACGCGCGAGATTTACCCGAGGTTGAGCCCCGAGATGGAGAAGCTCTTCGAGGAGTGGAAAAAGACGCACCCGCGTTAATAGCAGGGGTCAGGATTCAGGGGTCAGGGGTCAGGGGTCAGGATTCAGGGGTCAGGGGTCAGGGAATTGCGGATTGCGGATTGTTGCATCACGGATTGCGAAATAAATGAACGATTGCCGATTGCGATTTAGTTCCTAATCCGCGATTCCCTGACCCCTGACCCTGAATCCTGAATCCTGAATCCTGACCCCTATTTTCTCAGGAGTCCCTTATGGAACGTCGCGAAATGCTGCGCTGGCTTTCAACGGGCGCCGCCGCCGGCAGCGCCGCCGGTCTGATTTCAACGGGCGGTCCGGCCGCGCATTTGTGGGCGCAGCCGCAACCAGCCTCCTTGCGCGGGCTGCCCGCGCTGAAGATTACCGACATTAAAACAATTTTGACGGCGCCCAATCGCATTCGGCTTGTGATTGTCAAAGTGCAGACCAGCGAACCGGGACTCTACGGTCTCGGGTGCGCGACATTTACACAGCGGGCCTACGCCGTGCAGACGGCCGTCGACCAGTACTTGAAGCCATTCCTGCTGGGCCGCAATCCAGACGAGATTGAGGATATCTGGCAGTCCTCCTACGTAAGTTCCTACTGGAGAAACGGCCCCGTTCTCTTCAACGCCATGAGTGGCGTCGACATGGCCCTTTGGGACATCAAAGGCAAACGCGCGAGCATGCCAGTCTACCAACTGCTCGGGGGGAAGTGTCGCTTTGCCGTCGACCTGTATGCACACACCAGCGGAGCTGATTTTCAAGAAGTCGAAGACAAGGCGCGCCAGGCCATGGAGAAAGGGTATCGGCATGTTCGTGTTCAAGTCGCCGTACCGGGCTTGGCCACTTACGGCGCCGCCGGCGCCCGGCCAACCGCCGGCGCAGCCGATGACGTTGTCGGCCCGACCAATCCACGGGCAGTGTGGGAGCCAGGACCGTATGTCCGGATGCTCCCTCGGCTGTTCGAGCACCTGCGCACGAAATTGGGAGAGGATGTTGAATTGCTGCACGATGTTCACGAACGAGTTTCACTGCCCCAGGGTGTGCAGCTATGCAAGGACCTGGAGAAATTCCGCCTCTTCTTCCTGGAAGACCCGTTTCCGCCCGAAGAGAACGATCATTTTCAGATCCTGCGCAATCAGTGCAGCACGCCGATTGCCATGGGCGAGCTGTTCAACACGCGCCACGAATGTGTCCCATTGATCGCCAACCGGCTGATCGACTTTATCCGGATTCACATCTCGCAGATCGGCGGCTTGAGCATGGCCCGCAAGGTTGCGGCCCTTGCGGAGTTTTTTGGCGTCAAGACGGCCTGGCACGGGCCGGGTGACTGTTCGCCGGTGGGTCACGCCGCTGGCCTGGCGCTGGAACTGGCCAGCCACAATTTTGGAATTCATGAAGGCTATGTATTTCCTCCGGAAACCCGCGAAGTATTCCCAGGCTGCCCGGAAACGCGCGACGGCTACATGTATGCCAACGAGGCTCCGGGCTTAGGTATTGATGTGAACGAAACTTTGGCCGCCAGGTTTCCGTACCCGGCAAGCCCGACGTTCGATCACAACTGGGGAAACACGCGACGGCGCGACGGAACGGTTATTCGACCTTGAAGAAGGCTCGAGGCCAGAGCCGCGACCGTAAGGGAGCGGGCAATCAGTGGCGACAACTTAAC
>JBPCNK010000332.1:0-6933 GCA_051001345.1 Acidobacteriota bacterium | reverse complement strand
CCGGGCGCACGGCGCTCGATCAAAATGAAGCCGTTGCCGTGATGCTGGCGAAGCACGAGGTCTGTTGCGGGCTCTTCCACCGCTTCGACTGGTCGCAGTGGGTCAGTGGCACACCGGCGCAACGCCTCGGCCTGCTGCCCGTCGCACAAGAACACATCCTCGCGCAGGACAACGGCAAGGACCGCTTGCTGTCTGCGGTGAGGGAGTTGTCGCAGGCGTTCGCGCTGGCGGTGCCGCACGCCGAGGCGCTGCGCATTCGCGACGACGTGGCCTTTTTCCAGGCGGTGCAGGCCGTGCTCGCCAAGCGCGCGCCGGGCGAGGCCAGGCTCGAGGAAGAACTCGACCACGCCGTGCGGCAGATTATCTCTCGCGCCGTCATCCCTGAGGGCGTCGTGGACATCTTCGCTGCCGCGGGATTGGCCAAGCCGGACATCTCGATTCTGTCCGACGAGTTCCTGTCGGAGGTGCGCGGGATGCCGCAGCGCAATCTCGCCGTCGAGCTGTTGCAGAAGCTCTTGAGGGGCGAGCTGCGCACGCGCCGGCGGAAGAACGTCGTGCAGGCGCGGTCCTTCGCGGAGTTGTTGGAGCAGTCGCTGCGCCGCTATCAGAACCGCGCCATCGAGGCCGCCCAGGTGATCGAGGAGCTGATCGGTCTGGCAAAACAGATGCGCGAGGCGGACCAGCGCGGCGTGAAGCTGGGCCTCAGCGACGACGAGCTCGCCTTCTACGACGCACTGGAGACCAACGACAGCGCCGTCAAGGTGCTGGGCGACGACACGCTGCGCGGCATCGCGCGCGAGCTGGTGGCGTCGGTGCGCGCCAACGTGACCATCGACTGGACTGTGCGCGAGAACGTGCGCGCCCAGCTGCGCGTGCTCGTCAAGCGCATCCTGCGCAAGCACGGCTACCCGCCCGACAAACAGGAGAAGGCGACGCAGACAGTGCTGGAGCAGGCGGCGGTGTTGTCCGCCGAATGGGCGACTGTATGAAGATGGCGCCCAACGCTCGGCATCAGCGGCGGCGCGCAGTGCCAGCCGCGTCAAACACCGCAAGGCCATTCATAAATCATTAGCGCGGATTGACACGGATTAACTGCACTCAGCAGCGCCAACCTACTGCAGGTAATCCGTGTTAATCCGATTAATCCGCGCCAACTCCGAGTTAACTCCGTGCCGACGATGCGTTCTAGGTGCAAGCAGAACAAATTCGCATTCTTCACTCGACGACGATTTCGGCGTGCGCGGTTTCGCCGCTGATCACCTCAGTTACCGCTATACGCCACACCCCGGGCCGATCGTTCAGCGCAGTTCTAAAACGGACGACGCCTGCGCCTGATACCAGATCTCGATTGCCGCCGTAGACGCGAACCTCCTGGCCTGCAGGATCGGTCACCACGACTTTGGCTACAGAGCGCAGCGTGGTGACTCCCGCTACGCGAACGTCGAAGGCGGCTTCTTCACCGCGGCGGGCACGAGCCGGGCCGTTCACATCCAAGCCGTTGATGCGAGCTTCAACCAGCGCAAAAAGTCGTGGGACAGCGGGCTCGATTTCGGTTTCGAAAACGGACCCGGAACCGAGGTACCGTTTCTGTCGGACGTCGTAGAGCTCGCCTTTGCGGTCAAAGGTGAGCCGCACTTTCTGAGTCCCCGGCTTTTTCTTGTCCGGCACCAGTCCGAGTAGCCGCGTTGAGCCTTGGTTGAATACGTAGGTCTCGCAGTCGGCGACGCGCTCGCCGCCGGTCGACGTCAGCTTGACGGTGGGCTTGATCGCGGCTGCCGTCAGAATGCGAGTCAGTTTCTCCAGTGCAGGACCCTGCCGGCCTTCCAGCCTGTCTTGAGGGTAACCGTCCAGAAAATAGTTCAACAGGTAGGCGCGCCCGGATCCCGCAGCGTGTTCGATCAGCATCGGGCGGCCTTCGTCGGTCAAAAGAGCCTGTGCACCCGCAAGCTTCAAACCAGGTTCGCCCTTGGCGCCGACGACATCCTCGCGGCGGACCCTGGCAGCCGCGATGCCGAAAACGTCTGCCAGTGCCCGGCGCTCGCGAAACGTGCAGTGCTCATCCATAACGCCCGGCAGCGCGTCGGCGATGACGGTTCCTCCCTGGCGCACGAACTGGCCGATGGCCGTCACTTCTTTATCGCTGAGCGCCACGCTCATGGGCAGGACGAACGTCTTGTATCCTTTGGCGACCAAGCCGCCCTTCTCGACGTCGGCATACGAGATGAAGTCGAACTGCAGCCCCACATCGCGAAGGCTTTTGACCCAGCCGTCGCGATTGGCCTCAAAGCGCCGCAGCGTCGCGCTGCTTGCCTGGTAGACGACCTCTTCCTCTATCGTGCCATCAACGATCCATGCCCCGTGGATGCTGGGATAGGAGTAGTGAATGGCGATCCGGTTATTCTCCGGTGTTCCCATTCCCACCAGCTTGCCGATTCCTTCGCCACGCAATTCCCTGAAACCTTCCACCATGTCCTTCCCGCTCTGACTGAGCGTCAGATCCGGATCCAGCGTCGAGTATTGCCAAAAGATATAGGCTCCGCCGTTGGCGCCTTTGAAGAGGTTTCCGTAAAAGTCGTACAGCACATCCTTGCCCAGCACGCCGTAACCGGCGCCGCCGGAAATCTTGACGTCGGGATTGAAGTTGCGGTGAAAATCGAGCTGGTTACCGCCGCTGTAGGCGTTCAGATGTTTGGTGAATTGATTAATGCGGCTGTAGTCGCAGCCGTTATGAGCGCCCGATTCCTGAGTGCCCGAGTTGAGCAGAATCCCCGCCGGGTCGATCTTGTGCAGCTCACCCAGCACGAACTCAAACGTGTCGGCGTACGTCTTCTCCATGAACGTGCGATGGTCGGCCCACGAGGCGTAGTTGCCCCGCGCCTGTGCCTCGTAGGTGTCGTCGGGGACAACTTCGTCCCAGGTGGCAAAGCCAGTCCCCCATTGCTTGTTGAGCGCCGGGACAGCGCCGTATTCATTTTTGAGCCAGCCGCGCATGGCCGCCATGCAGTGAGAAGAAAAGCACAGATCGAGATCGTCTACGTAGCAGGTCAGCGAAGGTTCTTCGTAGACATAGTAAGACAACGGCGAAAAGGGAACCCATGCTGCGGTCAGCTGTCTGAGTTCGGTGCGGATGAGATCCCGGTAGGCCGGGTCGTTGAGGCAATGCTCGCGCACCAACACCTTCTTGTCATGTGTCTGCGCATATTGTTTCTTCATGCCGCTGTAATAGGCGCGGCTCGGCCCGTCGGGCGATTCCTGGCCGCTGATCCGCGTTTGCGCCTGAACGTTGTAGTTGGCATGCTTGCTGTGAGTCAGAGAATAAGAGGACAGGGTAGTCACGTTTAGCTGCCGCAGTTGCCGATCGATCGCCGGCCAGATTCCCGGGATGGGATCGGGGCCGAAGCGGTACATGACAATGTCGTAGTCGTCCCAACTCCGGGGCTGCAGCACGAAGACTTCTTGGATCCGACGGTCACTGCGCACTCCGCCCGCAGTCACTTCGCAATCCACTCTTGCCAAGTGCGACAGGGCGCCGGTCGAATTGAGGCTGACGGCAGTGTCCATGTCTCCCTGCACGGTCATCTCCACGCGACGTTCATCCAGCAGCCGGTCATAATTGTCAAATAGCCGGGCGGTCACTATGCAGGCGACTGGTTGTGCTGCGGAGAGCCTCAGGCGGGCCGAGATCTGGCCTCCTAGTTTCACGCGATCGGCATCCAGCGCAAGCTCCCGGATGGCCACCTGCGACGGCGTGCTAAAAGCAAGCGTGGCCCAGTCGTGCACGCGTCCTCGTTCCAGGAGCCTGACATCCAGGAAATGGCGCCCGCCCTGCAGCGGCGCAGCAATCGGCAAGCTCACGCTGCCGGCGGCGTGAACCGCCGGGACTGAGATCTGCTCCTCGATTTCACCGAAGTTGTTGCGGACTGTTGCCGCCAGTTGGGAGCCTGCCGGCAGATTGCTGAGCCTTACAGTCACTCCGGCGCCAGACCTTTCCAGGCTACCGATGGCCAGCGGCGGCTCGCGCCTGGCCGCCCAGACCACCGCTCGCGCGACCAGAGACCAGAGGTAATCGTGATAAGGATGATGCAGTCCCGTCTCAAAAACATTCGTGATCGCAGGAATCATTCCCTTCTCGGTGTAACCGAAAGCGGCGACGCGGCCCTTACCGACGTTCCGCACAGCCAGCACCGGCGTGCCCTGTGAAGTTTCCAAAAGGACGTCTCCTCGAGCCACCGAACGATCCACCCCGATTTGTCCCCACGGGAACACCCCAAGGGGGACGCCGCGGGTGATGTAGTGATCCGATTTGGGACGCCATTCGGTCCGATCCAGTTCCGCTTCCGCGCCCCTCGTTTTGCCGGTCAGCGCCGATAGATTGGACAAATCCGGGCTGGCGCCGTCGGCGCTGAAAGGATGGAAAAAGATCAAGCCGGTCCCTGCCTGGACGCGCCGTTGAACCTCTGCGCGAACTTCGGACGGATAGCTTTCCCAAGGGTGCAGTCCGGGCCAGAGGATCACGTCGTACTGGGGCCCATTGAGCAGGTCGTCGGCGATGTATGTATAGGCGAGACTGTACGCGTCGCTCCAGAATTCTCCGCCGCTGCCGCGTTGCTCGTAGAAGTCGCCGAAGCCCCACTTGTTGGTTCCCGAGTTGCGGCCGATCGTGGTGGCTTTGAAATTCAGTTCCAGGCGCTGCGCCAGCTCAACGATTCCGCGGCCGTCGGCTACGTCGGCCAGCGCGAAAACTTTGATGGGACCGCCGGCCAATGGCCGGCCCCAGGGCACGTGGGGCGTTTCTTCGGCCAGCGAGTACTCGACGTCCCATCGTCCGCGTTCTTGCAGAACCGGATGAAATCTGTCCAGTGCGAAATAGTCCAGGTAGAAGGAGCCGCTCCGCGTCGACTCCAAAATCAGCGATCGCACGTCACGCAGGTCGACGCCCTGCACTTGAGCGAGCCGCAACTGGAGGTGGTTTGCGCCCGTGCGCACGGGAAAGGTCTTTACAAAGCGGTTGGCTGCCGCGTCGCGCAGCTCGAGCTTCAGTTCGGAAGGCTGTGCGCTCCAGACAAACAGAAGCAGCGCGCCATGGCGGTGCCACTGGCTCGGTATCTTCGAAAACTGGACCGTTCCGCCCGTTGCGGGGAAAACCGCTTCCAGAGAGTTTCCGCTCCAGGCTGGAAAGCGCTTGGAGACTGCGGTGCGCACACCCGGCGAACTCTGGACGTCGGTGGTCTCATCCTTCTCAAACGAGGCAAAAACTTCCAGTTGCGCATAGGCCCGCTCGCATTGGAGTGCGAAGACAGCTAATGCGAGGAGCGCAAGTCGCAGGAATCGAGTAGAGATTGTCATGTTGGCCTCGGGGTGTGGTAATAATTTTCAAGTCGCTAATTGCCCACTCGCTTACTCGGATCATTCACAAGTGTATTCACCACAGAGACACAGAGGACACAGAGAAAACACAGAGAAAAACAAAAACTTTTGGGTATCTTATGATCCCGATCTCCTCCGATAATTGCCCACTCGCTTACCCGGATTATTCACAAATGTATTCACCACAGAGACACAGAGGACACAGAGAAAGCACAGAGAAAAACAAAAACTTTTGGGTATCTTATGATCCCGGTCTCCTCCGACAGTCACGCTGTCCTGGTTTTGTAGGGCTTATTCGTTGCTACGCGCATAAGTCCGCCTCTCTAAACCTCTGTGTCCCTCTGTGTCCTCTGTGTCTCTGTGGTGAATGCTATTCATGAATGATAACCGGCTGACGCGCGCGCGGCTCGAACATGCGCGTGGCTCGGACATGGCGATCACTTCAAAAAACGCTCGAACCACGCGCTGACCCGCTCAAACATTTCCTCAGTGTAAGCGTGGTCACCGGCGGTCACGAAAACTGAAAAACGGTCTGCCACTCCGCGGCTGGAATAAGCCGCCCCGGCCTCCTGCTCCAGTTTCCGCAGGCCCTCGCTCGGCATCCCCTGATCCTGGTCGCGCCCCACGACTAGCGTGGCCCGCGGCGCCAGCGAAGCGAACACCTCAGGCTGGTCGCCCGGGAATAGTTTCAGGAACCCCGCAGGGTAAAAGTACTGGGAATGATAATCGGTTTCTCTGGTATGGCGCAACAGTGCGTCGTAGGTTCCCGCCCCTCCGCATACCGGGACAATCACGCTGATGCGTGGATCGACGGCGCCGGCATACCAACTGATGGCGCCGCCGAGAGAAAAGCCCGTAACGCCGATTCTGGCGCCGTCAACATCAGGTCTGGCCAGTAGATAATCTACGGCGCGCATGACCTCATGCACCAGCTCACCCATGTAGTTGCGGCCCTCAAGCTGTGCCCGGACCGCATCGGTGAAAATGTTTTGCCCGCGCGGTTCCGAACCTCGATAGTCCAGCGAGAGCGTGAGGAAGCCTTTGCGGGAAAGGGCGCGCGCCCAGCCCGGGGGCTGCTTAGTCAGTGGCAGCCGGGGGTCGGTGAGTTGTTGCCGCGTTCCTCCCGTGCCTGGAAGACAAATGACTGGCCGGCAGCCGTCCCGGCTTCGCGATCAGTTTTAGCAGCACTGCGGGAACCCAGTTGTCACGGTCGGCCTGAAACCGAAAATCCTCCGTCAGCATTTCCGAATCGGAGCTGTTCGCCACCAGCTCTGCCCTTGGGGGCGCTTGTTGCGGTGATAATCCCAGCAGCCGTTGCATCCGGACGCGCACCGATACGGGCGTGCGGCGCGGCTCTGGACTAGCCGCGCTGGTCACAAAGGTCAGCAGCGCAAGCAGGGCGGTCAAACTCAACAGAGTTCTTGTATTTTGAGCATTCTTCATTTCGGCTAATCTTGTTATGCGAATCGAGTTTAGTTGAACTCACCAGCCCCAAGCTATGCAGTTAATCCGTTTAATCCGTGTTAATCCGATTAATCCGCGTTAACTGATCATGCTCTTAGGCGG
>JBPCNK010000331.1:0-4834 GCA_051001345.1 Acidobacteriota bacterium | reverse complement strand
GGGCGGGGGGCGAGTGGCGAGTGGCGAGTGGGAGTTCCCTGTCTGACCATTGTCCACTGGCCACTGACCACTAGGCGGGTTTCAAATTCGCATACTTCTCGATCAACTTCTTTTGTCCGAAACTGGGAAACTTCACGGTCAGCTTGACGTCGTCGCCGACTGTCTCGCGGCGTTCGATGATTCCGTATCCGTATTTCTCGTGAAACACTCGAGCGCCCTCTCGCATAGCCCGTCCCGGCGAGGCTGCCGGCGCAGACCCCGGCTTGGCCGGCGAGGTCTGCCCGGAACGCTTGCTGAGAAAGTTGCGCACACCCTCGACGGTGTTGTAAGTGGGCCCCGCATACGAACTGCGCCGCGGCGGCGGCAGGTTGCCGGCAACACGTGCCTGGCTTCCGCGCGGTTCTGCAAAATGTCCAAAGCGCGATTGGTGTTCAATCAGTGCGTCCGGTATTTCCTTGAGAAAACGCGAGGGGAGGATTTGCGCTGTCCGGTCCGATCCAAACATGCGGCGGCTGCGGGCATAACTGAGGGACAGGCGCTCCATCGCGCGCGTCATTCCGACATAGCAGAGCCGGCGCTCTTCCTCGATGTCATCGACCGATTCGCCCGATCGAACATGCGGGAAGAGGCCTTCTTCCATTCCGGCCAGAAAAACGAAATTGAACTCCAAACCCTTGGCGTTGTGCATGGTCGTCAAAATAACCTGCGCCTGGGTGTTCAGCGAATCGACATCGGCAATCAGTGCTGCATAATCGACGAACTCCTGCAGGGACTCTCCACGCTCGGCGTGCTCGCGGGCCGCGTTGACGACCTCGCGCAAGTTCATCAGACGGTTCTCGGCTTCATCGGTATCTTCCCGCGTCAACATGTTCTGATAGCCGCTGCGCTCCAGGATGCGCTCGAGCAAATCAGGCAGCGCACAGGTTCCGACAGCCTGCTGCATTTCCGTCATCAGCGCGCTGAATCCCTTCAGTGCCGTGGTTGCGCGCTGGTTCAGGGCCTTTTGCTCCAGCAGTTGATGAATGGCCTGCCATGCCGATAGACCCTCGCGCCGCGCCGCGTCGACGATCAGGTCGACGCTGGCCTTGCCCAGGCCGCGCGCCGGTGTGTTGAGAATGCGCAGCAGGGAAACCGAATCGTCAGGATTGATCGCCGTGCGAAGATAGGCAAACAGATCCTTGATCTCAGCTCGGCCGTAGAAGCTGATCCCGCCGACGATGTTGTAGGCAACGCCGTACCGCCGCAGCGTCTCCTCAAACAGCCGCGATTGAAAGTTGGTGCGGTACAGAATGGCGATGCGCTTGCCGGGCGCCAGCAGGTCCTGCACCCGGGCGGCGATGTGGTCGGCTTCGTCTTCAGCCGTCGAGGCTTCGTACAGCGCGATCTGCTGGCCGGTCTGATTGTCCGTCCAGAGTTTTTTCCCCTTGCGCTGAACATTGTTGGCGACGACGGCTCCGGCTGCGTCCAGGATGCTTTGGGTGGAGCGGTAGTTCTGCTCCAGCCGGACCAGAACGGCGCCGGGATAGTCTTTTTCAAAACTCAGGATGTTGTTCACATCGGCCCCGCGAAATCGATAAATCGACTGGTCCTCGTCTCCGACGACGCACAGGTTGCTGTGGTAGGTCGTCAAGAGGCGGACCAATTCGTACTGCGGCCGATTGGTATCCTGGTACTCGTCGATGACGATGTACTGGAAGCGGTGACCGTAGTGTTCCACGGCTTTCGGAACCTCCTGGAGCAACCGCACGCTCTGCAGCAGCAGGTCGTCAAAGTCCATGGCTGAGTTGCGCACCAAGGCCTTCTGATACGCCTCATAGACCTGCGCGATCAACTCATCGTCAACCCGGTTGGCCTGGGCCAGGAACTGCTTGGGGCTGATGGATCGATTTTTGGCCGCGCTGATGCGCGAGGCCGCCTGGCGGTGAGGCAGGGACTTTTCGTCGATTCTCTGCTCGGACAGAATCGACTTGATCAGGCTGCGCTGGTCGTCGGAGTCGTAAATCGTGAAATCATTTCGATAGCCCAAACAGCCGGCGTCGCGACGGAGCATCCGAACGCAAAAGGAGTGGAAGGTCGAAAGCAGCGGCAGGTCGCGTCCGGAACTGAGCATCGACGACAAGCGCGTCCGCATCTCCTCGGCCGCCTTGTTGGTAAATGTAACTCCCAGAATGGCGGTGCTGGGAACCGCTCGCTCCTCGGTCAGATAAGCAACGCGGTGCGTGATCGTGCGGGTCTTGCCGCTTCCGGCGCCGGCCAGAATCAGCATCGGACCCTCCGTGAGGGTGACGGCAAAACGTTGCTGTTCGTTCAGTCCGGCAAGCAGTTCGTCCAAAACTCATTCCAATCGATTTTATGGTTCCTTATTAAACGCCGGAGCGCTCAATTGTGCGAGAGGTTTTTTGCTGCGCCGCAAAGGTCGAGGATCTGCCGCATTTCCGGACTAGCTGCGGCCTCGGACAACTTTCGGAGAATCTCTTCCAATTGTTCCCGGCTCCGAAAGTTGAATTCCAGATGAAACTGATTTCCTTCGAAAAACGGGGGCGCGCTCAGGCCGACGCCCGCCGGCAGCCTCAGCTGGCTGCGGTACTGGTGGAACCGCTCTTCGCAATCCACAAGGTGTGGAAGACGCAAACGTCGCAACGCTTCGACGACCAACGCAGCGCGCTCGTGGGGCGCCTGGCTGCTCTTGCGAGCCGTCTGGCGGGCCAGTTCGGTGACTTCGCCGGCGCTGCGCAGGAAGGACAATTCTTCCAACAGCAGGATCAGTTCCTTTTGCCGATTGCCGCCGAGCTTGAACTCACCGAGCAGATCGAACCAGGCTTGCCGTACATCTGCCGGCTGCTGGAGTAAACGCGTAGCGCTCCAAACCGTCACCGATCCGTCGGCGATTCGCCCGCGCTGCAGTTGAGGCAGAGCGGCTACTTCACGGGCCTGCTGGATGGAGCGTGCTACGGACGGCCACTGGATCGCTTCACAAATCGACACCAGTCGCTCGCCGGCGCCCCAGGCTGAAAGTTTGCCAATGACAGTAGCCTTTTCCAAGTCGGTCAACCCGCCCGAGGCCAGATTGTCCCAGACTCCCACTAGGAACAGATCAACCGGATCCGACTCGTGGGAAAGCAGGAAGGCCGGCATCGTTTCCAGTCCGAGGATGCGACCCGCCGCCAGCCGCTTGAATCCACTGACTGGGACGAACTGGCTGCCCTCGGCAATGACCCGGACTGGATGCAGAATGCCGGTCGCCCGCACCGATCGAATGAGCGCCTCGCTGGGTTGCCCGTCGGTGTGGGCAAACCGGTCATCGGCGAGAATTTGGTCTAAGGAAATTTCGCGCACGTGGTCGTCTCGTTGGCGATAGCATATATTAAGAATGGTATTCACCGCAGAGACGCAGAGGACGGTGGCCAGGGTCAGTGGCCAGTGGTCAGGTAAACAATTCCAGCTGACCACTGACCACTGGCCACTGGCCACTGACTCTGCGGTGAAAGCAATTTATGAATTACAAGCCCGAAAAAATCTGGCTCGATCCTGAAGTCGCCGACACGGTCGTCGCCCGCAACGTGCTGGCCGCGCTCCCGGATGTTCCGGTTGAGACAGCCGCCTATCCGGAGAACTTCCTGGCCGAACGGCATCCCGTCTCCCAGCTGACGCTCGGCCGCCGGCTGCTTTGGATCGCCAGAAAGAAAGGACGCTTTCTAAAACCCTGCCCGGCGTCTCATCGGTCGCTTTGCTGCAATTACTTTGTCGCTTCGCTGGGATCAAACTGTCACCTGGAATGCACGTACTGCTACCTGCAGTCCTTCTTGAACAACCCGTTCATGGTGGTCTACGCCAACCTGGAGGATTTCTTTTCCGAACTGGAAGAGCTCTGGCGCCAGCGCCCCGATCAGCCTTACCGCATCGGGACGGGCGAGATCGCCGACAGTCTGGCGCTGGATCCTCTGACCGGCATTGCTCCCCTGCTGGTTTCCTTCTTCGCGCAGCAGAGGCGCGCAATCCTCGAATTGAAAACCAAGAGTGATTGTGTCGACGGGTTACTCGATTTGGATCACGGCGGGCGCTCGGTGGTTTCCTGGTCGATGAACTCCCACATTGTAGCCGCCAGCGAAGAATTCAAGACGGCCTCGATCGATCGCCGCATCGCATGCGCGCTGCGCTGCCAGCAGGCCGGTTATCGGGTCGGCTTTCACTTTGATCCGATGGTGTACTACCCCGGATGGGAGTTGGACTACCGCGTCGTCGTCGACCAGATTTTCGAAAGCCTGGACGAGTCGCAAATCGCGTGGATCAGCCTCGGAGGACTGCGCTTCCCGCGCGGCCTGCGGGAAGCCGTCAAACAGCGCTTCCCGCACAGCGCCCTGCCCTACGGCGAGCTGGTTGCAGGACCCGACGGCCGCTTGCAGTACTTCCGGCCGCTGCGACAGCAAATGTACTCGGCCATGCTGGCCAGCATCCGCCGTCACACCAGGCGCAATCTGGCATTCTTATGCTCGGAGACACCGGTTGTCTGGCAAAACGTCTTTGACCGCCCTCCGAGCTGCGACGCCGAGTTGGATGAGAAGATGAATGGGCTGGTGCAGCTAGGATAGTCGCCAGTCGCCAGTCGCCGGTCGCTAGATAGTCGCCAGTCGCCAGTCGCCGCCTTGCGCGCTACCATATATGAACGATGGCGAGCGCGTAGGACTTCGCTTGAAGATCGAAGAGCCAGTGTCAGTGCCGGTAGAGTAGGAAGGAGAGCGAGGCTAGCAGTAGCCCGACTCACCTTCCCCTCCTCGAACCGGAGATGCAGATTTCCCGCGTCCGGCTCTCCAACAAGCTCTCGCCTAGGGCTTGC
>JBPCNK010000330.1:0-22841 GCA_051001345.1 Acidobacteriota bacterium | reverse complement strand
ACGATGGCCCGCGCGAAATACGGATTGGACGGCGACGTCATCCAGTCGGCCAGCCGCGCCCTGCGGTCTTCCTGGGGCTGGAAGTCGACGGCCGCACCGCCTAGAAATCGGGCCGCCACGACCTGTTTGGTTTGGGGATGAAGGAACTCTTTGTCGGGGTCGATATACAGAAAGCGCTCGTTGTTACGGGCGCCGCCCTTGAACCTAACCTGAGAAAAGAATGCAGCCAGTCCGAGGAAATCTTCGCGTTTCCACTTCTCGCTGGGATGATCGTGGCAGCGCGCACATTCCAGGCTGACGCCCAAAAAAGCCTGGCTGGCAAACGTAGCCAAATCTTCTGGCTTCTTGCCAACGGCGTAAAAATTGGAGGGGCGCGCCTGGTAGGTTCCTCCCGTCGAAACCAGTAACTCGCGGACCATGCGGTCGTAGGGCTTGTTGGTTGCGAAAGCCTCGCGCAGCCAAGCCTGAAAGTAGGCGGTTCCGTTGAAGAGAAACTGGGGACTGTTGGTCAGTAGATCGCCCCACTTGAGCGACCAAAAGTCGGCGTACTCGCGCCGCTCGAACAGCCCGTCAATGAGCCTCGCTCGCTTGTCGGCGGAGCGGTCCGCCAGAAAGTTGCGCGCCTCGTCGGCCGTCGGTAGCGTTCCGATCAGGTCCAAAAAAACGCGGCGAACAAACTCGCTGTCACTACTGGTTTCGGAGGGCTCGATACGCAGGCGGCGCAGCTTCTCCGAGACAATGGTATCGATGAAATTCTCCGTCTTTGATCCCTGGCTTTTGGCCACGGGCGGGCGCACAACCACGGCGACGTGTGCGACTCCCACAGCGCCAAGCGAACGGATCATGATACTGGTCTCGCCGTTTCGTTTCGGCGTCACCAATCCCTCGGAACTGACGCTGACGACCGTTTCGTCGGCAGGCGTGTAGCGCACCTGGTGAGTCATATCGACTTCCCGGCCATCGCTGTACTTTCCGACGACCACCAGTTGCTGCTTCTGATCGGAACTGGTAATAAACCTCTGACCGCCCGGATAGACCGCCAACTGCTCCAGACGTGGCCCCCCGGGAGTCCCCTGGGGTGCACCCGCGGCAATCCAGTCGTACAGCGCCTTGTACTCCAGCGAATCTTTCTCGATGAGCTGGCCACCACCGTGGGAGATTGCAAAGGTGGGCTTTTGCAGGATCAAGCTCTCGCCGGGATCCTTCAGATTGACGCGCCGGCCTTCTGCGTTCTTGACGACAGCTTCGAAGTCGCTGTCGGGATCGTAACCAAACAGCGAAAGTTTGAAACCTGCCTGACCATTGAGGGCTCCGTGGCAACCGCTGGTATTACAGCCTACCCGCGAAAAAATCGGAGCGACATCGATTGCAAAGTTCAACGTCCGGGCGCGGCCCGACTGCCGCACGACCACCAGAGCCGAGGCCCTGTGCCCTCCCAGGACGGCGTAAACGCGGCCCGTTCCGTATCCTCGGGAGGTCAGCCTGCCACCAGCAATGGACGCAATCGAAGGACTGGGCGTCGAAAACTTCGCCATATTGGTGACGTCGCGCAGCGATCCGTCGGCGTAACTGCCGGTCAACGCCAGAATCTGCGTCTGCCCGGTACCCCAGAAAAAAACGGACTTGGGCTCGAAAAAGATCCCGGTCAGAGAGCTCTGGGCGTTCAAATGGCAGGTGATCAGTGGCAAGAATACAAGGAAGAGCCTGGCAGCGTATTTCTTCGGTAGCCTCGAACGGATTCTCATGGTTCAATCAACCTGAAGCGTCACGCGCGGCGCCGGCTCGGCCACAGGTCCTGCCTGTGATGAAACTCTGCCGACAACGACCAGATCCGGAACTCGAGTCTGCGCGGCCGTGGGCTCCGCTTTCAGCGTCACGCGCGCCATGCGTCCCTCGTCGATCATTTCCACTTTTTCGACGGAAACGCCAGCGGGCATGTTCTCCAGACTCCAATCCAGATCCGCCGTCAGCTCGGGACGCCGGACCACGCGTACTCCAAACTCGGCGCGGCCGCCTTTTACAAGATAAATCGTCGTCGCCGTTGACTCCAGAGAAAACAAGCGCCGTTCGGCGCTTGTGACCAGCGCGTTGAGCGGGCGATAGCACAGAAGGCCGGGGCCGCTGCCGACAACGCGGGGACCCGGCAGGCCCGCCCTGCGGCGAACCTCTTTACCTTCAACCGTGGCCGAACCGTAGACTTCAAACTCGGTGGGCCGGAGTTCGGTGCCTTCGGCCGCTTCGAATTCGAGCGCTCCGCTTTCCTTATCAGCCGCGATCACCAGAGGGGCAACGCGAATTCCCGGCGGCAAGGGCCCAACTTCGACCCGAACTTCCTCCTTGAAATCTTCCACGCGCAAAATCGAAACGCTCAGTTTGCCCTTGCCACCCGGCACAACGGCAACGCGGTCACTGTCCAGCGCGATCAGGAAATCCGGTCGCTGCTCGCGGATCGACAGCCTGTAGCCGTGATCTTCGCCGCCGGTCCGATAGAGGCTGCCGACCCGCAGAAAGTACTGGCCGCCCTCCTTAAAAGTGTGGTGCAACAACGGATCCCGGTTCAGAGGCCGGTCCGGCCATTTGGCGTCGTCGGCGCTGGCCAGCGTTTTTCCGGATGCGTCCTTGATGACTAACTGGGCGTCCAGTAACGATCCATACTTTTCGGCGTCGATGTTAAATGCAAGCGATCGGCCGGCCTCCACGGTAAAGCGATACCAATCTTCCTCTCCGTCCCGGTCGATTCGCCCGTTGACCGTCGCCGGAATCGTCACCGGCTGCGCCTGCTCCGGTTTGTCGTTCGGTTCAGTCTGCAAACTCTCCGGCAACTCGCCCACGACGAAGCTGGCAGGAGCCAGCGTTCCCGATTGGTCCTCGATCCATATCTCGTGCAGACCGAGATCGGCATCCGGCTCGACGCTGGCCGACAATTGAAACGTTCCGTCCTGGGCCGGACCGGACAGCGTACCGCGTACGCCTTTGCTGTGAATCCTCACGACGGCCGCCGGGTCCAGGAAATCCGCGCGAAGGGCTAGTTGTGTCGTGCCTCCGCGTCTGGCTCCAAGGGGAAACAGCGACCACACAAATGGGCTTTGTCCAATGGTCAGCTGGTAGGCCAAATCGTTTCGCCCCTGACCTCCCGCCGGCATCCGCGAGACGGTGACGGCCGCCAGGTAATCGCCCTCCTGCTTGAAAACGTGGTCAATGTAAGGGTCCCAGATAAATCGTCCTTCATCCTGGACGATCTCGCGGCCGTCCAGCTGCAGGATCGCTAAGGAAGCATCTGCCGTCGTCCAGTTACGTCCTCCCAGCAGGTTAAACTGAAGGCGCTCGCCGGCCCGGGCATGAAAGCGGAACAAGTCAACGTCGTTGACCGACGACAGACGGGCGCTAAGCAGCGCGGGGGTCGCCAATGCCATCGGTGCATCCAGTTCATCATTGGGCTCGGACTCAATCGGCGTCGGCCAGCAACTGACTCGGAACAGCACCAGATTTGAAACGCCGCGCGGGGAAACCACCCGAAAAAACCGCGGGCCGGGCTGGGCTCCCGGCTGTATCTCGATCTCGATTTGAGCGGAAGTAAAATTGGAAGAGAGAACCTTTCCGGAGAGGTCAGAGCTTTCGAATCGTAATGCTGAAATGCGGTCCAGAAATTCTCCCCGAAGGTCGGCGCCGGTGCGCGTACCGGGCTGGGCCGCCATCGGGAAGACAGCATTGAGGCGTGGCTGGACCACCTCGGGAAGTTTAGGGGCATCCTGCGCCAGGCACGACACCCAGCACGCCAGCAGCAAAGTCAGGGCCGCGGCGGTCCTTTGCGGCAATTCGGACATCATGGTTAAACCCAATCTTACCACAGGGGTCAGGGTTCAGGGGTCAGGGTTCAGGGGGTCAGGGGTTAGGGCGCGGTGCTTTACGTGGACGAGCACGTGTACGTGCTCGTGGACGTGGTCGTAGTCGTGGTCGGCTTTTCTATTTTGGTTACTGCCTCTGATTGCCCACTCGCTTACGCTCGTGGCTCGGACATCGCTCGTGGCGCGGTTATGTCTTGACGAGATCAAAGAGGAGTAAGACTATCAATGCATGAAACGATCTTCCCTTTCTCGGCGTGATTTCTTTCGAGTTGCGGGGGCGGCAGCGTTGTTGCCGACTGTCAGCCAAACCGCAATCCAGGTCAAGGATCCGAAGGCTTCTACACGCGGCCTGTTTATGCATGTATGGGACCTGGTCGATGAAGACATCGACAGCCTGATGAGCTGGATGCACGATTCCAATTTGAATCAGATGTGTATTGCCTCGTCCTACCATTCCGGATGGTTCGTTCATCCGCACGCGCCAAAACACCGCTTGCACCTCGCCGAAGGCGGTGTACTGTACTTTCCGCCCGACAAAAAGCTCTACCGGAACACGGCGATCCGGCCGCTGACTGCAAGCTTTGTCGGTCGCAACGATTTTTTGGCAAAAGCCGGCCAGCGCCTGGAGCGCCACGGTCTACAGATGGTTTCCTGGACCATCGGCGCGCACAGTACGCGGCTCGGACAACTCTATCCGCAATTTACCCAGCACAACGCCTTTGGCGACAGCCTTCCCCACGCACTCTCGATCGGCCACGATGCGACGCGCGAATACCTGAAGGCGCTTTGCCGCGATCTGGCAACCCACTATCCGTTTTATGGGCTCCAGTTGGAGTCATTCGCCTGGTCGGGAATCCGTCATGGGCACCACCACGAGCGGGACCTCACGGCACTGACACCCTTTGAAGCCGATCTTTTGTCGATCTGTTTCAATCCGCAAACCGTCCAAAAAGCGCAGGCCGCAGGAGTCGACGCGCAAAGGGCGCGCGCAGCCATCAAAGAGGTCCTCGATGCAGCGTTTCGCGAGGCGCCCGATCGTCCCCAGGGGCATCCGCGCTCGATGGCGGAACTGGAAGAGCGGTCCGGCGACGTGAAGGCCTACAATCTCTTTCGAAGGAAGCTGGCTGATTCTCTTATCGTGGAAATTCGCCAACAGTCCCTTGCCGGAACCACCTGCAAACTTTTGATGCAGGGCGGCTATCGCAAAGAATTGGACGGCGTGGCGCAAGGGTTTGGAGTGGGCGTTTACGGTCAGTTGCCCGAACAGGTCCTGGAAAACGTCAGCGCGGCGCGCCGTCAATTTCCAGCCGGATGGCAAGGGGACTTCCCGTGTTTTGTCCGACTCGGAACGGGCGTGCCTGCCAGCCAGCAACAGTTGGTCGACATCGTGCGGGCGTTGTTGGCAGGCGGCGCCAGCGGGCCGATCTTCTACAACTATTCCGAATCGCCTCGCCGGATGCTGAACTGGATCCGCGGAGCGCTGGAGGGACTGTAGCATTGCGGATTGCGGATTGCGGATTGCGGATTGAAAAACAGGCGTGAACTATTCCGGCTAGAATATCGCCTGAAACTGGCTTTCAAGCGCTCCGTCTTCTTGGAGAATTCGTACGATGCAGGTTAGTTCAGAATCTTTAGCAGTTCTATAAATCAGTTCCAGTGCGGCCCGCAGGCTGGGAAAGGCTACGACTTCCAGGTCGAGCTGATTTTGAATAGCCCAGGTGCTGCCGGACTCGACCAGTTCGAACACCAACGACGACGACTCTGCCATCCTTAGTTTTCTCCTCCAAACCTGTCAGGGAGTGCAATGCTACTGAGACCCGAGGGTCTGAGAAAACAAGCAGGGCTTCCACCGATAATGTAGGAGGCGCTTAACGCGGAAAAGTTGGAGAATTTTTTCGCTGCCTCTCAAAACCAGTCGCTACCGGCGCAAAAACGGGCTAAAGTCAGTGCCACCTTTCTTCTGTAAGGCTCAAGCAAGTTTTTCCATTCGCGGTTTCAATAAGCGGGAAAATTTGCCGGCGCGGTTTGACTCGCACGCAGGCCGTCCGCCGTCGGGGTCAATCTATGTCCCTTAGTAGCAATAGGTTCACCGGCTAGCGCTGCGGATGGCACCAGTCTTGCTCTTCTGAATAGCGTCTATCGCAACATGGTGCTGCGATTTAGCAGTTGGAGGGCTCGAATGAAGGAAAGCACGAAAGACAAGGTTCAAGGTCAGTATGAGGAAACCAAGGGTAAGGTGAAAGAGCAGACCGGCAAGGCCCTCGGTGATCGCGAACTGGAGAAGCGTGGTCGCCAGGAAAAGATCGGCGGCCAGATTCGCGAAAAGGTCGGAGAAGTCAAGAAAGTTTTCAACAAATAGGTCTTCAGAGATTCTTCAAGATTCAGGACATTCTTCAAGATAAGGAGAACGGACCGATGCTTTGGACAATTCTTGCGGTATTGCTGGTGCTCTGGTTGCTCGGATTTGCCCTCAACGTGGGCGGCGGGTTAATTCACGCCATATTGGTGATTGCGTTGATCGTGTTTCTCTTCAACGTCTTTACCGGCCGACGAAGAGCAGTCTGAGCGCGGTAACTCAATTGAAGGTTGGAGATTGAACGATCACTCTCCAACCTTCAATTTTTTTCGCCTTGGAGCTCATCCTGGCGTCTGCCGTTTCTGCCCACTCACTTTGATTTGGGATCAGCCGGCGGCGTCCGATCGTGCAGCAGGATACTCACCACTAACCCCACGCCGCCGCCGGCGGCTACAAGAAACAGAAGAATTGCCAGTGCCGGGTATCCGAGAATCTTATAGGAAGTTTCGATCCGCATCATCAGCGCTGCACCTACAATCAGCGCAGCCAGAATCAATCCCATCGTAATTCGGTTGGCGATTTTTTGCGCGCCGTCTATCAGCAGGGCTTCATCGATTGTGTCAACCTGGACCCGAATTCGGTTGTTGGCCACTGCGTCGAGAATCTTGTTGAGCCGTCCCGGCAAACGTTGGGCGAAGTCCTTCACCTCAAGGATTGTGTGAAATATGTTACCCGGTGAGAAGCTCTTCTTGAGCCGCTCGCGCATGATGTCCAGAGAATTGCGCCGGATTGAAGCGTTCGGGTCGAAGTTGGGGTCCAAGGTACGGCCGACCAAGTCGAGGTTGAGTAAAGCCTTGCCGAGCATCGTTAGCTCCTGCGGGATCCGCACACCATGCTCCCCACCGGTGTGGGAAATCTCCAGTACCACCCGGCCCACCTCGATGTCGGCCAGTTGCGCATCCTGATTGGCTGTGACCATTTCGGAAATCTTCCGGCGAAAAGCGGGTTCATCGAGAGAGTCGGTCGGTTCTCCGATATCCAGGGCAATTGTCGCCGCCTCTTCGCCGCGGCCTTCGCTGATAGTCAGCAGGAGCTTGAGCAGTTTCTCCTGCATCTCCGGTCCGATGCGGGCCACCATGCCAAGGTCCAGCAGCGCGATATGCCCTTCGTCCGAAATAAACACGTTGCCCGGATGTGGGTCGGCGTGAAAGAAACCATAAATCAGGATCTGCTCGAGGTAAGCGCGAAATAATTGTTCGGCTAGCACCGCGCCGTCGAGTTCCATGCGTCGCAGCGGGCCGATGGAGGTGATTTTCCGGCCCTGGATGTAGTCCATCGTCAAGACGCGGGAAGTCGTGTAGTCTTCGACCGGCTCGGGGATGACGATGCGGTCGAAATGCTGCAGGTAGCCTCGCAGCTTCGCCAGATTGCGAGCCTCCTGACGATAGTCGATCTCACGCATCAAGGTCTTGCGGAACTCGTCAATCATTCTCTTGAACTGGTAGCGCCGGCCGATCTCGGTGCGATTGTCGAGGAACTCGGCCACCGAGTCGAACGCCTCCAGATCCTCGACGATCAGCTTGCGTATGTCGGGGCGCTGCACCTTGACGGCGACCGGACGGCCGTCGCGCAACGCGGCGCGGTGGACCTGGCCAAGTGACGCCGCGGCCAACGGCACTGAATCGAAGGAGGCGAACGCTTTGGAAATCCTCACACCCAGCTCGGACGACACGATCTCTTCGACCTTGTCAAACGGAAATGGCTCGACGTTGTCCTGCAAGCGCGCCAGCGCCTCCATGTATTCAATCGGGAGGAACTCGGCGCGCGTCGAGAGCAACTGGCCCAGTTTGATGAATGATGGGCCTAGACTTTCCAAATCACTGGCCAATCCTTCGGCGTTGGCCGTCGCTCCCACGGTGGGCTTGGCGTCCTCGTCCAACGCGGCCGACAGGCCGCTATCTTCGACCAGGTCCGACCGCCCGTACTTCATGAACAGCCAGGCAATGTCTTTGTAGCGCTTCAAATGCTCGGTTTTAAGCGAAATACTCATCGGATGTTGGGAATTCTCCGGCGTTGCCGTATTAGAAAACAGGATAGCAGGGGATTAAAATGTTGGGAGTCGGTGGCGCACATCTCTATTACGAGTTACGAATTACGAGTTACCGAAGGACCCCGTGTGATTCGTAACTCGGAATTCGTAACTCGTAACTACCCTGACCCCTGACCCCTGACCCCTGAACCCTAATCCCTGTTCCCCCAAACTTCAGGATTGACCAGGTGACGCGGGCGTTGCCCTTCGAGTACCTGAAGGGCCTGAGAAATCGCGGCTTCGAAACTGCGATCCTTACTGGCAGCCGTCGCACTGGCAATATGGGGTGTAGCTATCACGTCAAGCCGCTGTAGCAACGGATGGTCTGGAGGCGGCGGTTCCCTCTCGAACACATCCAGCCCGGCGCCGGCCAAATGACCATCCTGCAGGGCTTCCAGCAGAGCGCTCTCATCGATCAAGCTTCCACGAGCGCAGTTGATCAGGCAGGCGCCGCGCTTCATTCTCCTCAGCAATTCCCGATTGAACATGTGATAGGTTTCGGGCGTCGGGGGCAAATGCAGCGACACAAAATCCGCCTGAACCAGGAGCGCTTCCAGCGCGCTGACCGCCTCGATTCCGAGTTGAGCCGAACGGTCGGACGCCACAAAGGGATCGTAGCCGACAACGCGCATGCCGAAGGCTGTGCCCAGTCTGGCTACTTCCCCACCGATCCGTCCCAGTCCCACCACTCCCAGAACACGCCCGCGTAGTTCCGTCCCGGTGTGAACACTGAAAAAGTCCGTCGTCCTTCCCGCGCGCATGCGAATGTCAATGTCCCGCAGTTTCCTGGCTACAGCCAACAGGAGCAACCACGTGTGCTCTACGGTTGAAACAGTCGGGGCGTCGGGGGTATTGCACACGGCGATTCCACGCGCGGTTGCGGAGGCGATATCGACGTTGTCAACACCAATACCGCTGCGCGAGACGACACGCAGCGAAGAAGTCCGATCGAAGACGGCAGCGTCATAGCGCAGGCGCGAGCCTGCTATGATCGCCTCGGCGCCGGTCAGCGCGCAAAAAGGATCATTGGGTGTGTCGATGGCGCAGCCCACAACTTGCGCGCTGGCTTGGAGCGCGACCAGAAACCGTTCCGGCAGTTTGCGCTCTACCCAGACGCGGTGCATGACCTATTTACGAACGGCAGCCAGATAACTGCGGCAGGCCGGCCCCAGAAGGTTGTCGGACATGATGCTGATATAGCGCGCGCCACGCTGGCGCCAGCGCTGCGCCGCTTCGACGTTTCCCACCATAATCCCCAGAGCACGGCTGGAGGCAGATACCTGCTCGGCGACGCGCTCGATTGTCGCCTGCACGATGGGATTCTGGATGTCTCCGGGAACACCCAAAGACTGGGACAGGTCATTGGGCCCTACGAAAATCACGTCAATTTCATCGACAGTAAGAATTTCCGGTAGATTCTCAACCGCTTCCTTCGTCTCGATATGGATAGACACAAGCGTCTCGGCATTGGCTTCGGCCACGTATTGGGCGAATGAAATCGCCTGGCCATAGTCGGCTGCTCGCACTCCTGCCAATCCGCGCACACCGATTGGCTGATACTTGACGGCCTGGACAACCGCCTGGGCGTCGGCCTTGGACTGAACCATTGGAACGTGCAACCCCTGGGCTCCTGTGTCCAGAAAGCGCAGGATGACGGGCCGCGAGTTGACGGGAACGCGTATGATCGGAGTCACGTCTCGCAGTTCGGCGGCACGGACCATGTGTTCGCAGTCTGCCGGTTCAATCGGGCCATGTTCGCCGTCAAAGACGATGAAGTCCCAGCCGAAATATCCCAGCACTTCGACCATCGTCGCATTCGGATACCGTACAAAGCACCCGAACACTGATTCCCCGTTTTTCAATTTCGCCTTGGTCTTATTTGAGCGCAATCATGCCTCCCATTACCAATTGCTGTAACCATGTTAGCTGAGGTAGATTTTCGATCCCGCTGCCTATCTGCCTGCCCGCTCCCTTACGGTCGCGGCTCTGTTGGCGCTCCGTGTCTGGCTCTGGTAACTGGCCACTGGCCACTGAAACCTAAGACAATCCCAGATGTTTCATCTTGTTGTAGATGCCCTTTTTGCTGATGCCCAGCCGGCGGGCTGCCTCCGCCTTGTTCCCGTTGCAGAGTTCAAGGGTTTCGCCGATAGCGATGCGCTCGACATCTTCGAGCGACATCCCCCCCAGTTTGTGCCCCGACGGCCCGCCGGCCGCAGGCGGGACTGCGGGGCCCTGTTCTCCGCGGACCGCCGGGGGCAATTCTTCCAGCGTAATCGTCTGATCGGTCGCAAAGACGGTGGTCCGCTCCAGGACGTTTTCCAGTTCGCGCACGTTCCCCGGCCAGGGATAAGACACCAGCGCTTCGAGCGCCTCCGGAGCCAGTTCCAGGGCGTCCACGGCGCGCCGCTGTGCGATGCGAGCCAGCACGTGGTCGGCCAGACGCGTAATGTCGTCGGGCCTTTCGCGCAGAGGAGGAATGTTGATCCGCAAGACGTTCAGGCGAAAGTACAGGTCCTCGCGGAACTGGCGGTCACGGCACAAGGCCTCGAGGTTCTGGTGGGTGGCGGCGATGACTCGCGTGTCGACGTCAACGGTACTGTTGGATCCGATTCTCTGAAAGGCGCGGTCCTGCAGAAAGTGCAGCAGCTTGGGCTGCAAGTCGAGCGGCATGTCCCCGACTTCGTCCAGGAACAACGTGCCGCCTTCGGCCATCTCTACCCGGCCGGGACGCCGCTCGTGGGCGCCGGTAAAGGCGCCTTTTTCGTGTCCGAATAGCTCGGCTTCCACCAGGTCCCGCGGCATGGCCGTGCAACTGACCGTTACGAAGGGGGCCTGGGCGCGCGGTCCGGCGTAATGGATCATCCGCGCCAGAACACCCTTGCCAACGCCGCTTTCGCCCGTAATCAGGACCGTCGAGTCCAGCGGAGCGATCTTCTCGACCATGCTTAGGATTTTTTGAATCGCGGGCGATTCACCGATGAAAGTCGTCGGTGACTTGGGAAGTCCGATCGCCTGGCGCAACTGGCGGTTCTCGCGTTTTAACTGGGCGGTGCGGGCTGTGCGCCGAACCAGCGCAACCAGTTCATCGACATTGACCGGCTTGGTCAGGTAGTCGAAAGCGCCGCTTTTCATCGCCTGCACGGCATGGGCTACCTCAGTACTGGCCGTAATGATGATCGATTCGGCGTCGGCGTACTTTTTTCGAGCGTACTGGAGGCACTCGATGCCTCCGACTTCCGGCATGTTCAGATCGAATAGGGCGACCGTTATGGCGTCTGACAGCATCTCAATGGCTTCCCTGCCGTTGCTGGCCAGCAGGACCTGAAATCCAGCCTTTTCCAAATGGTGGGCAAGCAAGATGCGCGTGCTTTTGTCGTCGTCGGCGACCAAAACGGTAGTCCGCACACCGTTGGTGGAAGCCGTTGCCTTTGCCATTGCACAAGTCTCCTGCCGCGCTGTCGCGTTGACGGTCACCGATTATACTGTACCGGGTGTCGCTTACTCAGTCGTCAGCGAACTTTCGTTTCGACCGGCCGGGGCTATTCACTACCCTCTGACCCTTGACCCCTGACCCCTGACCCCTGATCCTCGATGAGTTGTTGCAAGGCTTTCGTCAACTCCTGCAGAAGGCTTTCCAAGTCCTGGCTGGCTGCGCCGGCTTCCGATAAATCGCCCGCCCTGCCGAGCATTTCGACCTTCAGAACCGTGCCATAGGCGTTCGGAGCGCAGAAGTTTCCTACGGATCCCTTCAGGGCATGCGCGGCGTTTTGGACCCCCAAGGCATCCTGCCTGCTGAGCGAATCGCGGATGGCCTGAAGCGACCGCGGCCAGTCGTCCGCAAACGCCCGCACCATCCGCTCAAGTAGCAGTCGATCCCCTTCGACACGGCGCATCAGGGCAGCCTGATCGAGCAGGTCTCCGTCTTTGGACATAGGCAACCTTACAAGTCTTTACCGTGCAGACCCGAATTTCAAGGGAAACCAGAAGTGGGTTCAAGTGGCAAAGTGATCGGTGGCAGGAATACAAGGAAGGCGTGGCGGTGGACACAGGGCTCTAGCCCTGTGCGCTTCTCCGCCCGCGCTCCCAGGCCCCCGTTTTAGGGTGATTGGTCGGTTCACGGTGAAAAGAATTGGTAGAAAAAATGAGTTTGAGGACTGGGTAGTTATTTACAAAAGCTGACAGGCTGGAAGCCTGTCCCACCCAAGATCCTGCCCCCTGACCCCTGATCTAGAGCCGGCCCAATAAGGCCATGATTAAAACAATGATCAGAATGACGCCCAGCAGGCCACTAGGCCCGTATCCCCAGTTGCGGCTGTGCGGCCATCTGGGAAAGGCTCCCAGGAGCAGAAGAACCACAACGATCAGTAGAATTGTGCTCGTTCCCATTTGCTAATCTCCTTTTAGAGGCGGACCAGAACCGTCTATCCACCCATGCTGGAGTCTAGCATGGGCAAAAAATCCTTTTCCCGCAGCGAGTTATCAGCTCGACGACGTGGACGTCTTCTTTCTCGTCAAGCTCGAAACGCAGACTAAAAGCACACCGGCCAAGCGGCCGGTGCCACTGGCTTCCATATTCCATCTGTCCCAATCCGTGTAATCCCTACTCCAACCCGAAGAAAAACCGAAGACGTCCACGAGCACGAGCACCTCCACGAGCACGGCCATGTTGACGAAGTGGAGCTGGCGACTGGCGACCGGCGACTGGCGACTGACCCGCAACCCGCGACTTGTGTGATAATTGTCACGAGAGCAGTTTGCCTCCCACCCTTAGAATGCTGGACAGTCACGGGTCGGTGCGTTGGCGGCCAGCACAACTGACAACCTGGAGCATGGATGGGCACCCAACTGCGAGTACTGATCATTGAGGAGTCCGACCGGCCCGTCCAGACGATCCTCGCGCAGTTAGAGCACGGCGGCTACGATCCCATCTGGAGACGCATTGATACATCCGAGGCCATGCTCGAAGCGCTCGCGGCGGACGACTGGGATGTCGTATTGTCCACTCACTCGCTGCCACGATTCAGCGCCTGGGCGGCCCTGCGGATGCTGCGCGAGAAGAACTCCGATGTTCCATTTATCATCGTGTCGGAACGACTGGGCCAGGAAACGGCCGTTGCCGCACTGAAGTATGGTGTTCAGGACTGCGTTTCAACCAATAATCTTTCCCGCCTGAACTCGGCCATCGAGTGGGAAATCCGCGAGGCCAGCGAGCGGCGCTCCCGACGGCTCGAAGAGGAGTCCCGGCGCGAAAGCGAACTGCAGTATCGCCTCCTGTGGGAGGCTTCCACCGACGCGGTTATTTTCATGGACTCGGAAAGCCGGGTCGATTTCGCCAACCCGGCTCTGACGGCAATCCTCGGCTTTCGCCCCGACGAACTCATCGGGAACAATCTGACAATGCTGATGGCGCCGGAATCGGCCCTTCGGCACCGGGAAGGCATGCGTCGTTACCTGGAGGGCGGCTCCCAGCGACCCAACTGGCGATCGTCGGACGTCATCGGCATCAATAAGGACGGTTCGGAAGTTCCCCTGGAAGCATCCTTCAGCACGCTGCAGGTCAATGAAAAGCGCTGTTTTGTAGGCTTTCTGCGAGACATCACTGCGCGCAAACAGGCCGAAGAAACCATCCGGCGCCAAGCCTACCAGGACTCACAAACCGGCCTGCCAAATCGGCTGCTCTTCAAAGATCACCTCACGCAGGCCCTGGCCTTTGCCCAGCGCAACCAGGAGCGGCTCGCCGTGTTTTTTATGGATCTGGATAACTTCAAGGCAATCAACGATACGCTCGGCCATGCCATGGGAGACAGGCTCCTTAAAGACGTCGCAGAGCGGCTCAAGGTGTGCCTGCGCCGTTCCGACGTGGTAGCCCGGCAGGGGGGCGATGAATTCACTTTGCTCCTGACACACATTACGCGCACCGAAGACACGGCGCGCCTGGGCCAGAAGATCCTGGAGACGCTCCGTCCGCCGTTTTATTTCGACGGCCACGAGCTGCATATCACGACCAGCATCGGCATCGCGTTGTATCCCTTCGACGGAGGGGATGTCGAAGCGCTTCTGAAAAACGCCGACACGGCGCTCTATCGCGCCAAGGAACTCGGCCGCGATACTTACCAGTTCTACAATCCCACCATGAACGCGCGCTCTTTTGAGCGCCTGGCGCTGGTCAACAATCTTCGACGAGCCATCGAGCGCGAAGAATTCGTCGTCCACTTTGAGCCCCAGGTCCATATCGGCTCGGGCCGCATCTTCGGCATCGAGGCGCTGGTGCGCTGGCAACACCCCGACCTCGGACTGGTCCCGCCCTTGGATTTCATCTCCGTGGCGGAAGAAACCGGCTTGATCGTGCCGCTGGGTGAATGGGTGCTGCGCACCGCCTGCACGCACCTCAAAACGCTGCAACAGGCCGGCTTCTCGCCTCTGCATGTTGCGGTGAACCTTTCGGCGCGCCAGTTCCAACAGCAAAGCCTGGTGGCGAAGATTGCTCAGACGCTCGAAGAAACCGGACTGAGCCCCCAGAGCCTGGTTTTGGAAATCACCGAAACCCTGGCGATGCAGAATGCAGACTTTACAATCGCCGTTTTGCGCGAATTGCGGGAGATGGGCGTCCAGATATCCCTCGACGATTTCGGCACGGGCTACTCCTCGCTCAGTTACCTCAAAAAATTCCCGCTGCACACACTCAAGATCGACCAATCGTTCGTCCGCGATTGCATGACCGACTTCGACGACGCGGCCATCGTCACAGCCATCATCTCCATGGCGCACAGCCTGAAATTGAAGTGCATCGCCGAGGGGGTTGAATCGGAAGGCCACATGGGTTTCCTGCGCTCACTGCGCTGTGACGCGATGCAGGGCTATCTGATCAGCGGCCCGCTGGCCCCGGCGGTTCTGGCCGATTTTCTGACCAGATATCAAGAGCGCCACAAGACAGGGGTCCGGCTTCAGGGGTCAGGGGTCAGCGATTAGGCTTCAGGGGTCAGGCTTCAGGGGTGGTTTTTCCTTTGTGATTCTCAAAAAAATTGCAGTTCTAATAATCATTCCCTGAAGCCTGGCCCCTGAAGCCTGACCCCTGCTTCTGGCGAAAGACCTCCTGCCTCAATGCACGAGCGCACCGCTGCCTCAATGGAACTGATTTCATGGTCCGACAACTCAGGAAACTGTTTGCGTCTGTTTTGAGCGAGCTCGCCGCTATTCTGCATGATCAGACGAACGAGCAGGGAGGCTCGCCGGTCAGGCATATCAACAATGTCCACGGCTCGCCGGAGCGCCCCGTCGAACACGGTGAGAAAACCGATCTCTTCGCGCAGATCACGACGGATCGCTTCTGTCACACACGAGTATAGATATTCGGCGACGGGCGTCGCATCCCAATACCGGTAGAGGTGGGCGGTTGCATTATCGATCGACATGCGTCCCTGGTCATCGACTGCGTACTTGATGAAGGGCATAATCGACGACGAGTAAGCATTGAGCACGCGGTCATACGCACTTCTATCTCGCAACATCGCCGCTGAAACCGGAAACAACAACCCGGAGGGCGTGAAGCCGGCGCGCGCGAGCATGTGATGGATCAAAAAGCGGTGGATGCGCCCGTTACCGTCCTCAAACGGGTGGATAAACACAAAACCAAACGACATCGCAGCCGCCGCGCATACCGGCTCCAATGGCGGGCGATGCAGCCGCTCGACCATCTGCATCCAACCCTGCATTAAAGAGGGCACGTCGGCCGGCTTTGGGCAGACGAAGTGCACGTGCTCGGTAAAGTCGCTCCGGGTTTGCCCAACAAAATTCTGATCGGTTCGCCAGCCTGTTTCGGCATATCGCGGATCGACGATAGCGTTCTGGAGTCGGACAAACGATTGTTGCTCTAATGTATTGAAGTGAACCGCATCGGTTAGGGTGGTCACAAATCGCTGGGCGCGGTCGGCGCTTGGCGCTTCACCTTCAATCGCAAATGACGACTTCGTCTCCTTCGTATACAGATAGTTCACGGCCCGTGCGAGAAGTCCTGGATCGCAGCGTTCAACGAGCGCTCTGGCCTCCTTATCCAGTCCCGCCTGCATCGAATTCCTGAGGGTTTCCGTGCGCCGAATCAACGGACAATAGGCAGCGCTTCCAAGCAGGTTGTCATTGACCAACTGTCTTCGAATGCGCACCGACGATCCAGTGATGTGGATGACGGGATCAAGGATGTTCACGTAGCCCGTTGGCGGCACATCGGAAACATCAAGGGTTTGACCTGTGAGCAGTTCGTACAGGTACCACGCCCGGCGGGCAAACACGCCGGTGTGCTCTTCACGGACCCATTGTTCCAAAACTTTGGGGTCCAGCGCTTGTAAGACCGCGAACAGAACGCCGAGGTCCACCGCCTCGTATCGCATCGCGAATTTCAGGTTTCCAATGATGCCATCAGGGGCATAGCTACGCGGGTAACGCTCGTACACGACGCCGTCGGCGATCCGCGTCTGGCGGGCTCCAGCGACAATTTCGGAACGAACGGCCGGTAACGGGACGGAGAGGCCAAGATCCTGCACCAGGCGAACAAGACCAATCTGGCCCAATGGGTTGTTTTGTGCGGATTTCTTATCGTCCATTTAAATTCGTTATTATTATTGACATTCCTTGAAATTCATTAGCAGAACTAGTCTACGTCTGTTTGTGCATGTTTTGTAAAAAATCCTTAGCAGGCGTGTAAATATCTTAGCAAATCAATATAAGATGTAAAAACATTAGATGCGCCCCGTTTTTTGACATAGAAGAGTGGGCTGTCTGTCACGTTGTCTATCCTTAAGACCAAATATGGCGGGCGGGACGCCCGCGCTCCCAGGCTGCCGACCTCGAGAGTTCTCCGCTGTTGACCCGGTCGGCGGAAGGAGATTTTGACCTGGCGTTGCGCGGGTTGCGGGAAGATGAGGCGCCGTTGTCGGCCTCGACGCTGGCGCGACTGTGGAGACGTGGCAGGCCGAAGCGGGCACCGCTACGATTGCAATGGAGACGGGACCCGCTCCCTGCGGTCGCGGCACTGAACATTCCCGTAATTCGGCGACTGGTACCGTTCGTTCCTGTCGCGCGCGAGTGCTTTGCCGACGATCCATTCGATTTCCTGAGCGCCGCGCCGAGTGGTGTCAGGATCTCATAGACGCCGAGGCGCTCACCGGTCGAAAGCGACATCAGGCTGCAATAAGGATGATCCTGCGCGGTGCACCCGCCGGATCCCCAATCCTTTAATCTCCATTCGCTATTTCCTAACCCTGGCCCCTAAAACCCCTAGCCCCTGCACTTCAAGCCTGATCTCAGAACGCCACACTATAGCTGATTCCTGGATCCCTGCCCCGTACCAGAATCAATGAAAAAGCATGATCGCGCCAGCGGTAGCTGGCCGTCGGGTGCACGTGCACGCCGTCAAACAAGACCAATGCAGAAAGCCCGGTCCGGATACGAAGCAGCAATCCGCCGATCGGCCTGACGCGATCCTGGTAGGTTCCGTAAGTCACTCCGGCGTAGGGGGCCAGCGGCAGTCCAGTCCAGCGCTCCACATCCTTACTCACCGTCAGATAGAAAGACTGACCGTGCGGCGTGCCGATTCGATCCGAGCTCGTTCCGGCAATCAGCGCCGGACGACGCTTCGTTTCCTCCAACAGGGTCGCATTGGCCAGAGGCGACAAATCGGAAGATAGTGGATTGTATTCGACACCAACCTGGAGGCGCGGCAGTACCCGATACGTCAACGTAAACCGCAACCGCGCTCGGTCGATCTGGTTGGCAATCGCCCGCGCTCCCAGCGTCCACCGGTTTGCCGAACTGTTGGCGATCCCCCGGATCGCGCGCCCCTCACCGGGTCAAAGGGGTCAGGAGGGCACTTCGGATCCTGCCTCCTTTTCTTCTTCTTCGTGTTCGTCCTCCAGACCCGCTTCGTGTTCCTTGAAATGTTCGGGAGTGATACCGGCGGGAAGAACTAACTCCGCAGGCGCCGGAAGGCTACGGTCGGAAAGCAGCCACTGCAGGCGCTCCAGCAGCACCTCGCGGGTCGCCACACCGATGATTCGAAACACCGCGTTGCCCGATCCATCGAGGATCACGGTAGCCGGTATGCTGGTCGCGAGACGGAAGGACGCCTGATCCTGCGGGCTGGCGCCGATCCAGACGGGAAAGTTGATCTTGTGGCGGCGGACAAAGGCCGGGATTTGACCTTGTGTCTCCGCGTCGTCGAGAGACGCTCCGATAAACTGTACGCCGCGCGATCCCAACACCGATTGCAGCTCAACCAGCTCCGGCATCTCTTTGCGGCAAGGCACGCACCAGGTGGCCCAGAAATTCAAGACGACGATTTGACCGCGGTAGTCGGCCAAACTCTGCGGCCGTCCGACCAAATCTTTCAACTGCAGGGAAGATTGGGCCCCGGCAGTCGAACAAAAAGCTAACACAACTATCGTAGAACAGAAGTGGCGCATGGTTCGATTGTATCTCAACGCGAACATTCGGCGTGAACGCAACCACCGCCGTGATCGTTGGCGTGCCCGTGCTACTCAGGGAAATGAAAACGGTTGCTCCGGGCCACGGATGATTCCCTCTGCCGCCTGTCATTTTTGCCTCAGTCTCAGGCGCCGCAAACAACAGTGCCGCGAGCGATCGCAAGCGGGTCAGGGCCGCTCAATTCAATCAGGTTCAGGTCCTGCCCGTCCACATCGCGCCTTCGAAAAGGAGCGACCAGCAACAGTGCCGCGAGCGACGCGAGCGGGTCAGGGCCGCCGACCGCGACAACTTGAGCCGACCCAATGATCAAGGCCAGCGTCAGCGCGGATTAACACGGATTAACACGGATTAAGCGGATTAAGGACGTCGGATTGGCGCCGCCCCAGACTGAAGGAATCAATCCGATTAATCGGTGTCAATCCGATTGATATTGCCGAGCTTTTCGTAGGGATTCCTTGGCCCCTGTCCACTTAATCCACTTAATCCGTGTTAATCCGCGCTCGCGCCTGAAGAAAGACCGAAGACGTCCACGAGCACGTGCACGAGCACGTGCACGAGCACGTCCACGTTGACAAAGGGATCTGGCGACAGGCGACTAGCGACTGGCGACTAACTGGCGACTGGCGACCGGCGACTGGCGACTGGCGACTGTTATTCGTGAGCGGCTTTGCCCCACACCACGATCGCAATGGGAAGCGGTCCGCGGGCGGTCTTCAAAGTCTGGCGGTAGATCCACTGATCATGGTCGTTGCGAACGAGCGACCCGGCGGCGTTGTCGCAAGGAACCAGGGCCAGAACCGATGGGTGTGGTGTGCCGCTGGCTTTGCGGCTGAGTGGAATCAGATCGAGTGTCGTCAGTTTGGCGTCAAGGAGCCTGGCTTCTGCGATGGGAATCAGCAATAGAAAATCCCGGTACTCGCTGGCGCCCATGTGATTTCCGTCCTGCAGTTGCAGTCCGTAGCGCAGCGCGTAGACCCCTGGACGAACCGGCTTGCCCTTAAAGTCAGCCCACGTTTCGGCCAGACGCACCACGCCGAGGAGCGTGCCTTCCTCTAATCGCGTATACGCCACGCCCAGTTCGACCGATTCGTCGGCGCGCACCGGGACGGTTTCGCGCAACCAAAACTGGGCCAAAGGCGCATCATCTCGTACCACGGAAACAGTCGCAGGAGAAAGCGCCGCGGCAATGTCGACCGGGACCTCAGCGGGAGGCTTTTCCGATACGATCACAACTTTCAGCGTCTCGGCCCAGGCGGCCGCTGTCCCGAGCACGAAAACCATGCAAAACAGGAGGAAGGTCCCGCGTCGAACCAATTGATCCAATCGAAGCATCATCGCTCACTGCGAAGGCGTGAAAAACTGGAACAGAACCTGATCGGCCCAGTCGCCAGCCTGGCGACTGGCGACTGGCGACCGTCGACTGATTCAGCGTTCGAAAGTTCCCACGTAGGCGCTGGCCTTGTAGGGGCTGCTCCACGTCTCTCCAAAACTGTTCCCGGTAAACTTATGCTCAAGCGTATAAGCAGGCATCGAGTGCGACAGGGCAACCAGTGGCTCGTAGTAGCGGTCCGCGTTGCGACAGGGATGATCGTTCTCCTCGAGCGCGCGGGTCTGCAGCCGGATTTCATCGCCAGCCCGAAGCGAAACGCTGCCGTGGACCGACTCGTTCATCGCGATCGGCCGCGCGTCGACGGTCTGGATATCGTCCAGCAAAGCGCCGGCCATCTTCCGGGCAAAACTGACCAGCGCTTGCTTTTGCGCAGGCGTTGCCTGGTCGTCAACAACCAAAATCGACCGCACCGGGTACGGTGACGCTACCGGATCACCCAATGTCGCTCGGGCCTTGAGGACGGCGACAACGGACAGGCCGGACAGATCGACACCCTGCCAGGAGCCCTCGCGCACTTTCCAGGCCAGGATGGCTTCCCCTCCGGTCAATCCCATTTCGGAATTGGTAAAGCAGGCTCCGGCGTAAACGGCCGCCGTTCGCGCCTCGACGTAGTCGCCCGCGATCTGCCGGTCGGCTGCCAACGCAGGCCCCACCAACAGCAGGGCAACACAACTCGTCAATAGAATCCTTCTCATACGAAGCTCCTTTGTACTTTTTGCTATTGTACCGCAGAAGAGGGCGAGATGAAAATTGCGGATTGATTGCGGATCAAAAAAGGACGAAGGACAAAGTACGGAGATTGAACTTCGTAACTCGTCCTTCGTCCTTAGTCCTTAGTCCTTAGTCCTTATCACGAAGCTTCGAAACACTCCCGATCCGGCCTGCATTCCCCCGTCCCACACACCCGCCCGTCGGGGCCGAGACAGTTCTGCGTGTGGGTGCACCAGTAGAAGACGTCGTTGGTGGGAGGTACCGACGGATCGCGTTCGGCCTCAATGAACATGCCTTTGTTGCGAAGACGCCCGCAGAGCGTCTGCGTGGTTTTGTCCATCGTCATCTCAGGCCTCCATTCCTGCGGCGCGCAGCAGCGCCCGTTTGACGGCAACCTGCGCCAGCCGAATTTTGTAGCCGTTCTGCTTGAGTGCCCGCGCCCCTTCGACAGCCGCCTCGCCGGCGCGCGCAGCCGTCTCGGCCGACAGTGTCTGACCGACCAGCCATTTCTCGGCCTGCGCGGCCACCCAGGGCACCGGCGCAACGTGTCCCAAAACGACGCGAGCCTCGCGCACCTTTCTGCCCGCGTCCATCTTCAACGTCGCGCAGGCGGTCGCCAACGGCCAGTCCATGGCTTCCTTCTGGCGGACTTCGTAGTAGGCCGACGCCGCAGTCGAAGGAGGAACGACAATCTCCAGGATGATCTCGTTGGGATCAAGAAGGTTCTCGCGTTCGCCATCCGATTTTGGAATCCGGTAAAAATCTTTGAGCGCCACATCGCGCGAACCCTTCGGACCGTAGATCTTCAGCTTCGCATCGAATGCGATCAGCGCCGGCGCCAGGCTGCTCGGGTGCACAAAGTAAGCCGGCCCGCCCGTTCCCAAAATAGCGTGGTAACGGTTATCTCCTTCCGGAACCAGGTAGTTGCCGGCAGGTCCTCGCGCCAAAAGTCCGAAACCGTTGCGGTAATACCAGCAGCGCGGGCGCTGGCAGAGGTTGCCTGCAACGGTAGCCATGTGGCGAATCTGCGGACCCGCCACTTCACCGGCGGCCGCGGCCAGGGCACGGTACTGTTTCTGAATGCCGGCATGGTCTGAAACGGCATCGAGTGTTACGGCCGCGCCGATATGCAAACCGTCTTTGGCTGTGCTGATCCTGGCCAGTTCCGGAATCCCTTTGATGTTGACGAGGCGCCGCGGACGCTCGACGTCGTCTTTCATCAAGTTGAGCAGGTCGGTGCCTCCCGCCAGCAAGGCCGTGTCCCATGTACCCGACAATGCTTCGATCGCCTTTTCCTTGGTTGCAGCTTCGACGTATTCAAAGGCTCGCATCAGGCCTTGCCCCCTTTCGCTTCCAGCGCCGCTAGTACCCGATCGGGTGTCAGCGGAATATCGGGGACGCGGACCCCGATCGCATTGGCCACGGCGTTGGAGATGGCGGCGCCGGGTGCAATAACCGGCGGCTCACCGAGACCAATGACGCCGCGCTCGTCATAGCCGGGTCCGGTCATCATCTTGACGACGATCTGGCCGATATCGCCAGCTCCGGCCAGCCTGTAAAACTCCATATTGGCGTTGAGCATTTTACCCGTGTGCGGGTCGGAAACCTTTTCCTCGAAGAGGCTGTAGGCAACTCCCATTATGACTGCGCCGTAGACCTGGCTTTCGGCCAGCTTCAAGTCAAGAACCAGGCCGCAGTCCTGGACGGCGACAAAACGGTTCATCTTGACAATGCCTGTTTCGACGTCGACGCTGACGTCGGCAACCTGAACGCCGGCGGCGCCGGCGCTGTTCAGATCGCGCGAGTTCTGCGCGTTGACGCCCATGACGCTCAGCGGCGTGACTCCCAATTTTCCGGCCGCTTCCTTCCAGCTCAAGCTGCGCGACGCATTGTCTCGGACCCCGATGCGCCCGGCGCGCGCCACCAACTGGCCGGGTTCTGCTCCAAGCGCCGGCGCCACTTTGGCAAACAGCGCTTCGCGCGCATCCAGCGCCGCGCGGCGAGCCGCCGCACTGACGCCGCCGACCGTCGTAC